>CALARR010000148.1 GCA_937889015.1 uncultured Planctomycetales bacterium | reverse complement strand
ATCGAGCAGATGTGTTTCATGGTGATCGTCCGCGAAATGGAGTCAACAGGATTGGATACGGCCGCTGTGCCTTTGCCCCAGCGTGCCTCCCAGTAATTCCGGCGTGCCTCGCTTGGCTCGGCAACGCCCTACGTGGCTGAACGCCGAAAGCGGAGAGCGGAAAGCCGAAGGTCTCGCCTCTCGCCTCGCCCTTTTGTGCCTTCCAGCCTACTCACCCTCGGGCGGCAGCCGCAATGCGCGCCGCGACTATTTGCTGGACGCTTTGCGACCGAGGTGGGCCCCTCATTTGGCTGCCAGTCGTGCCATGGACCTGCGTGTCAACAAGAAGTCCAGTCCGCCATGCGGCCGAGTTTCCCAATCGATCGGCCTGGGCCGACAGCTTGGCCTGCCAGGGGTTGGCCGGAATGCTAGCAGCCCCCGGCCCTGCCCCAAGTTCTTTGCCTTTTCCTGTTCTGCCGCCGGCTTTCACGCCCGATATCACAGATCCGAAACGAGCGGCACCCCGCCTATTGGATGTGTTTCGGATGCCGGACCACGGCGTCCGCCTGTCGCACGACCTGGTGGGGGTTTTCCGCGCAGAAGCGGCCGCATGAATTCATTGGGTGTGACACATACGCCGTCCCGCTGCGGTCGGCCTAGTGGGGAGTCGCCTCTCGTCGACCGCGCGCACGGCTCCAGCGTCTGCGAAAGCAGGCCAACACAGGAGATTTGCTATGCGAGTTCTTCTCACCACGGTGGCAATCGTCCTCGCCGCGTTCGCCTTTTCGCCCGTCACGGGCCTGGCCAAAGGTCCGGGCAAGGGTGGTGGCGGATTTGGAGTCACTCTGGGCGGTGGAGGGCCTGGGGTGTATTGGGGCTCGGGGAGCCCCTCGTACCACAGCCCGAGCTGGTATTCAGGCTACGGACACCGCGGGTATCCGGGCTACGGATACGGCTGGGGAACCAGCTATGGCTATCCGGTCCAACCGTACGTCGTGCAGCGGCCGATCCTGGAGAATACGCTGCCGGTACCGGTCTTCTCTGGCGGTCCGATCAAGATCGTCAACCCGGCCACCAATACGGGGCGGCTGAACTACACGCTCAACGGCATGCCCTATTCGATCGAGCCCGGACAGACCCAGGAGTTCACCGAAGACCGTGCGTGGGTGATCGATTTCGACCGCGGACGGAGCCTGGGCATGGCGCGCTATAGCCTGCAAACCGGCGTGTATCGGTTCGCCATGACCGATCGCGGCTGGGAGCTGTACAACGAGCCGCTCCCCAGGCCAGCGACCGGCGCAATGTCCCCGGACACGCCTCCGTCATTGCCACCGGTGCCGACCCGCTGAGGTTCGATCACATGACGCGCCGGTCGGCCAGCAACAACGGATAGTCGGCCACCGGCGCCGTGATCTTCCACGCGCCGCCTTGCTGCTTAGCTGAGGCCAAGCGGTGGACGCCGGCCGTCAACGGATCGATGAGCACCGGATCCGTCAAAGGCGCCTGTTTGGCGTCCGGGATCGTGATGTCGATCGGCCGGGTGGGAATCTGTTCGTTGAGGTCGGCCGGGAGCCAATAGGCATAGATCGGCCGGCCGTTGCGCACGAAGGCCGCGGTCACAGCCTTCGCCGTCTCGGCCGTCGGCAACTCCAGCGGTAGATCGACGCGCACGGTCTGCGCGTCGAACAAGGCGCACAGACACTGATAGGCGAAGTACGAGAGTTTGGGCGTATAGTCGCTGCCGCGCAGCAGCCCCTTGAAGTTCGTCTTGCCCGACGGTCCTTTGGTCGTCACGTAGTTGACCATGTCGACCATGTGGAAGTAGCTGGTCAATTCCAGCTTCAGGCGCAGGTCGCTGAGGATCCGCCGCGTGACCCATTTGGCCTGCCGGGTTTCGGTCCAGTGATACTGGCTCAGGGCGCCGGCCGTGCCGTCTTGCGAGGGGGCGCCATTTTCGCCCTGCCACAGTTCCAGGCCCGGCTTGTGCTTGCGCAGCAGTTCGCGCCATTGGGCGACCTCGCGCTCGTAGGCGGTGAGCGACTTGGTACACTCGCCCTCGGGAATGGCCCGATAGGGATGGTAGGAGACCTTGTGGACATAGTCACCCAGTCCCAGTTCCAGGCAGCGTTGCAGATACTCGGTGGGCATGCGTGAGAAGGCCCCAGCGACGATCACCGCGTTGGGCACGCGCTGGGTGATGATCGGCGCCGTGAGCTTGACCAGCTCCACGTAATCGTCGGGTGAGGGATTGCGAGGCTGCCAGAAGGACTTGATGTTCGGCTCGTTCCAGATTTCCCAGTGCTGCACGCGGTCGCGATAGTGCTGGGCGATGGCGCGCGTGTAGCGAGCCCAGGCCTCGCGCGCTTCGGGACTGAAGACGGGCGCCCAGCCCACGGCCGTCGCGTCAGCCGCGTCCGGAGTGTACAAGCGGTTGCCATAGCCCAGGTTGAACCAGGGCTGCACCCCGATCTTGCGCAGGGCATCGACGACGCTGTCCAGCCAGGCAAAATCGTACGCGCCCGGCCTGGTCTCGGTCCGCGCCCAGCCGGTCTGGCAGCGTGCCCACTTCACGCCCAATTGAGCCAGGTGCTGGTAGGTCCGCTCGGGCACGAACATCTGACGGTCCAGCGTCTCGAACCCTACTCCCAGCGGCGAAGCGGCGATCGTGGCCGACGGTCGAGCGGCAACCTTGCCCAGCAGCGCCAGGCCGGTCCCTCCGGGAGGCGCCGAGTCGGGCTTCTCCTCAAGCCCCACGGCCGCCGCAGCCAGCGAGCGCAGCCAGGAACTGCCCGCGGCCAGAGCCGCACAACCCTTCAGAAACCCGCGGCGTGAAGCGATCCACATCGGCACAAACTCCCTTGGCGAAGTAGGAGGCGAGAGAGAACCGGCCCGGTCGGGCCGCTTCCGGAACGGGCTCCGGCAGCGGACCGGGCATCCTCTTCTACCCTACCCGGCAGGGGCACGCCGCGGCCATGTGCGCCGCGCCTATTTCCTGGACAGCCTGCCGCGCAGACCGCGGTTCAGTCGGGCCCCACCAGCACGAACGTGCCCCAGAAATAAGGACTGCGCCACTTCTCCTGCTGGCGCGTCCAACGTTTGGCCTCGTGCAGGGCGCGCGCGTAGCTGGTCCGGCCCGGGGGCGTTTCCCCTTTGGCCACCAGGCTGGCGAAGTAGCTGACCAGGTTGGCGGCCGCCTCGTCGTCGACCAGCCAGTTGCTGGCCACCACGCGCCGCGAGCCGGCCACCAGGAACCCGCGCGACAAGGCCCACACCCCCTCACCCTGCTGTTGCGGCCCGAAGTTCGTCTGGCAGGCGCTGAGGATCGACAGTTCGCAGCCCTGCAACCGCAACTCGTAGATCTCGGCCAGGGTCAGGAATCCGTCGTCGTTCGGGTCGGCCGCGGCCCGAGCGCCGGGCGTCAGGGCCAAGGCTCCAAAGAAGTTGCCGTAGGATTGATCGGTCAGGCCATGGCAAGCCAGATGCACGATTCGCCGCTGGGCCACCTGCTGGCGGACGCCGGCCTTGGTGGCTTTGTCTCCCAGAAGCTGCTCGGCAGCCAGGCCGTGCTTGCCGAAGCTCTCGGCCAGCCAACTCGACTCCATGGCCGAGTAGGGCAAGCGCGGCAGCGAACCGCCGGCCGCCGCATAGCGCGCGCTGACCGCCAGCCCGGTCAGGGCGCTCGCGTCCTCGCCCGCCGCGGGCGCCTTGGGCGCGGGATAACTCGGATCGCCCACCGTCAACACCGGCTTGCGATCCGGGGCCTGCTGGACCACAGGGCGCTCCATGAGATTGTAGAGCACCGTGGCCGAAGGACCGTAGAGAATCGGCGGCCCCACGTCCAGCAGGTACTGCGGCTCCCGGCCCGGCTTGACCACCAGGGTCTCGAAAGGCAACAGGCTCAAGGGGCCATCGGGCACGAGAATCAGCCGCTGGATCTTCCCGGCGGTCAGATCGGAGCGCTGCGTGTCGGGAATCAGCAGCCGCCACAGTGCGGCCAGCTTGGCCGTCGCCCGGTCGGCCGCATCGCGTTCGGCCAGTTGCTGCAGGATCCCCGTGCCCTGCTCGTTCATCAAGGCCGCGCGGAGCCGTTTGGCGGTGAGCGGCCCGGCCTCGACGCTCAACGCCTGCGCGGCCGGTTCATCCACGGTCAGCGCGGCGATCTGCGTGGCCGCCGGCGCGACGGTCAGCAGGTATCCGTTCTTCTCGCCCAAGAGATACACCAGCAACAACCCGTCCGCGCCCACCAGTTGCTGCTGCAGACGGCTGATGCGCACGGGCCCCGTTCCCACCGCCAGCAGGTTGCGATACACGGGGCTGGTGCTGCGCTGGTCGCGATAGTGGTCGTACAGCGCCTCGCGCGCCGCCGTCAGTGACGTTTGCAGGGGGCCGCGATCCGCATCGCTTTCGGCCGCGGAAAGCTTCCCCTCCAGCTCCGCGATGCGCGACTTGAGCTGGGCCTCCTGTTGCTGAAGCGACTCGCGTTCCGCTCCCGAACGGCCCACGTTCACGTCCGCCCCGGACAGGTTCAAGTCGTCCAGCAGGCTGCGTGCCCGGGCGCGCTCGATGGCCGCGAGGGCTTCGCCCGGATCGCCCAACTCGGTTTGCCAGGCCACCATTTGTTCGAACACGTCGGCGAAGCGGCTGAAGAACTGGGCTCGTTCGTGTGCCGTGCCCGAGCCCTGCGCGCGAAGCTGCTCGGCCAGGTCCATGGCTTTGCGCAGGTCGGCCAGGGCCTCCCCCTTGCGCTTGGCCTTCCAGCCCGAGTCGGCGCGCAGGCGGTAGCACTTCAACTGCAGTTCCGGCGCGATGCGACTTCGTTCGAGGACACCGATCGCGCGATCCAGCAGGGGATCGACTTTGGCCGAATCGCCGCGCTCCGCGTAGAGGCTGGCCAGCGAGAACAGCCCGCTGGCCACCTGGGGATGCTGCGCGCCGTGCACCTTCTCCTTGATCGCCAGGGCCCGATTCAGCAGGGTCTCCGCCTCGTCGTGGCGGCCGAGATCGCAGTACAGACCGCCCAGGTCGGCCAACGAGGCGGCGGTGTCCGGATGCTCGGGGCCCAAGACCTTTTCGCGGATGGCCAGCGACTGTTTCGCATAGGTTTCCGCCTGGCTGAACTGCCCCTGATCGCGATCGAGGTCCACCAGGTTGCTGAGGCTGTTCGCCGTGTCCGGATGCTCGGAGCCAAACGCCTTCCGGCGGATCTGCAGGGCGCGCTGCAGCAGGGAATCGGCCTCGGCAAAGCGGCCTTGCTCGCGATACACGTTGGCCACGCCGGTCAAGGTGGTGGCCATGTTGGGATGCTCCGCTCCCAGGCGTTTCTCCCAGATCGGCAGAACGCGTTTGAACAGTGCCTCGGCCTCGGCGAAACGCCCGCGAACGTAGCAGATTCTCGCCAGGTTGTGCAGCGAGGCGGCCACATCGTCCTGATCGGCCGCTTGGGTCTTCTCGCGAATGGCCAAAGCGCGCTTGTGCGTGGCCTCGGCCTCGGCGTAGCGCCCCTGCTCGTGGTACAGGTTGCCCAGGTCGTTGAGGCTCACCGCCACGTCAGGATGCTCGGGGCCGCGAAGCCGCTCGCGGATTTCCACCGACCGCTTCAGCGGCGGTTCGGCTTCACCGAAGCGTCCCTGCTCCATGCACATGTATCCGAACAGATGCAGCGTGGCCGCCAGGTCGATCTGGGCAAAGCCCTCCAACTTCTCGCGGATCGCCAGGGCTTGACGAAACAAGCTCTCCGCCTCCGCATAGCGCGCCTGCCTGGAAAGCGCGTGCGCCACATTGTGCAGGCTCTGGGCCACGACCGGGTCGTCGGCGGCGAGGGCCTTCTGGCGGATCGCCAGGGCCTTGCGGCTCAGGGCCTCCATCTCGGCATAGTCTCCGCGGCTGTCGCAAAGGTCGGCCAGGTCCCCCAGCGTGTCGGCCACCTCAAGTTGATCGGCTCCGGCCGTCTTCTCGCGGATGGCCAGCACGCGTCGATACAGCGGTTCCGCCTCGGCATAGCGCGACAGACCGACCAGGGCCCGAGCCAGGCTGGTCAAGGTGCGGGCCACCTCTTCGTGCTCGGTTCCCTGCAGTTTCTCGCGGATTTCCAGCGCGCGTCTGAGCAGCGACTCGGCCTCCGCATAGCGTGCCAAGGCATGGGCGCAATGGGCGAGTCCTTCACTGGCCCCGGCCCACGCCAGGCTCTCCTGTCCATCGGACTTCTCATAGATGGCCGCCGCGCGGCGATACAGCGGTTCGGCGGCAGCGAAGCGGTCTTGGGCGTACACGGCGTTGGCCAGGCCCTGAAGGGAGGCGGCGACTCGATGGTGCTCGGCCCCCAGGGTCTTCTCGCGGATCGCCAGGGCCCGGCGGAACAAGGGCTCGGCCTGCTGATATTGCCCCAGGCTATAGCGAGCATCGGCCAGCTTCTGGCTGGCGTCGGCTACGTCGCCATGCTCAGGCCCGCGCACCCTCTCGTAGATTGCCAGGGCTCGCGCCAACAGCGGTTCGGCCTCGGCATACTGATCCTCGTGCAAGTGGCCGTTGCCGAGGTTGTACAGACAGTGGGCTGTGTTGATGTGCTGGGCCCCGTAGCGCTTTTCGTAGTCCGCCAGGACGCGCTGGTACAAGGGCTGCGCGTCGTCGTACCGTCCCACGGCGTGATACAGCCCTGCCAAGGCGTTGAGGCTGGAGAGGGTGTCTTGGTGCTCACCGCCCAAGGTCTTCTCGCAGATCGCCACCGCGCGCTCGGCCAGCGGCACCGCCTCGGCCGAGTTGCCGCCGTTGCGTTGCACGTCGATCATCCGCTGCAGGCAATCCAGCACGTCTTGGTGCTCCGGCCCGCGCGCCTGCTCATAGATCGCCAAGGCGCGCTGGTACAGCGGCAGCGCCTCGGCGTATCTAGCCTGCAGGCGCTCGGTCTGAGCCAGGTTAAAGAGGGCGTCGGCCGTGTCGGTGTGTTGCGGCCCAAGGTTCTTTTCGCGGATCTGCAAGACGCGGCGGTAAGGGGCCTCCGCCTCGGCGTAGCGCTGCTGCTTGTATCGCAGCGAAGCCAGCGATTGGAGGTTCTTGGCCACGGCCCGATCATTGGGCCCCTTGGCCTTTTCCCACAGATCCGCTGCCTGCTGGTACAGCGGCTCGGCTTCGGCCGGTTTGCGCAGGTCCTTCTTCAGATCGGCCAGGATCGACACGGCATTGGCGATGATGTCCGGCCGATCGGCCAACGACCGCTCGGCAATCGTCACGATCTGCTGCGCCACGGCCTCGGCTTCGGCATAGCGCTTGGCCTGGTTGTGCTGCTCCAACTGCAAAGTCAGCCGCTGCATCCGCTCGATGTCGGCCGATCGCTGGTCCGCCTGGGCCAATAGCAGCCCTTGGCGCACCTCTCCGGCGCTAGCGCGCGGCGGGGCCGGCAGGCCAGTCACGCACCAGACCCCCCAAGCCCCGACAAGCAGCCAGACCCGTGCTTGGCCGGACATATCCACTCCTGCTATCGAGGTCCGCGTTTTCGATCTTCGTTCCGCGGCCGCGGGAACCGCGCATTCCAACCGATACGTCTGGAATCCGGACGAAGATGCGATCCTGGACTGCGCCGGCATCAACAGGGCCGATGGCCAACGGTTGATTACGCCGCAGGTCGATCAGGGTTTCATGATCTCGTAGGGCAAGGCCGGCAACATTCCCATGGGGGTCCGCGTGGTAACCTGCTTCCCCTCCGCATCGGTAACCTGGTGTTCCCAGATCAGGTTGAACAACAGATTCCCCTTCTGACCCGGACGGACCGCCTTCGCGTCGGTCTGGAGATGAACCGTGGCCACTTCCTTTTCACCCGCCACCTTTTCGATCAGGATCCCGTCCGGCGGTTCGCTGAGTTCGAAACGCAGCTCGCTGCCCAGTTTGCCGGGCGCCGCCGCGCGCACCTGCGCCGTCTTGCCCGCCGGAATCCGGATCCGATCCTCCTTGACCCACA
>CALARR010000147.1 GCA_937889015.1 uncultured Planctomycetales bacterium | reverse complement strand
TGCGCGCTGTGGACTGGGAATACCTGGCGCGGGGCACGCCTTGGCCAACCAGGGTCGGCTTCGGACGCAGCGAAAAGGAACTGGCCGCCGACGCCCAACAGGCCCCGGCTGAATACGAAGCCGCCCTCCAGACTCCCGGCTGGCAACCGATCCGCCTCGGCCGCCGCTGGGAAAACCTGGGGCACGCCGAACTCAACGACCAGGTCACCTGGCTGCGCCTGCGGTTTCACGTCCCGGCAGAACTCCGCGGCTATCGGCTGGGCTTCTTCTGCACCGCCGTCGACGACTCGCTGGATGCGTTCTTGAATGGGGCCCATTTGGGCCGGCGCTTCTATCGTTGGGGAGCGCGCATCCCCGAGCCGGTCAACGTCGATCTGACCTCGCAGGTTCGCTACGGTGAAGAAAATCTGCTGGTCTTGCGCGTGAACGACTACGCCCAGGCTCGCGGCGGCGGGGTCTTGGGGCACGTCTTCCTCTACCGGACGCTGCCCTACGAACGCACGGCGAAGAATGGGATTGTGTTGGATCGCGACAAGACCGAACGCCCCACCATCTCCCCTCTCCCGCAAGCGGGAGAGGCGGACACGCGACAGACGCTCTCGGTTGTCCTCCACCTCGGCGACGCCCTGCTCGCGCGCGGCGCACAAACGACCTTCACGCCGCAGGAACTGTGCGCCCTGGACCTGCCGCCGTACATCCTCCGCGAAGACGAGCTGATTCTGGTCGCCCCAGCAGCGCTGGCCGCCAAGAGAGCCGGTGCGCATCGCGTGCAACTCGACGATGTCGCCCCCACGCACGATGCCCGCCCTCTGGCCGTGCGTCTGGATCCGCTGCCGAAGCAAGTCGAACAGTTCCAGTTGCTGAGCATCCCCCTGGAACTGTCCGCCGCCTACGACAATCCCTTCGATCCGCGCCAGATCAACGTCCAGGCCGAGATCGAAACCCCCTCCGGCCGCACAGAGCAGGTGGCGGCCTTCTTTGCGCAGGACTTTTCGGCTGTGCCGCTGAGCGAAGAGGAGGAAATCCTCCTGCCGAAACGCTGCAACCCGTGGCGGCTCTACTATCGGCCGCAACAGCTTGGACCCCATAAGTTGCACCTGATCGCCGGCGACGCCGGCGGCATGCGCCGTACGCCCGATCAGGTGTTCGAAATCGTGCCGTCGCAACGCAAGGGATTCCTCCGCGTCAGCCGCGAGGATCCGCGCTACTTCCAGTTCGACAATGGCGACTCCTACTTCGGCATCGGCCCCAGCGGCTGGCTCCGCGATGCCAACTACATCTTCGGCGGCAATCCGCGCTGGGTCTCCACCCATCGTCTCGACGCCTACTATCGCCGCAAGGCCCAGGCCGGTTGCAATTACGATTACTGTCTGGCCGAGTTCTTCGGCCGGCTCTACACGGGCGGCGGCTACATCGATCAGCACGTCGCCTGGAAGTGCGAACACCGCATCCGCACCCTGGAAGAACTGGGCATCTACTGGGTCACCTGCTACGACGACCTGTGCCGCTCGATCTGCTACGGACTGGACACCCTGCCCTACTCCGTGGCCCAGGGCGGGCCATGCCGCACGGTCGAAGAACTCTACTTCCACCCCCGGGCCCTGGAGATGCAGCGCGACCACCTTCGCTATTTCGTGGCCCGCCACAGCGACAGCCCCGCCCTGCTGGTGTGGGCCATCGGCGACGAGGGCCAGGCCGGGGCCCGTTTCTCGCCTCTCATGACGCGCACCTGGATCAAAGGTCTGCAAAACTACGTGCGCGCGATCGACGTCTACCAGCACCCGCACATCATGGGCGAGGGGCCGCGTTCCGTGGCCGAAGGCGGCGATGCGATCCTCATCCCCGACTGGTATTTCAAGAACCGCCCCAAAAGCCCGTCGGCGTCTCAGCCCGCTCCGGCCGTCCCAATGGGCCAGGCCTCGTCGGCCATCGACGGACAGCGCGAGGTCGACGCCGTCACCCTCAGCCTGGAACTGATGCAGAAATACGGCCAGTTCCAGTGTCCGCTCATCAACCCCGAGGGCGGGATGGTCGAATGGACCAAGCCGGAGGACGCCTACGGGCCGAAGCGTGCCTTGTACTACCTCACCGGCGAGCGGTGGAAATTCCCCGAGGCGATTTCCTTCCACAACCACCTCTGGATCAGCCTGTTCCTCAAGAACGCCGTCGGCGGCACCGAATGGATGGGCGCCTTCATCGACCGCAAGAACGAACTGTGCCATGCCACCGCAATGCGCAATTACCTGCAGGGCGAGTCGCTGACCAGGCCTCGTTGGGAGATGGCCTCGCCCACGATCACCCACGAGGGCCTCCGCGGTTTCTGCCTGCAGTCGGAGGGAAAGACTTGGGCCTGGGTGCAGAACCGCTTCTACACCTGGCACCAGGCCGGCCACCAGGGCAAGATTCCGCCCACCATCGCCGGCGCCGCGATTTCCCTCCCCGTGAAACAGGAGGGCGAGTACCGTGTCGAACTGTGGGATACGCGCTCCGGGAAGGTGCTTTCCAGCACCACAACCCGTTCGGCGGAACAAGCGGTGCGCTACGTTCTGCCCCCCATCCAGAAAGACGTGGCCCTGAAAGTCATCCGGAAACCGTGATCGACTGTGTCCATTCCATGAGGAGCAGCAACATGCTTGGGGCGCGACAACATCGCCTTGTGTGGAGATTGGCGGCGATCCCCGTCGGTGCGCTGTTGGCCTGCACATGGGCCGCTGCAGCCGCGCCCCCCGAGCCGACCTTCTTCCCCAATGCCACGAAGGTCTACTTCCCGCGCGGCACCGCGCAACTGCTCAAGCCCTATCTGCCGGAAGTGGCCGGCGCGAGCACAAACTACGAACTGCGACTGGAGGCCCCGCGCTGGCTGCACCTGGTCGTGGTCGAGCCCAGCCTGGGCGATGCGCCCCGCCAGGTTCGCACCGAGCGCGCCGAGGCGCGCGACGGTGTGGCCTACGACCGGCATGTGCTGCAGTACGATCTCTACCCGTCGCAAGGCTTTGAACTATCGATCTGCTGGGCCGACGCCGCTGGCAAGACCCTTTTCTACCAGCCGGCCATCGCACGCGGCGGCACCCACGATTGGCTGCACGTGACCAGTACGGTCAAGTCGCCCCCGAACGCTGCGTACGCGCGGCCTTTGATCATCAAGCAGGCCAAGCGTGGCATCCGCGGCACATTCTGGGTCGACAACGTCGTCCTCCGCCGCCACGACCGCCAGGAGAACGTGCTTGCCACCGGCACGTTCGACGAACCGCAATGGAAATCGTCGCTGCTGAAACCAGAGTCCAAAGACGGCAGCCGCTGTGCCAAGTTCGTCTGCCCGCCGGAAATGGCCGAGCGGCAGCAGGCCTTATGGCTCCATCCCGACCGCGAGGCCGTGGCCGTCGAACCGGGAACGCAGTACGTCGTGGAACTGGACCTCAAGGCCAAAGGACTCGGCAGCGAGGGCGCCCAACACATCGCTGCCATTCTCTTCCGAGCCGGCGAAGACGCGCCGCAGGGGAGCCATCGCCTCTACACATCCGCCGCCATCCCCGGACAGCCCGCCACAAAGCCCCGGGAAACAGAACTGATCGTCCTGCCATCGCTGAAGGACGTGCGACCAAGACAAGCGCGCATCGCCCCCTGCTTCTACGCCACGACCTACACCGCGCCGCAGGTCAACGAGGCCCTGGCCGACAATGTCTGGCGCAGCGGCATCACCTGGACCTACGGCAGCCGCAAAAACGAGGTGGTCCGGATGCTGGAGCCGCGCGGACATCGGGTGTGGCTGGCCAAGCCGGGCCATCCTTTCGAGGCGCATGGCGCTGCGCGTGCGAGCTTGCAGCAACGGCCCGAACTCCGCGCCGTGGGCTACGACGGCAAGCCGCTGGATGGCCTGTTCTGTCCCACGTGGCTCTTGTCAACCGAAGGTGCCCAGTTGCGGCAGTTGCTGGAGGAAGAACTGATCGAGATCGTGCGCAGCGATGGCTACCAGGCCGTCAATTGGGACATCGAACAGCCCGTCTGTGCGGCCAGCGACGACAAAAAGGCGATCAAGGGATTCTGCCTTTGCTCGCGCTGCATCGCCGCCTTTCGAGCCAGCCAACGCCTTGGCGCCGACGTAGCCCTGGACGCCCAAGCCTTGGCCGCGAATTACAATGACGCTTGGATCCATTTCCGCTGCCAGCAGAATGCCGACCTGGTCGGCCACATGCGCGCCGCCTTGAAGAAGCACGATCCGCAGATCGAATTCTCGGTCTACAGCGGGTATCAGTGCCCCGAGACCCAGGCCCGCTACGGCGTGGATTGGGCCCTGCTGGCCCCGCACCTGGACCTCGGCATCGCCGGCTACGGCGGTTCGCGCAGCCGGATCCAGGCCACGCGCGACGCGCTGGGCGACGTGCCATTCATCGGCGGCCACAACTACTACCTCAGCGCCGTGCCGGTGCCGGTTTCGGCCGAATGGATGCGCGGCAGCCTGCGTGCCACCCCCAATCCGCTCGCCTGGCGCAACCGCCTCCTGCAGCAGTACGTCGATGGCGGTTGCCGCGGCGTGCTGATCTGGTACCTGCCGACCATGGACGGCGGCGCCTTCTATGCCACTAGCGAAGCGGCCGAAATCATCGCCGCCTACGAAGAGCTCTTCGGCCAGGGCCGCCGCTGCGACGAGCGGTTCCGCGTGAGCGTCGCCAAGCCGGAATACTGGGCCGCATTCGAGCGGGACCGCCGGCGTCTGCTGTTGTTGATGAACCCGACCTCGAAGGAAATCGCGTGCGAAGTGCAACAACCGGACCTGCCCGGCGCGTGGACCGCAAGCCTGCATGGTCAGGCGATGGCCGCGGAACTGAACCCATCGCGGTTCGCGCTCACGCTCGAGCCGTGGGGGACGCGTGTGGTCTTGTTCCAGCAGCGCTGAATCGGCAACATCGGAGGCGACATGGTTTTCATGCCACGACAAAACGCACGAATGCGAAACAGCAGCTTGACCTGCGCCCTCGCGGTGTGGCTGCTGGCCGGCGCCTGTGGGACCCTGCTCGGCGCGGAATCCGCAGGTCCGGGACTGGTTTTCGCCTGCGCTGCCGACAACGACTTGTACGCCGTGCTGGCGGCCAATGGGGTTGTATGTCCGCGCTATGACAGCCCTGCGGCCGCCCTCGCGGCGGCGGATGCCGGCGCCGGCGTGTTGCTCCTGGCCGACGGCTACCCGCTCAACTCGGGCTTCCTGGGCCTGCACGAGGCGGCCGCCGCCACCGGCGACCCCAGGCTGCGCCAGGCCGAAGACCGTATGGCCGCCTTCCTCTGCCGCATCCAAACCCAAAGCGAAATCCACCCGGACCTGGACGGCACCTGGTTCCGGGCCTTCGATTTCGGACGCTGGGACTACTGGGCCTCCAACGCCGATCTCGGCTGGGGCGCGTGGTGCGTCGAAACCGGCTGGGTCCAAGGCTGGCTGGTCACCACCTTCGCGCTCCGCCAACTGCAAACCTCCCTCTGGGACTTGACCACGCGCCGGCCCTTGACCAGGCACCTGGAAAAGAACCTCAAACAACTGTCGTTAGACACCGAACCCGAGTCGTAACGCCAATCCCAAGGCCGCCAGCCATAGGGCT
Source organism: uncultured Planctomycetales bacterium (assembly GCA_937889015.1). Classification (GTDB taxonomy): domain Bacteria; phylum Planctomycetota; class Planctomycetia; order Pirellulales; family Thermoguttaceae; genus CALARR01. The sequence continues at coordinate 569 of CALARR010000147.1, read as the reverse complement.
ACAAGAGGAACCACGAAAGGTACGAAAATCACGAAATGGGAGTGGAGGGCATGTATCGGACAACAAGACGCTGAGCGGAAGGCGGATCGAGATGTCTTGGAACCAGGCGGCGGGGCAGATGCTCAGATCGTGTACAAAGACGAGAGCTATGCCGTGATCGGTGCGTGCTTTGAGGTCTACAAGGAGAAGGGGCACGGGTTCGTCGAGTCTGTCTATCAAGAGTGCCTCGAAATCGAACTCGTATTGAGAGGTGTGCCCTTTCAGGCTCAAACGCCAATTGCCTTGAGCCACAAAGGAAAAGCTCTGACGCAGACCTATAAGCCGGACCTCGTCTGCTACGGCAAGATCATCGTGGAGTTGAAGGCCGCGAAGGAGCTGGCAGACGAGCACCGGGCACAGGTTCATAACTACTTGAAGGCCGCCGGAATGAAGCTTGGACTATTGGTCAATTTCGGTCATCATCCCAGGCTACAGTATGAGCGCATCGTGCGATAAACCCTGGCCAACTGTGACAGCGACGCATAACAGAAAGACGAGAGCAGAACCCCAAGCGAGGAACCACGAAAGAC
>CALARR010000146.1 GCA_937889015.1 uncultured Planctomycetales bacterium | reverse complement strand
CTCCGCCGCGATGATGTTCAGGCTCCCCAGCACGGCCACCACGTCGCTCAGGTTGTGGCCGCGGATCAGGTGCGGAAACACGGCGAAGTGGACAAACGACGGCGGCCGGCAGCGTGCGCGCCATGCGCGTTGGCTGCCGTCGCCCACGAGGTAGAACCCCAGCTCGCCGTTGGGCGCCTCGCTGGCCGCATAGACCTCCTCGCAAGGCACTTCGAAACCGCGATTGCTCATCACCAGCTCAAAGTGCGAAATCAGCCCTTCGATCGTGGAGAACACCTGTTGCTTCGCCGGCAGGATGACGCGCTGGTCGAGGCCCACATTCACCGCACCGCTCGGCAGGTTCTCCACCGCCTGCTCGACGATCTTCAGGCTCTCGGCCATCTCGGCCATGCGCACCAGGTAGCGCGCGTAGCAGTCGCCCGCCTCGGCGCAGCACACCTGAAAATCAAAATCCGGATAGGCCAGGTACGGCTCGTCCTTGCGCAGATCGCGCGTCACGCCGCTGGCGCGCGCGATGGGGCCGCTGCACGAGCGGTTGATGGCCTCGGCGCGCGTCAGCACCCCCACGCCCTTGGTCCGATCGACAAAGATCCGGTTGCGGTTCAGCAGCCGCCGCAGGTCGTCCAACACGCGCGGAAACTGCCGCACGAACTGGCGGATCATCTCGATCGCCTTGGGCGTGGCGTCGTACATCAGCCCGCCCACGCGCGTGTAGCTGTTGGTGAACCGCGCCCCGCACAGGGCCTCGAAAATGTCGTAGATCGCCTCCCGCGGGTTGAAGGCGTAGAGGAAGTAGGTGAACGCGCCCGTGTCCAGGCCGGCGGCCCCGTTGCACACCAGGTGATCGGAAATCCGCGCCAACTCGGCCACGATCACGCGCAGATACTGGCAGCGGCGCGGGACCTCGATCCCCAGCAACTCCTCCACCGCCATGTGCCAGGCCACGTTGTTGGCCATGGGCGAGATGTAGTTCATGCGGTCCGTGACCGTCACGTACTGGTTGAAATCCAACCGCTCGCCCAGCTTCTCGAACCCCGAGTGCAGGTAGCCGATGTCCGGCAACGCGTCCACGACCCGCTCCCCGTCCAGCTTCAACACCAAGCGCAGGGTGGTGTGCGTGGCCGGATGCTGCGGCCCGAAATTGAGCGTCCAGAGGTAAGGATGCTCGTCCGGAGCCAGGCCCGCGTCGAAGCTCGCAGGAGTCAATGGCATGCTCGTCCTCGAAGCCGGAGCTGGTTGCCGAACTCAAACACGCGCGCGACGACACATACGTCTGCCCAAAGCCCCAGCAGCAGTCGCCGGCCGGCATCGCCTCCGCCAATCTTCACGCAGCCACCGTCCATCAGTCGGCCTCCGCACGCCGCAAGACCGGCAGATTGTGCCGCTCGCCCAGCCCCTGCAGCGGATAATCCTTGCGCAGCGGATGCGCGGCAAACGGCTCCGGCAACAGGATCCGCCGCAGGTCCGGGTGGCCCTCGAAACGAATCCCGAACATGTCCCACACCTCGCGTTCCAGCCAGTTGGCCCCTTGCCACAGGTCGACCACCGAAGGCACCTTCGGCTGCGGATCGTTGACGAAACAACGAATCGTGATCCTCTCGTTGGTCTGCACGCTGGCCAGCAGATACACCAGCCCGAACCGGTCCTTCGCACCAGGGTAGTCCAGGTAGTCTACGCAGGTAATGTCGACCAGCAGATCAAACCCCCGGTCCTGCTGCAGGTGCGCCAGCACGTCATGCAGCACTCCCACGGGCACCACGACCCGTGCCTGCGTGCGAAACTCGCTGCTGGACAACTCCGGCCAACGCCGGAGCAGCGCGTCGATGGTCTGCTGTGCGGCCATGCCCCTCTGCCCCTGCAACCTTCTACCCCTGCACCTGTTGAGCTGCGGAAAGTCCCCGCCGGGTCATCCTGCGAATCGCCGCGAAGGACCTCCAGTCGCGAGGATGGTTCGCTACGTTCGGAAGGACCGGCTTCCAAGCCCCCTTCCGCGGCAGATCCACAATAGAATCCATAGTTGCCTATTCCTGCAAGGCCCGCTTCGGCTCCTGGCGCGAAGGCGCTTCGAACTCATGGCCCATCGCGGTGCCTTCCGCCTGGATCTTGGCTTGCAGATCGATGATCGCCTGGATGAGTTGCTCCGGACGCGGCGGACAGCCGGGCACATACATGTCCACCGGCAGAAAGCGGTCGATCCCCTGAACCACGCTGTACGTGTCAAACACGCCGCCGGTCGATGCGCAGGCCCCCATCGAAACGCACCACTTCGGCTCGTGCATCTGCTGCCAGATGCGCTGCAGCACGGGCATCATCTTCATCACCACCCGGCCGGCCACGATCATCAAGTCGCACTGCCGCGGACTGAAACGAAAGACCTCCGCCCCAAACCGGGCAATGTCGTGCCGGCTGGCGCCCGTGGCCATCAGTTCGATGCCGCAACAGGCCGTGGCAAAGGGCATCGGCCACAGGCTATTCTTGCGGCACCAGCTCACCAACTGGTCGAGCCGTGTGATGACCACGTTGTCGGGCAGTTCGACGATCGACACCGAACACTCCTTTTGACCGAGCTACCGCACAGACCCCGGCGTCGCTATCGCCAACGAAATACCCCTTTGCGCCAGTCGTAAAGGAAGCCCAACGCCAAGATCGCGAAGAAAACCATCACCCCCACAAAGACCAGATCCCGACTCTCGATCAGGCCGGTCGCCACCGCCGCATCGATACCCCGCGGAGCATCCGCCGGGCTGGGCCGAGCCGCCACCGCCCAGGGATACAGAAACAGCAACTCCACGTCGAACACCAGAAACGCGATGGCCACCAGGTGGAAACGGACCGTGAACCGCCGCCGCGTGTCATGCACCGGGTCCATCCCGCTCTCGTAAGGCATCTGCTTCACGCGACCGGGTCGGCCAGGGTTGAAGATGTTGGCGACCAACAGCAGCAGCAGAGCCAGGCCGCTGGTCGCGATCAACAGCAATACGATGGGTGCGAACGAAGTCTGCATGGCAAGCGCGCATCGGGAGATCACACCGAGGGGGCCGAGACGTTGTGGGCATTCTATTCAGTGGGGCTTGGCGGGGTCAATCGGACCGCGCCCCAGGGTGTGGCAAGCAATCCTGGCAGGGCCGAAAATGGGGCATTCTGAGCGCAGAAGGACTTCGTAGGTCGTGGGAATAGCTCAGACCCTTTGCTTCTCAGGATGGCCGTTGGGGGCAGCGACCTTCGCCGGCGAATCGTGCCGGGCCCGCCCCCCAATGCCTGCCGTGCTGCGAGATACCGCAAAAAAAGAGCCCTTCGTAGGCGGGGCAGGGACCTACGAAGGGCGACAGAGTGAGGGAAGACCCTCACTTAACAAGGATTATCGGCACGAAAAAACCCGTTCTCAATACCACCTGTGGGTAGAATTCTTGCTTGTCCGTCCGGCAAACAATCATCGCTCGCGAACAAGCCACCCCGTCGCTTGGGCCCCCCACATCGCACGTTCCGAACCAATTCGACTACAATACGCTCGCCGACTCTGGCCTGCCCGTTCCGAGAGAGACTTCTATGAAACCCGTCGATCCCAGCGCCCTGCTCTGTGACTTGATCGCGATTCCCAGCCTGAATCCCATGGGCCGATCCAGCCTGGAGCCGCCTTTTGGTGAGGCACGACTAGCCGCCTACTTGGAACGGTGGTTCCTCGCGGCGGGCCTGGCGGTGGAACGCCGTAGCGTGGCTCCCGGGCAGGACAACTTGCTCGCCCGTCTCGATGGCTCCGCTTCCGCAGGTCAGCCCGAGCGATTGATCCTCTTCGACGCCCACATGGACACCGTGCCGGTCGACGGCATGCTGATCGACCCGTTTTGTCCCGCGGTCCGCGACGGACGCGTCTACGGTCGCGGGGCCTGCGACGTGAAGGGTGGCATGGCGGCCATGCTCACCGCTCTGGCGCGTCTGAGCACGCTGCCGCAGGCCCAGCGGCCCACCGTCGTCATGGCCTGCACCGTGAACGAGGAGAACGGCTTCAGCGGCGCCGAGCACCTGGTCGCACAACTGCTGGCGCGCCCCGGCGGACTCCTGCCGCGCAAGCCCGACGCCGTCCTGGTCGCCGAGCCGACCGGCCTGGACGTGGTCGTGGCCCACAAAGGCGTCGTGCGCTGGCGATGCCACACCCGAGGCAAAGCCGCCCACAGTTCACGACCCGAGTCGGGCGAAAACGCCATCTACCGCATGGCGCGCGCGCTGACGGCCATCGAACACTACCAATCTTCCATCGTCGCCGGGCTGGCGGCGCACGCCTTGTGCGGCCCCGCGACGATCAGCGTGGGCATGATCCAAGGCGGCGTCAGCGTCAACACGGTCCCCGACCGTTGTACCATCGAGATCGATCGACGCTTGCCGCCTGGCGAAACGCCTGTCTCGGCCCGGGCACATCTGATCGACTATCTGGACGAAGACGCGGGGCTAGGATTCCCCTTGGAACACGAACCGGCCTACATGAGCGGCCCGCCCCTGTCCGATGAGTCCAACGGCCCGCTGGCGGATCGGCTCATGGCTGCGGTGCGTCAGACGCGCGGCGTTTGCCAGAGACTCGGCGTACCCTATGCCACCGATGCCGCGTTCTACTCCGCGGCCGGTATCCCGGCAGTCGTGTGCGGCCCGGGCGATCTGGCCCAGGCGCACACCGCCGATGAATGGATCGCCGTCGATCAGTTGCAACAGGCCGTGGAAATCTACTTCCACTTCCTGCAAGACTTCGCCTGAGAACGCCGACAGGTTTGGGGACCGGCGCTAAGGGCCTATCCCAGAATCATCCCAGTCACGTCGGGCGGCCCAAGCAGGACTGAGTTACCGACAGGTTCGGGGACCGGCGCTAAGAGCCTATCCCAGAATCATCCCGGCCACGTCGGGCGGCCCAGCAGGACCGAACTGCCGACAGGTTCGGGGACCGGCGCTAAGAGCCTATCCCAGAATCATCCCGGCCACGTCGGGCGGCCCAGCAGGACCGAACTGCCGACAGGTTCGGGGACCGGCGCTAAGGGCCTATCCCAGAATCATCCCAGTCACGTCGGGCGGCCCAGCAGGACTGAGTTGCCGACAGGCTTGGGGACCGGCGCTCAAAACACGTCCAGAATGAACTGGTGGCCCTTGTGATACTTCTGGGGCTTCGGATACTCGCTGTGCCACTGGCGATTGTAGACCGGAATCCGCATCTCGGCCGGATAGCGATAGTACATGTCTTCCGAGCTGCGGTAGTAGTCATTACCCCAGAAGTTCTGCGGGTAATAGACGTACGGATAGTGGTACATGCGGTCCCAGTCTTGGGTCGAATACGTGCGGCCCCATTGACCGCCGTAGGCCTGTTGGGCCTGCGCATCGCTCGGACTCAGCGAGACAAACAGGGCCGCCGCACACAGCAAGGTGATCGCAACTGGGCGGATCATCGAGTTCCCCCCTCTGACTATGGCATAGTTGAATCTGGGCAATTTGCGGCGACTGTATCAGGGTATACTGCCGCTTTGCGTCCTGGGTCGGTTACTTACAGCATCGGCAACCGTTACGGACGGCAATGAGGGAATATTCGTTGCAGATGGAATAGGCGGGAGTCTTTGACTACGACCCGCGACCCAGGAGGGCCGCCAGTCCTTCGCGGTAGCTGCTCCACTCGAACACCACGCCCAGTTCGCTCTGCAGCCGCGCGTGGCTCACGCGCTTGCTGCCGCCGCCCCGTGCCTCGGACGCCGCCCTCGGATCCGGCTCAACGAACCGTGGCTCGGGCACTCCCATCAGCTCAGCCAGATAGCGGAAGTACTCCCGCCGCTGCACCGGATGACCGTCGCTGGCCAGATAGAGGCGCGGGCAACGTGCCCCGCGCGCCGCGGCCAGCACCACCTGAGCCATGTCATCCACGTGGATCAAGTTCAAGTAGCTGTCGGCCGCCACGGCCAGCGCCTGGCCGGCCGCGAATGCGCGCGGCCGCGGAACGCGTCCCGGACCATAGAGCCCCGCCATGCGCAACACCACGGCCCGCGATCCCAACGCATGCTCCGCCAGTCCCTGTTCGGCGGCCAGGAACGCCCGGCCGGCGTCGCGGTCCGGCCGGCAGGGCGTCTCTTCCGTCACCCAACCACCGTGCTGCTGACCGTAAACGCCCGTGGAACTGACGTAGATCAGCCGGTTGGTCTGCGGCCCAAGCGCCTCCAGCAGATTCGATAGCCCTCGGGCATAGACTTCCATGCGTGAATGGCCTGCCGATGCGTCGTACCCGAACGCAATCAGCACCGTCTCTGCCGCCGGGAGTCGGCGGAGCGTGTCGGGCCGGGTGACGTCGGCCACGACCGGTTCCCATCCGCGTGCGGCAAGGCGCGCGGCATTTTGCGGCGTGCGCGTCGTGGCAAAGACCTGTTCGCCATCGCGATGCCACAGGTCGGCCACGCGACTGCCAAGATATCCGCAACCAACGATCAGTTTGCTCATGGATCATGGACGCGGGGCGTCAGTCGAGGCTTCCCGGCGCAGATTGGCCCTGACTGCCCGATTCCAGATAGGCGGCCAACATCACCTGGGCGGCCAGCATGTCGACCCGCTGCTTGCGGCGCTTGCTGGTCAGTTGGCCTTGGGCCAGGAACTGCTCGGCTTCGACCGTGCTGAATCGTTCGTCAAAGTAAAGCACCGGCAGCCCGGTCACTTCTCCCAGCCATTGGCCGAACTCCCGGGCCTCGGTGGACTTGCGGCTCTCGCGGCCATCCAGGTGGACAGGCAGCCCGACCACGAACAGCGTCAACTCCTGTTCGGCCGCCAGCCGGCGAAAATAGGCCGCGTCCTGCTGCCGATCGCGGCGCGTGTAACTTTCCAGGGGACTGGCCAGCGTGCGCCGCGGATCGGTGATGGCCACGCCGACGCGGACCGTGCCGAAGTCAATGCCCGCAATGCGTCCCGCCGGGCGTTCGCGTGGTGAGGGTTGAATGTTCATCGCCGCGGAGTGCGCTCGCTCTATGAGGTTTCGGAGAAATGCTGACGTCGGGGCCGAGTTCGCCTCTATCTGAAAACCGGGCTTCCGTGCACCCCCTCAGGTGACGGCTTCCCCAAGACGCCATCCAGGCTCATGGCCCACCGCCAGCCGCGTTGCAACGTGCCGCGTCAGCCTTGATGCTCGAGACGGACACGCCGGTTGCGGACACCGCGCTCGGCCGCCGTTGCCCCGGCGTGCTGAATTGACCCTTGAGCAGGAAATTGAGAGTGTATTGCATAACCCGCGCGTCGTCGACCAGGAAGGTGTGATAGACGGGCAAGACCAGAAAGTCGCGCGACCCGCTCAGACGCGTGCTATCCACCGCGACGATGCCATCGTCGTCGCCGGGCAGAAGAGCGTTGAAGCCCTGGCTGTCGCCCAGTCCGCCGGCAATCACGGCGAACTCGAAGCGGGGCACGGCCAGCCGAGGCTCCAACTGCGCCCACTGGCGCCCCAGTTGCTGTCCCGGCGTGCCGAGCAGCACTGCAAACAACTCGTTCTCGGCCAGCAGCGTGGCCAGCAGCGAGCCATGATTCGGCGGGCCGAGCATCACCATCCGCCGGATGCGCGGATCGACGCGCCGCGTCGATCCGGCCGCGCCGCAGTCGCCCAAATAGTGCCGCACCACGATATTGCCCATGCTGTGGGCCACGATGTGGATCTCCTCGATCTCTGGCAGGCTTTCGAGGATCTGTGCCAGGACCTGGGCATGCGCCGCGATCTCGCAGCGCGTGCTGGGATAGCCGATATTGAAGACCCACCATCCCGTCTCCCTGCGCAGGCGGTCGCACAAGGGCTCCATGCAGGCCCGGCTGCGCCCCAGGCCGTGCAACACCAGGACCGCCGTGCCGCGCATGGGCGTCATCTTCTCTGGACCCACGATGCGCTGCAGGGCCCTGCGGCAATCATCGAAGCTGCCCGCCGCGTGCCGCCGATCCTGGTCGTCCAGGAGCCGGAATTGACTCGTGAGCACGTGGTGCTGAATGCGGTACTCGCGATAGAAGTACTCGTCGCCCCAGAACTGCTTGCCGCCGAAGGTCGGCACCGGAAACAACTCGTGCCCCTGGTGACTCGGCTGCGGCGTCTCGTCCACCGATGCGTCTCCGGCGGCAGCCGAAACAGACGCCTCGAGCGGCGCCGCGTGCCCGGCAGATCCCCAGCCATCCAACGCGATGCGACCGGCCACCCCGGCCACGAACAGGCAACACACCAGCACAATCGGCGACCTGGGCATAGAAAGAGACATCTCGGTGTGGAATAGGTGGCCGCGCTCCCGGCTTGGACCGGGGACCCTACGCGCGCCGTCGCGGCCTCAGGGCAACCCTTCGTGCGCGAATTGGCTGCTGAGGTGTACGGGCGGAACAGGTCGGTTCAGACCCAGCCAATACTGCACCGTCTCGCGCACCGCCTTGACCAGCTCCTGAAAACTGCTGGGCTTGCGGATATAGCTCTGGGCGCCCCAACGATACGCATCGGAAATGTCCTGGTCGTCGTCCGAACAGGTCAACACCACAATCGGCGGAAAACGAACCTGCCCGTCGCTCCGCACCCGACGCAGCACCTGCAGCACCTGCAAGCCGTCCATCCGCGGCATCTTCAGGTCCAACAAGATCAGGTCCGGCATCTTCTGCGGTTGCCGCCCCCGATACTCGCCCGTGAAGAACAGATAGTCGATCAACTCCACACCGTCGCGCACCACGTCCAACTCGTAAGGAAAGTCGTTCTGCGCCAACGCGTGCCGGAAGAGCAACACCTGGGCAGCGTCGTCCTCTGCCAACAGTATGGTTTTCTCGCTCATGGTCATCGCCTGGAGCTTGTGAGCCGCTGATGATGGGGCGATCTTCGGTCGCAGTCTTCGGGGGGGCCATACTGCAACCCAACCTGCCTACCGCCCTCGCGCCCGCAGCGACTTCCTGCCTTGGAGTTGCCCCCCAAACCGATCCAGCCAGACCGGGCGAGCAGCAGAATCCAGCGGGCATAGGACTCTCAAACCGAGCCCCAAGCATCTTACTCAGGGAGCTACCCGAAGGGAACCTGAGGCCGACAAATTGGCGGAAATTTGCTAGCGCCATGGGCCTTCCCTCCTCTCCTTTCTCGAAAAATCTTGACCGTCCTATTGCGTCTCAGGTAAGTAATGCCGTGAGGCCGACCATCGGGAGGCCGTTTTT
>CALARR010000145.1 GCA_937889015.1 uncultured Planctomycetales bacterium | reverse complement strand
TGCTCTTCGTTCCCTGATTTCTGTCTGTCCAAAATGAGGTCGTCAGATGACTGCTTCCACGCATGGCTGCCGCTGGATGGCCCTGATCGTTCTGACTGCATGGGGACTCGCCGCGCCGCTGGCGCTTCAAGCCGACTGGCCCACGTTCCGCGCCGACAGCCGTCGCAGCGGTGTGTCCACGATGGAACTGAAGCTGCCCCTGGCCGAGGCCTGGAAGCACCGCGCTACGCACGCCCCCAGTCCAGCCTGGCCGGAACTGCCCGCCGAAAAGGACGTCTGGCACCGCATTCAGGGACTCGGCCCCACCACGACTTTCGATCGGGCCTACCAGGTGGCCATCGCCGATGGTGCGCTGTGCTACGCCTCGTCGGCCGATGACACGCTCTACTGTCTGGACGCCGCGACCGGAGAGCGGCGCTGGTCCTTCACCACCGAGGGCCCGCTGCGTCTGGCCCCCACCGTCGCCGCTGGCCGGTTGTACCTGGGTTCCGACGACGGACTTCTGTACTGCCTCTCGCCGGCCGGCCAGTTGCTGTGGAAGTATCGCGGCGCGCCGGCCGATCGCCGCCTGCCCGGCAATGGCCGGATGATGTCGCTCTGGCCGGTGCGGTGCGGGATCGTGGTGGAAGAGGGCCTCGTCTACTTCTGCGCCGGTCTGTTTCCCACGCAGGAGAACTACCTCTGCGCGATCGATGCGGCCAGCGGCCAGGAGCGATGGAAGCAGAAGATCGACATTTCGTCCCAGGGCTACTTGCTGGCCTCGGCCGAACACCTCTACGTGCCCACTGGGCGCACGGCCTTGCACCTCTACCAGCGCGCCGACGGCAAAGACGGCGGGGCCTTGCCCGGCGGCGGGGCCGACAAGCGTGCCGGCGGCTGCTTTGCCGTCCTGCTGGACGATATGGTTTTGCACAGCACGGGCGAGGCGGCCGGCATCCACTTCACCACGCCCGGCTCGCAGGAGAAGATCGTTTTTGCCGACGGTCTGCGCGTCGTGGCCGACGGCCAATTCAGCTATATCCTCACCAAGGACCGGCTCTACGCCCTGGATCGGGCTCACTGGCTGGAACTCAGCCGCCTGCAAGCGAAAAAGGAGAAGACGGCCGCCGATCGCCAGCGGATTGCGGCCCTGGGCGGTACGCGCAAAGACTACGTGAAGTGGGATGTTACGTGTCCCGATTGCCACGAGTTGATTCTCGTCGGCCAAACGCTCTTTGCTGGCACGCTGAACCGCGTGGCCGCGTTCGATGCCGCCGATGGTCGCCAACTGTGGATGGCCAGCGTGGACGGCAAGGCCTATGGCCTGGCAGCCAGCGACGGGGCCCTGTACGTGAGCACCGACAAGGGGCTGATCCATTGCTTCCGTCCCGGCACGCCGCCCCGCTCCGGCCCGCACACCATCGAAGTGCCGCATGCCCTGGCCAAGCCCTCGCCTTACCCCACCGACGCGCAGACGCCGCTCTACGAGCAAGCCGCCCAGCGCGCCATTCAACGCTGCGCGGTCAAGAAGGGTTACTGCCTGGTGCTGGGCGCAGGCACGGGCCGGCTGGCCTACGAGATCGCGCGCCGTTCACAGCTCCAAGTTGTTGGGCTGGAGCAAGACCCGCAACAAGTGGCCCAGGCCCGCCGCCTGTTGGCGGAGGCGGGTCTGTACGGCGTGCGGATCAGCATCCATCAGGGCACCCTGGACCAGGTGCGCTACGCCAAGCACTTCGCCAACCTGATTGTCTCGGACGAAGCCCTGCTCAACGGACGTCTGCTATCCTCGGCGGCCGAAGTCCATCGCCTCGTGCGTCCCTGCGGGGGGACGCTCGTGATCGAAACGCCGCGCAACGTCTCGCCCGACAAACTGGCCGCCTGGGGCCGCGCTGCGATCGCCGGCTGGCAGGTCGAACCCACTGCCCAAGGACACCAGGCCTTTGCCGCACGGGGTCCCGTGCCTGGCGCTGGCGAGTGGTCGCACTTCTACGCCGATCCGGCCAACACGGCCTGCAGCGGCGACGCCTTTCCGCCCGGCCCGGTCGATATCCAGTGGTTTGGCCGGCCCGGCCCGCGCCGCATGCCCGATCGCCACGACAAGAACGTCGGCCCCCTGTACAAGAACGGCCGGTTGTTCGTCTCCGGCGACAACTACGTGGTTGCCGTCGACGCCTACAACGGCACCATCCTCTGGGAACGCGACGTGCCCGAGTCCGTGCGCCTGGGCGCCTTCCGGCACTCGGGCAGCATGGCGGCCAGCGAGGATCGGCTGTACATGGCCGCGGGCAGCGATTGCCTGGGCCTGGACGCCCAGACCGGAAAGGTCCACCTGACGCTCAGCGTGCCGCCGGCCGCCGACGGCGCGCCGCGCGAATGGGGCTACGTGGCCGTGGTCGATGACCTGCTCTTGGGCAGCGCCACTCCGGCCGGGGCCGCATTCCGCCACCAAACCCTCGATACCGAAGTCTTGATCTGGCGCGACTTCATGCCCGTGATCTGCAGCCATGAACTCAATGCGCACCAAATCCCCTCGGGCCAACCGCGGTGGACCTACACGGCCCGGCAAGGCGCGATCATCACGCCCACCATCGCCGCCGGCAACGGCCGTGTGTACTTCGTCGAAAGCGCCGACCCGCAGACCCTGCAGATCGCCGACGGCCGCGTGAAGATCCCGCTGTTGGTCGGCCAGGGGACAGACCTGGTGGCCCTCGACCTGCGCAGCGGTGAGACCTTGTGGCGCAAGGCCGTCGATTTGCGCGCCCTGCAGCATATCGTCTTTCTCAGCTACGCGCAGGAACGACTGGTCATCACGGGCAGCAAGAATGTGACCGTCGATGGAGCCCAACGCGTGCGCTACGACCTGGCGGCCTTCGACGCCGCCAGCGGAAGCCCGCTTTGGCAAACCACCCAGACGCCCGTGCCCGACCACATCCTCCAAGGCCCGCACGGCGAGCAGGTGCAGCATTCGGCCATCGTGGGCGACGCGATCTACAACACGGGCTTCGCCTGCCATCTGCACACCGGCGAGCCAATCCCCGGCTGGAAATGGCAGAAGAGCGGCCATTGCGGCACGCTCTCGACCTCCGCCGCCTGCGCCTTCAGCCGCTACGGCACGGCGCGAATGTTCGACCTGCAGAGCGGCCAGCACACCGAGTTGACCGGAGTGGTTCGGCCGGGCTGCTGGATCAACATCCTGCCGGCCGGCGGCCTGGTGCTGATGCCCGAAGCCAGCGCCGGCTGCGTGTGCGGCTATTCGATCCAGGCCTCGGTGGCCTTGACGCCCAGCGGCGAGTGACCGGACAGTTCGGCCCATTCACGGCCCGCTCTTGCCTGGATCGCGCACCGCGCGATTGACGCCTGAAGCGCAAGCGAAGGCCCGATGGCAAGCGAAGGC
>CALARR010000144.1 GCA_937889015.1 uncultured Planctomycetales bacterium | reverse complement strand
GGAAGGCCACGAAGGGGATGCGAAGGGATCGGGGGACGTTTCCATTGACATTCGTCTCCGTTTCCGGGGCGCAAACGCCAAAGGCGACACGGTCGAAAGAAGAACGTGGTAGTTCTTCGACCAGGCTTACAGGACATGATCAGGGGGACTGGCAAACAACGCCAGGCGACAGCGATGCCCGATCCGAAGTGCCTAAGAGTTGGCGACTTGGTGCGATTCGTGAAGCTGCCGGATGAATGGGCGCAGCCGGGCCATTCGGTTTCCCGCAGCAGCGTTCTGTTCATGAAAAGGTTGATCCGGCGGTCATGGCCATCCCGAGTGCACAAAATCGATGAATATGGCCAGCCGTGGATTCAAGCGAGAATGCATGAGAAGGGCCGCTACCACTACCACAGCTGGGCAATCGTCGAAGCGAGCGGCTGGCGTCTTGTTAGAAGACTGAGACGCCGTGGGCGCAGACCGTGAATTGGCGTGGGGACGCGCAAAGACAAACGGTATCCGACCCCTCCCGCGCGTTCAGTTGCACCTGCATTTGTAACGCTGACCCAACCGCTTATTGACAGGGTGCGATCATGTCCGTGTACGCTCTAACAACACTGCTGGTGTTGGTAGTCACGGCCTTATTGCTCGGCTGGATTACCGAGCGATATAGAAAGGCGGTGAAGACGTCCCGATTCACAAGCCGTCAACCTATACCAGTGAATGACCTTGTTGCAATGCACTTCGCTGCAGACTCGAACTCGATTGACGCATTGGTCCATTGGTGGAAACGGGCGGCATCGCTCCTGGGAATTGACCCAAGGCTGCTTCGCCCTAGCGATAGGTTCGATCGGGAACTGGCTCCAGTAACAGGCTTTCCAGTGGAAGATGAGCTTGGGCAGCTTGACGGGCTCATTGAGGAACTGTGCCAGGGCCAACAGCAGAACGAAATCCCCAAGCTGGGTACTTTCGGCGAATGCGTGCTATATCTCGCGGGCCACGCGCGGGTCAATCGCGCAGCCCCTGGAAGCATCCCGAGGTCTAAGTCCGAACGGTGAAACGCCGCTTCTGCCCGCCTCATCCACGGCTTGCGACACGCTTCGTTCGTGCCGTCCATAGCATACCTTTAGGCCGTGCCTGTTTCCTTGGTCTCCGCCAAGGCCCCCACCTTACCTGAAAACGCCCGATGCAGACACGGGAATGCACTCTGCAACCGAGATTTGCTTGAACATACACGGCTAGGCTTGTAGACTGATGGTGCCTGATGTGGTTCATGTTCACGTCCCGTAACGGACGAGTACACAAGGATTTCGATTCTTGCTGGAGAACATGCAATGAGATGCTCGTCGTGGAGGATCGCACCGCTGGCGGCGCTGTTGGTTTGCGTGTTGGTCGTGCCCGTGAAGGCTGCGGAGGGCAAGCTCAAGGACTCCGAGTCGGCGACGCACGGGACAGCCGACGCATTTCCACAGGTGGTGGAGAGGTACCAGTTTCCAGGAGTAGAAATCGTCCAGTTCAATCTGGCGGTGCTCAGTCATTACTCCTACATGCTGGTGTCGGGCAAGGAAGCATTGGTCGTTGACCCCAGCCGCGACATCGGCGTCTACCTGGACTACGCCAAGAAGCACGGCTTGGCTGTTAAGGGCGTGTTCCTGACCCACTCCCACGCCGACTTTGTCGCGGGGCACTTGGAACTGGTGCGGGCCCTTGGCGTCCCGATCTACCAACACGGCGCCAGCGGCGCCAAGTACAAACTCGAGCCCTTGCACGACGGTTCGACCTTCAAGATCGGCAGCGCCACCATCAGCGCCATGGAAACGCCGGGGCACACGCCCGACGGGATGTGCGGGGCGGTGCTTGTCGAGGGCGACAGCCAGCCCAAGGCGATCTTCACGGGCGACACTTTGTTTGTCGGTTCCGTGGGCCGCCCCGACCTGCTGGAGGGGAAGATGACCGCGGCCACGCTGGCCGGGATGAGCTTCGACACGTGGCACAAGAAGCTGGCCAAGCTGCCCGACAGCACGGTGGTTCTGCCCGCCCATGGCGCGGGATCGCTTTGCGGGGCGCACCTGTCCGATGACCCTGCGAGCACGATTGGCCGGGAGAAGGCTTCCAACCCTTACTTGCAGCACAAGGGGCGCAGCGAGTTCATCGCCGCGGTTCTGGAGGGCCTTCCTGAAGCCCCGCAGTACTTCCGGCACAATGCCGCGATGAACCGGGAAGGGCCGCCCTTGGTGGAGTGGGAGACTGCTGCGAAACAGGCCAAGGCCGACCCGGCGCTGACGAGCGATGATGGCCTTTGGTTGGTCGATGTGCGGGAGGCCGCGAAGTACGCCGAGGGACATGTGCCCGGGTCCGTCAACATTGGGTTGCGTGGTCGGCTCGAAACGTGGACGGGCATCATGGTCCCTTGGGGCAGCCGGTTGGTGCTCATCGGCTCCAATGCGGAGCTCGAAGAAGCGGTTTTTCGACTCCATCGCGTGGGCTACTCTGGACAAGTCCTTTCAATCGGCGAATGGAGCAAGGCGGGCCTGCCCCTGGCACAAAGCGGCACCGTCACGCCGGCTGAACTCTATGCCGCGGTGCAAGCCGGCAATGGGCCAATCATTGTGGATGTGCGTCTGCCGAGCGAGTGGATGGGGCTGCGGATCGGGACCGTCGTCAACCTGCCGCTGAGCCACCTGGCGGAGCTTTCTGGCAAGTTGGACCCCCAATTGCCTGTGGTGGCGGTGTGCAACAGCGCTTATCGCTCTAGCCTGGCGGTAGGGATCCTGCAACGCAGAGGATTCAAGACCGTCGCAAGCCTGGCCGGGGGGAGTGAGGCGTGGATCCACGCCGGCTACCCGGTCTTCGGCAACGAGAGCAGGGCCGCCGCATCCTCAGCGCCGAAGCGCGTCGTGCATTTGGCCGAGCGGATGTCCCCTGCCGACCTCAATCGCCTGATGCAAGACTTGCCGGGTACGTTTGACCTGGTGGACATCAGGCCGCCCGACGCATTCAAGGACTACAGCCTGCCCGGATCCAAGAACGCCGACATCGCGGAGGTCATCGCAAACCCGGGCTATTTGACCGGAGCGGGGCCGCTGATCCTGGTGGATCGCGATGGGTCGCTGGCGATGATGTTGGCGGGCGTCCTCTCGCAGAAGACGCAGCGGCCGGTCAAGGCCCTGCACGGCGGCCTGGAGGCTTACTGGCAGGAAACTGAGCTGAAGGGCGCCATAAAGGCGGTGCCCCTGCCTGCGGCCGGTGCTGCACACCCTCAGGCGGCTCCCTCGCCCCCGGCATCCGAGCCGTCCGCGCCCGCGATGCGCAAGAAGAAGTCGGCTGGCTGCTAACAGACTTCCCTGGAGGCCATCTCTCATGGAATCAAACGACTCTTCGTCGTCCGCTGGCCCCAAGCCCTACATGAATCCTTACGTCGCCGGCGTCGTTCTGGGGCTGATGCTGTTGGCCAGCTTTCTCGTCCTGGGCGTTGGCCTGGGCGCGTCGGCAGGCATTGCCCGCATCGGAGCCTGCCTGCAAGGATGTATCCTGCCCGGTCACGTGCAGGGCAGCGAGTACTTCGGGTCCTGGGGCACGGACCCGCTCCGTTACTACCTGGTGTACATGTTTGCCGGCACGCTCTTGGGCGGACTGGTGTCGGCCATCGTGTCCCGGCGCGTGCAGCCGCAGCTTGAGCGCGGCGCGACGGCTCCGCGCCGCCTGCGCATTCTGCTGGCCCTCGTTGGCGGTGTGCTTGTGGGCTTCGCCAGCCGGTTGGCCTCGGGCTGCACCTCCGGCCAGGCTCTGACCGGTGGGGCAATACTCGCCACCGGCAGTCTGCTGTTCCTGGTCTCCGTATTTGCCGGCGGCTACGCCACGGCGTACTTCGTCCGGAGGCAGTGGCAATGATCACTACCTTCTTCGGCAGCGACGCGTTGGGATCGAACGGGGCCTTTCTCGTGGCCTTGATGGTCGGCTTCGGCTTTGGCCTTGCGCTGGAGCTCGCCGGCTTCGGCAGTTCCAGGAAGCTGTCTGGGATCTTCTACTTCCGCGACATGACCGTCCTCAAAGTCATGTTCACCGCCATGATCACGGCGATGCTCGGGCTGCACCTCTTGATGGCGGTAGGGATGATCGAGAGCGATCAGATCTACTTCTTGCCCACGGTGTACGGCGCCCAAATCCTCGGCGGTCTGATCTTTGGCGTGGGCTTTGCCATGTCGGCTTGGTGTCCAGGCACAGCAGCCGTGGGAGTTGCTTCGGGCCGGTTGGATGCGGTGATCTTCCTGATCGGGGCCGTGGTCGGAAGCGTGCTCTTCAACGAGGTCTACAGCGCCCTGGTCCCGGTTTATCACTGGGGCGACGCTGGCGTGAACTTCGTCTGGGCAGCACTAGGAATCCCTGCGAACGTCTTTGTGCTGCTCTTCGCTTGCGTCGCCGTGGCCGCGTTCTGGGGTGCGGAGTGGACCGAGAAGAAGGTCGCCGGGACCGGCGCGTACTTGGGCACCCAATTTCTGAAGACATTCAGCATTGCGATCCTGGTGGTCGGCGTCGCACAAGCGTTTCTCCCTTCTGTCAATCCGGGGGGCGCCACTTTGACGGGAGCGAACGCGGGGGAGACGTCCCTATTGGCGGCGATGGAGGCCGGCGAGGACCACATCGAGCCCGAGGAAGTGGCCGACCGGCTCATGGCCGGCGACAAGACGCTGGTACTTGTGGACATCCGAACGCCGGCCGAATTCGCCGCATTCCACATCAGGGGCGCGGTCAACGCATCCGCCGCGGAATTACCCCAGTACCTCGCCCCGAACAAAAACCAGGGCACGATTGTCCTCTATTCGAACGGGATGACGCACCCAGCCCAGGCGCGCGACGCCCTGGCGCGAATGGGCTTCAGCAACGCCTATCTGTTGACGGATGGGCTGAACGGATTCATGCGCCGCGTGCTGAAGCCCGCGTCCCTGCGAGAGGCGCCCGTGCCTTCCCATCCTGCCGCAAAGATCCGAGCATGGCGGTTGTTCTTCCTTGGATCGCCGGAGTCCGGCGTTCCCAGGCAGTAACAGCAGCTACGCTGGCCAAGTCCATGATCGCTGTGAGGTGCACCAACCGGAGGTTGGTCGCGGAAGCCCGGTTCTCTGCGACCTGCCGCTGGCCAGTCGGGACCATGGACCATGCGCAGATCCACAAGACGGGATGAATGCGTGTCTGTCACCTCGCGTGTTACCGATCGACTCGCAGCACGCGCAGACTCTTCGGCGGAACCGTCCAAGTGTCGACAACCCCAGCCTGCTCCGGGACGGAGACGCGCGCCTGACCAACCGCCAAAGGGGAATCTTGCGATTCCGCTGGCCGCCCTCGGCTTACTGACGGCGCAGGCCCGACCAGTTCCTTGATTGTGGTTTCCGCGGTCAGCGCCAGCGCCTGGTGGTCCAATCTCAGGCGCGCGTCGAGGGGTTTGTCCGTCGGGTTGTAGAGCGTGAAATAGAGATCCGGCGGTTTCGCGCCGAACCGTTCCAGCCACAGCGTGCGCGGCTCCACCGTCGCATGCGTCACCGGTTGCCAGCCGGCCAGGTCAAGGCGACGATAGATCGGCACGAACCTTGCGATCAAGTCGGCGTCGCGTTTCTTGTTGCGGCCCCAGGGCGAGCCTTTGACCTCCGGTGACAATCCCATCGCGATGAACCGTTGGACGTACTCCTCGGCCATCGCGCGCGGAATGTCTTTCGGCGAATAGAACAAGAACAACGACGGTTTGGCCCCGGCCACGGTCCGATAGAAATCGAGATTCTGCCGATGTTTCAGATCGTAGGCCGAGGTTTCCACGCCGAGGATGTCGCACTCGAAGGCGCAGAAGGCGCGGCCCTGCCGGAGGCCGTTGCCGAACACCAACCGCGTTCCGATTTGCCGCCGCAACTCGCGCAGAAAATCGATGTGCGGCATCCAGTTCGGGATGCAGACGCGGCCCGCGTCGTCGTGGCTCAACGGCGCGCGCGCGGCCGCAAAATGCTCGCGGCGAAGATTGTCGAAACTGCCCCACGAGGCCAGCGAGTCCACGTAGATGCCGGCCAGGGCCGGATACTTGTCCAGCAGTTGCCGCACCTCGGCCAGAACCGCGCTGGCGACGGTGCGCCCCCGCACAAACGGACTGGGATTCATAGGGAACGTGATGCTGTTGCCGCCCCACTGGGTGTTGCGGAGTCGATAGATCCAGCGGCCTTGCGCGTCGTGCAGGCCGGAAGCCTCTACGAACGCCTTCACTGCGGCCCACGTCCCGCTGTACTCCTTGGTGCGCTTTGCCGGAGGGTCGCGCTCCGGCTCCCGCTGCAGCGCCGCCAGCACGTCCTTGTAGCCAGCCGGCTTCTCTCTGAGATGGGTAATCTCGCGCTGGCCGACGATAACGTAGGGATAATTCTCGATGTTCTGCGCCAGTGCCTGGTCGAGTTCGTTCAGCCGCGGCCCTTCCCAGAACGCGTAGTTCTCCGGATCGGGTACCTGGCTGAAGGAAGGCACGGCAAACAACCACAACCCGCTCGCCGTCGTCTTGCGCGCGAAGGCCTCGGGGAACATTGCGTAGTAACGCCGCACCGCATCGCGCAGCCCCCAACGCCCGTCCACCGGCATGATCACGAATCGAAACGGCGCCCGGCTCTTGAACTCCGCCGCCGCGTCGCTGCTCAGGCCGAATAAGAGCGTGAGTTCCAGGCAGCCGGCCTCGGGCACGTAGGCAAATCGGAACCGGCAGGGACCATCCGGAGGAATCGCCATAGCGATACCCCGGCGTTGCTTGGGATCGGTGACGCAGCCGATCGGCAAGACATCTTGGGCCAGGCCCTCTTCTTTCGTCGCTTCGAGCACGGCTGCGCCGGGCGGCAGGTCGCTGTCCGGCAGGCGCGCTGTCTGGCGGCCCTCCTTGCCCGGCACAACGCTTTCCGAGATCCGCGGCCACCACAACGCCGGCCGGAACGGCAGCCGAAAGACCACGTCCACGGCGCGATCGCCGGCCCCACGGCTATCTTCGACGACGCCAGCGACCAGCACGTGGTCGTCGCGCTGGCTGGCCTGTGCCGTCACCGAAAGCCGGGCTTCGGCCAGCGTGGTCACGCGTCCAAGTTCCGCGTCGAGCAACTTGCCGTTAGGCGCCTCACGCACAGCCAGCCGCGCGCTGCGCGCGTAGTCGGCCAACTGCTCTTGCGCCGAGAGCCACGAACCACGGGAGAAAACGTTCAGGGCCAAAGCGGCGCCGACGGCCAGAAGCCGCCACCGCTTGCAGTCTATTGTTCCTGCGAAGCGGCCGGCAGCTTTCTGGCCGAACGGCGGCGCCGCTTGAGGAACGCTTGGCACTGGCTTGGCAGGCATGGCATCTCCTTCGGTCGATGGTCTTTTCGCGATAGGCGTCGGATGCGGCCCGTCTTCCGCAGTGTCGCCCGCGCTCACCGCTTGCGGCCCATCGTCAGAAACTCTTCCTCGCTCAACACGCCGTCCTGGTTCGTATCGAACGTCGGGAACCGGCGGCGGCCCTCGGCCTGGTCGGGAAACTTGTGAAGATACTCTTCGAGCGTCAGCTTGCCGTCGCCGTTGGTGTCCTTGGCCTTGAACATCGCGGCGCGATCGCTCTTGGGTTTGGCCGCCGGCTTGCCTTTGGCCGGCAGACGCGATTCCAGCGGCTTGCCGGGCCCCACCAGGTCGCGCGCCTTGCTCGCCGGCAGCGACTTCGCCCACGCCAACGCCTTGGCAGAAAGGTCTTTCACCACGTCCGCATGCTGCGCGGCGACGTTGTGTTCCTCCGAGATGTCCTGGGGAATGTCGTACAATTCGGCCTGGCTGCCGTCGTGGTTCACCAACAGCTTCCACTGGCCCTCGCGGATCGCCAGCATCGGCGGCACGTAGCCATCCTGCGACCCCTGCACGTTGAACAGCCATTCCCAGTGCAGCGGCTTGCTCCGCGCACGCGGCTTGCCCAGCCAGATGTCGCTCACGTCCTCGCCGTCGGGCTGCACGGCCGCCGGCAGCGTCACGCCGGCCAGCTTGCAGACGGTCGGCAACCAGTCCACGCCGCACAGCACGCTGGTCTCGTCCACGCGCCCCGCCGCCACTTTGCCCGGCCAGCGCAACAACCCGAACGTGCGGACGCCCCCCTCGTACATGCTGCGTTTGCGCGCGCGCAGCGGCCCGGGCGAACCCACGCCCGCGTTGGAGGCATTGCTGATGCGATAGTCTTCCGGCCCGTTGTCGCTGGAGAAGAAGACGATGGTGTTGTCGGCCAGCTTGAGTTCGTCCAGCGCATCCAGCAGCCGCCCGATCTGCGTGTCCAGGTCGGTCAGCGAAGCGCAGAAGATCTTCATCTGGCTCTGGATGTCCTTGGCGGCCCCCAGGTATTTCTGCATCCACGGCCGGAACGCCGGATCGTCGCTGCGCGGGTCGAGGTCGTCGTACACGGCGAGCTGTTCCGGCGTCGGGTTCAGCAGCGCGTGCGGCAGCAGCGTCCACACGTTGGCGTAGAACGGACGGTCCTGGTTGGTCTTGATGAACTGGATCGCCTCGTCCACGATCAAGCGCGTGGACTTGGCCCGGAAATACGGATCCCGTTTCTCGGCACCAGTTCCACCCAGTTCATGGTCCAGCGTGGAGTCCTTGTCGGGCGCGGCGCCGGTGGTCTTGTACGTGTCGATGCCATACGCGCCAAGCGAGGGCGCGTCCGCGCCGTTGCCCAGGTGCCATTTGCCGAAATGGCCGGTGGCGTAGCCGGCTTGCTTGAGCAGCGCGGTGACGGTCGGCGTCTGCGGATCGAGCCAATCCGGCATGAACCGCGCGGCGTTCTGTTCGTGCGACGAGAAATGGCCGTGGATACAGTGCCGGGCCGGGAAGTGCGACGTCATGAACGCGCAGCGGCTCGGCGAGCACACCGTCGCCGCCACGTAAAACTGCTTGAACCAGGTGCTCTGGCTGGCCAGCCGGTCGAGGTTCGGCGTCTTGACGTAGGGGTGCCCGGCGAAGTGCGCATCGCCCCAGCCTTGGTCGTCGGTCAGGATGAAGATGACGTTGGGCCGGTCGGCGGCCACCGCGAACGAACGCAGAGACAGAAGACACAAAGCAATCGCCAGCAGTCTTTTCACGGTTGGCATACGCGAACCTCCGGTATCTGTCGGTTGGAACTCTGTTGCGGGTTATCGTGACGTTCTTGGAGCCGGCCCCATAACCTGTCGGCAACTCGGTCCTGCCGGGCCGCCCGACGCCGCTGGGCCGGTTCCAGGATAGACGTTTGGGGACGTTGCCCTTCCCACTATTCTAGGCGGCGGGCATGCGCACATGCTGCCGCAGGAAGGTGTTGTTCTTCTCGGTGTCCTGAATGCAGTCTTGGACGCTGTCGTGGTTGCTCTCATAGACGTACCAGCCTTCGTAGCCGATCTCGTTCAGGGCGCGGAAGGCGGCGGCCCAGTCGATTGGGCCCGGCTCGTCGATCCGCTGGTCGCCATTCTTCACATGCACCGCGCAAATCCGCTCCTTGCCGAGGAGCTGGACTCCGGCAATCGCCTGTTCGCCATGGCCATAGGTCGCCATGTTGTGCAGATCGTAGTACACGCGCACCGCCGGATGGCCGACCATGTCCACAAGCCTGGCATTGTCGGCCGGGCTCAGAGAGTTCTCCAGCCCGAGCACGACCCCCGCATCGGCCGCGCTGGCGGCCGTCGCCTTCAGCATGGCGACGATCGGGGCGTACGAGTCCTTGTTGGTCATGTCGGGGGCGTGGCTCTGGAAGAACGCCAGCAGAAGCACTCCGCTGCCCAGCATCTCCGCCGCGCGGATCGAGAGGCGCACGTTCTCCGCAGCGGCCGGGCTGGCGATAGAAACGCCGCGATCCCACACGCCCGCCAGCGAGGGAATTCGCATCGCCCAGCGATCCGCCTCCGCTTTGTAGCGCCGCACGGCGTCCCAGTTGCGCAGGTTCGGATTGCCGGCCGTGACCTGCAGTTCGACCCCCGAGATACCCGACATGGCGGTCGCCGTCTTGATCACCGCCAACTCGCCCACCATCTTCATGCTGGCCGCACGGATGCCGATCTTCAGCGGAATCGGTCGCCGCGGCTCGTCTCGGACAGCCGCACCGCGCACCGGAAAGCTCGCACGCGACGCAACAGCAACGCCCCCCAGCACCATTCGCCCCGCACGACCAAGAAACCGCCGCCGATCGATGGCGGCCTGCGCGGGCAAAGTCCGACGGGAATCGCTCAACCGCCTGTCACCATCTCGGTCGACGTTCATGCGGGTTTCTCCCCAATGTCTCTGGACCTTCTGGTTCGATGTCGCATCCCGGGCTCTTGAGCTGGGATCCCAGGCAGCGCCGGCCGCAGTTGTCCCTTGCATCCTAGATCAGCGCCCCGCGAGCATGAAAGAGGCGCAATTCAGTAAATCTATTGACTTTTTTCGTCATAGTTCTTTTGAGTCGGCAGGTAGCATGGGGTATTATTGATCCTCAGTAAAGCAATGCAATACGAGGATGGCGTCTGTGCCGAGAAGCCGGGCTCCCGCTGGTTGCCCTCGTTGCATTACTTATCTGAGGGCAATAGAAGCAGAGAAACCGCGCCCCGCCTTTCTTCCCATTTTCCCCCTTCCCGTTTCTCCTTCTTACACCAAGAATTCATCCCGGAACCGCCACAGCCAACTTGATCAGCCAAGCGCGCCTGCACTGGCGACAACAGGCTCCGGAGGTTGGTGGATCTGCCCGCGGGGCGATATACTGGACAGCCAGAGGCAAACACTCCTAGACCTGTAGAGGCAAACATCATGGCTTTGGAGCGGAGCATATCGCGTCGTGAACTGCTGGCGGGTTCGCTGGGGGCCGGAGTAGCGTCGCTGTTTCTGCAGGGGCGGATCTGGTCGGCCGACGCCCCGACCGACCCCAACCGCTTCGTGCTCCTGGCCGACACCCACGTGTGCGCAGACCGCCAGAAGGTCCTGCGCGACGCCAATCCGTACGAGAACTTCCAGCACGCGCGCCAAGAGTATCAGGCCGTCCATTCGCGCCCGGCAGGGCTCATCCTGGCCGGCGACTGCGCGTTCCTGAAGGGCGAGGCCGGCGATTACGAACGCTTGAAGGAATTGGTCGCCCCGATTCCCTTTCCCGTCACCTTCGCCCTGGGCAACCACGATCAGCGCGAGAACTTCTGGGCCGCCTTTCCTCGGCCGCAGGCCCAGGCGTCGCCCGTCGCCGAGCGGCACGTGACCTTGATCGAAGCGCCGCACGCCGACTGGTTCGTGCTGGACTCGTTGGACAAGACCAATTCCACGCCGGGCCGAATGGGCGAAGCCCAATTGCAGTGGTTGGCCACCGAACTGGACCGGCGTCCAGACAAGCCGGCCCTTGTCGTGGCCCATCACTATCCGCTGCCCAAGAACGATCCGGCGATGCTCAAGAGCGCCCTGCTCGACACGGACGGCCTGTACGACGTGATCTTGCCGCGCAAACGGGTCAAGGCCTATGTCTTCGGCCACAGCCATCGTTGGATGCACACGAAGATCGGCGACTTGCACCTGGTGAACGTCGCCGCCCTGGCATGGCTGTTCGATCCCAAACAGCCGCGCGGCTGGGTGGACGCGCAACTGAAGCCGGACGGCATCCGCATGACCCTCCAGTGCCTGGATCCCGCGCACGAAGCCCACGGCCGCCCGCTGGAACTCGCCTGGCGCTAGCAGAACAGGGGTGTGTCGAGCCCCTTTCTCAGCCAAGGAGAAACGGGTATGAATGAAGTACGAGGATGGTCCCGTTGGAAAGGACTATGGGCCAGGCTCGGCCGAGGGAGCCTGGCCCTGGTGCTGGGGACAGTGATCGGTGTGCCCCCGGGTTGCGGGGCGGAACCGGGGCCGCCCCCGAACGCTTCGGCCGGGGGAGCCCACGCCTCTGATCCGCATGCAGCGAGGCGACGCCTTATGATCGACGAACAGTTGCGCGCCCGCGATATCACCGACCCGCGCGTGCTGGAGGTCATGGGTCGCGTGCCGCGGCATCGCTTTGTGCCGGCCGAGATGGTCGGCGCGGCCTACGAGGACCGACCCTTGCCCATCGGTCACGGCCAGACGATCTCGCAGCCGTACGTGGTGGCGCTGATGACCCAGGTGGTGCGTCCCACGGCCGAAACCCGGGCCCTGGATGTGGGCACCGGGTCCGGTTACCAGGCGGCCATCCTGGGCGAACTGTGCCAGGAGGTCTACAGCATCGAGATCCTGCGTCCGCTGGCCGAGCAGGCGCAGCAGCGGCTGGCCGAGATGGGCTATAGGAACATCGAGGTCCGCGAAGGAGACGGCTACCGCGGCTGGCCGGAGAAGGCGCCCTTCGACGTGATCGTCGTGGCCGCCGCCCCAGGCGCGATTCCGCAGCCGCTGATCGACCAGCTTGCGCCTGGCGGACGGCTGGTCATTCCCGTGGGGCGCCACCATCAAGAACTGTTGCTGCTGGAGAAGCGGCCTGACGGCAGCGTCACGCAGAAGTCGATCGCCCCGGTGAGCTTTGTGCCCATGACTGGCGAGGCCGAACGGAAGTAGGCCGGGCGGATGAATCTCACCAGGGCCCATCGCCCCGCCGACCAGACGAGAAGGCGGACAACAGCGGGCTTCCGCCCTGGGGCCGTGGGGCTCACGCGCGTGCGTGAACGCTGATGACGGCTGAAGGGGAGTGGCTTGGCGCGTGGCGCTGGCGGCGCGTGCGCAGCCAGGCCATCAGGCCCACCAGCACCATCAGGGCTCCCAGCCAAGACGGCCGCAACCAGAGCCACCAGGCGAGGCCCAGCGCCAGGACCATGACCAAAGGCACTTGGCCCTCTTTGCGCCATGTCTTGCCGCTTAGCCCCCAGAGCATGGCGACCGCCAGACCTAACCATACCAATACGTGCCCCAGGGCCGCCTTCGGACCAGACTGAGGTGTCGTGTCGGCCAAACTCAGCATCGGAGCCGCGCCCTCCATAGCCCAGCGGCGAGTGCGCCGCGGCAGATCCAGGGAGCTGCGCCACAGCCGCACCAGCGAGGGCTCCAAGGATTCGGCGCGCGAGCCGCCGCGCGGGTTGTTGCGCGCCAGCCACTGAGAAATCTGCGACAGGGGGCGATCCAACTCCTGGAGTTCGTTGCGGAGCATGGCGAGTGGTTCTGTTTGCTCGCCAGGCGCATAGGCCATATCGATCAGCGCGCTTTCCGCCGTGGCCTTCAAGGCCATCAGCCGCCGCTGCAGAAGCTGATGCCAGCGCATCAGGTCTTCCGGTTCGGAGCCCTGGACGGTTGTGCCGCGTTGCAGGATGGCATCCAGTTGTTCCGCGCGGATCAAGTCGGCACGCAAGGCGTTGACTTCGCCGTTGGGCTGCGCGGCAACAAGCGACGAGGGCCCCGCCACAGTCCATAAGGTCCGCCGGACCTCGAGACCGACAAGACGCGGGGCCTCGAACTGAAACTCGCCTGCGGAGCCTTGGGCCAGAGATCCGGCGAAGAGGACTTCGATCGTTTGCGGCAGACGGGGAATCGTCGTCGGCATTCGCCAGCGTCCCTCGGACACGACCTCCGGCCAGACGGCGACGCCGCCCACCAGCAATTGCAGCAGCGAATACCCCGGCGGCAGAGCCAACTCGCAACCGTCTGCAGGACCGTCCAGATCGAACACGGCCACGCCGCGGCAAGCGCCATCGACCTGCCAGCCGACGCAGACATCGGCCAGGACGACCTGCGGCAGAGTCCCTTTCGACGCCGTCCGGAGCGCCGCACGGTAGGGGTTGGCCACGGCCTGGAACGTGGTCATCTGTGTGCCCAGTCCCTGCCCCAACGGTGGATCGATCGCCGCCGGCTTGAGCCCCTGGGTGTCCCAGGCCCAGGCCGATCCCTGGGGCAAAGCCAAATAATGCGCCTTGGCAGGCCCCGGCGCAAGCTGCACCAGGGGAGTCTCCACGCCGTTGGGGCCATTCAGCGGTGCCCAGAGTCGCAGTGGCCGCCGCCCACGCCACGCGGCCCGAGGTTCGATGGTCATAACCTGCGTGCCGCCCGAACCCTCGCTGAGCTGGAACGGCTCCGGCGGGTCCAACTCAAAGGGGCCATTCCACCAGCCGGGCATCTCCAGCACGATCTGGTCCAGCAGGCCCTGCTTGACCTCCGCCGCCAGACGAATCTCGCAGGTCCAACGGTCCGCCTCGGCCGTCAGCATGGTGAGCTGACTGACCGCCACGTTGGGACGGTTGGGCGTGATCGTCAGATTGGCGGTGGGCGTCTGCCGTGTGTCGACGGTGTACGCCTTCACCAGGCGGCCCAAGTCCCGCTGCGCGTCGTCTTCCACGGGATTGGGCACCTCCACCAGGCCGGCGGTCTTGCCAATCTTCACGGAGACACTCGGCCTGCGCAGCAGGCGAATGACGGAAGACACGGTCTGCGCTTGTTGCACTTCCACCACCGGCAGGGCCAGACGGCCCCGCTCGGTGATCGGCAGCGACCCCTGGAGCGCGAGCTCTTGCGTCCCCTCCGCGGCCCCCGACAGGAACAGGCAGACCGTTCCATCGGGCTGTTGCGACCAACGGGACACGCGTTCCACTCCATCGGCCATCAGGCTGGCGCGTTGGATCTGCAGACCCGGCGGGGCCGACAAACGGTAGTGGAAGGCCCGGCCTTCGTCCACGTCCACCTGTGCTTCGAAGAAGAGCTGCGCCTGCTGCTCATCCAGACTGACCGACAACGTCTGTTCGACGGCCGGACGCAGGCCCGCCGCACGCGTGGCGAGCGTCCAGAGCGCGGGCCCCGGGGGCAACCGATAGGCCGTCTGCGGCGTCGATTCCGCGCTGCCCCATTCGGCCAGGAAATCGGGAACCGCCAGCGGCTCCAAGCGATCCGGTCCTTGGGCCTCGCCCGTCAGGGACGGGTCGACGCTCACCGCCAGGTAACGTTTGATGGGCCGGGCATTGACGGTCTCCAATTGCGGCAAGCGGATGCGGCCCAACCCCGAACTGCCTGTCAGCAAGAATGAACATTGCAGTTGCACGGATTCGCTGGTGGGCCGGGCCAATTCCAGGTGCACGATCTGCGGCTGGCCGGGCTCGATGCGGACTTCGCCGATGGGCGAATTCTCCGGCGGAGGCGCCAGTCGCAGCCGCGGATCGGCCGCCAACTGCACCTCGCGGAGTGGACCCTGCCCGCCCTTGATCTCCAACCGGAGGTCCAACACCACGGAGGTCGGTTGCACGCGCAGCCAGAGCAATTCCTCGACGTCGGCCTCGCTCGCGCCGCTGCGGCGGCTGTGGTTGTCCCAGGTGACCGTCAAGCGGGACGCCGGGCCCAGGGCCGCCACCAACCGCGCCGGATCATTCTCCCAGTTCACCGCCCCCAAGGCCGAAGGCACTTGGATCTTCGGCGCCCCGGCCGGCGCCAGCAACTCCAAACGCGCGCCAGGCAGAGGCAGAATCTCCACATCAAAGCTGCTCTGAACGCCCACGCTTTGCAGCGGGGGCCGCAACGGGCAATACAGGCGGCAGGGACCGGGCTCTTCCACCTGGAACGAAAAGGCCTTGCCATCCGCTTCCCAGGCGACGGCGATCGGCCGGCCGTCCAACAACGCCTGTTCGGCGACCAGTTGGCTTCCCTGCTGGGCCAACGGAATCCGCACGCGCCCGGGGCGGAACACCTCCAGATCGAACGACACCGAAAGCTGGCCCAGCGTCATCTGCTCCGGCGAGGCCTGCCAGACCAGCGCTCCCCGATACAACGCGTTGCGAACCAGGAAATCCCGCAACCGTTCGCGACCGGCCTGGGCGGCCTGGTTCAGACGGTCGTACAGCGGCGCCGGCACATACAGCCGCCCTGCCGGGCGTTGTTGGGCGTCGACCGGCACGAGCACGTCGTACGCACCGGAGGGGGCGGGGACCGCTGGCTCCGCCTGGGCGCTGGCGGCAGCCAACCAGACGGCCACGGCCAGCAGGGGCGAACCAACCTGGACCACGGCCTGCAGCGTGCTGGGCGGGACCGAAACCGAGACCTGTGACGGCGTCGAAGCCACCGGTCGGGGACCCAAGGCCATGCGCCAGATCAGACTGAAAACCAATCCCAGCACGACCCCCGCCGACAAGGGCACACAAGGCGCTGGAACGATCCAGGCCAACGTGCCCGCCAAGGCCAGGAGCAACACGATTCGGGTCGGATTCACGGCTCGTCGCCACCAGCCCCAGGCGACGATCAGCAGGAACAACACCCATCCCGACAATTGCATGCTGGCCCGGTGCGCGTAATGGATCCCCAACCGACCGTCGGCGTCCAGCGTGGGCCGATAGGCATGCCAACCGACGTGATCGCCGGTGCTGCTGCCCGCCCCGCTTTCCGGCGACCAGTCCAGGGCTGCCGCTTCGGACTTCCAGGCCTCGACGCGAATCAGGCCATCGCTGCTGGAACGAGCCGCCTGCTCCAGTTCCTCGGCCAGCGCCGCGCCGCGAACCACAAACAGCCGGTCCAGCCCCGGGCTCTCTAGCGAGTCCTGGTGCAAGGCGGCATAATCGGCCGTGGTCAGCAGGGCCACCCCCGGCGTCAACAAGATCGCCAGGTTTTCCTGCTCCAGAAGGGTGGTGATCCGGGCGGCCGACATCTCCGACTGTGGCAGCGACAAGGGACTGCCGGCGATGAGTCCGATCGATTCCAGTTCCTGACGATCGACCAGCAGGCAGAAGGGCAACTGGTGCACAGATTTGTGGTTCGCCCAGCGACTCCAGGTCGCAGGCCGGCCTTCGCGGCCCAGGGCGTCCGCCGCCGAGGCCAGGGCTTGCAGCAACAGGTCCCGCTGCGCGTGGCCGAAGACCTCCGTTTGCGGCAGAGGGATGTTCTTTAGATCGGGCCAGAAATGGTTCCAGGGGTTTTGCCAGGGCTGGCGCGCCAAGGGCCCAAAACAGCGCCGCACCCAGCCCGAGAGCCCGTCATCCTGCAAATCGTAGCCCTTGTAGTCCGGAGGCAACCAGACCGTCCAGCGGCTGGCCAAGAGGGGCACGCTGATCGTGGGGAGCGGGGGCCGCAGAGTGCCGACCATGCGCAGCCCTGGGCCCGTGGTCGTATAGTGTACCGTCAACGTCAGGCGATTCTCTGCCGGCGGCAGTTCCAAAGAGCATGCACGGCGATCCTCTTCATACTGGATCGCGGCGCGTTGCTGATTCAGCCACAGTTCGCGCAAGCCCTGGTCGTCCGCGGCGGTCGGAACGCTCACCCGAATGCGGCTGCCGCCCGCCTGCTGGATGCGATAGACGGCCACATGGGTTCCGCTGCCGTCGGGTTGATAGTGGGATTCCAGATGACAGTTCCAGGCCCAGGACTGGGCGCTGTTCTCGGTGTCCCAGGCCAGCCGCAGCGGCGGATCGGGGGCCACGGACAAGTCCCGCGCAGGATCGTAGCGATACACGCGGCGAATCGGCGGATAGCCGCCCAAACCGGACGGCGGCGGAACCGGCGCCAACCGCGATTGGACGCGCAGGGGAAGCGGAATCTGGCTGCGCAAGACGACGACCGCGCGCTGCTGCCCTGCGTCGGGCAGGGCCACCAGGCTGCAGGGGACCTGCCCTTCCAGCCGCGACCAACGCGTGGCGCGAAGTTCGAAGGCCTCGCTCCGCGCGCGTCCCAAAACCACTTCCCACGCCTCGTCGTCGACCGGCACTCCCACGGCTGCCTGCTCTTCGGCCGACAGTCGTCGGGCCGGCAGCCGGCTGTCGGGCTCGGCGCCCAGCGCCCAACGCAGGTCCGCCTGACGCCCCGGCGAAAACTGGACCAGCAGCCGATCCACCGACGTGGCTTGCGGGATACAGAAGATGCTGTAAGTCTCGCCCATCGACTCGCGACCGGCCAGGACCTCGACCGTGATCGCCGCGCGGTAGCTGGGCTTGGCGCGAGTCAACGCAATCCGCGCCCCGCGCACGTCCGGATTGTCCAGGTCCAGGAGCCACTCGGGCCGCTCGGCGAACAGTTCCAGTTCGCGCGGTTCGAGCTTCTTGGGATCCACACGCTCCAACCCACCGCGGCTGCCGTGCAATTCGTAGGGCCCCACCGCGCGCAAGGCTAGCCAGGTCCGCTCGCTCGCCGTCGAAAACTGCAAAGGTCTCAGATCCGAGACGGCGATCCGCTTTCCCAGGGCCGAGTACAACCGCCGCAGACTGAACTTCAACCGCACCGGCCGCGTCGGCGAAAGCGCCTTGGCCAGCACCACCTCCAACCGCGACCGGTTATTGACCTGCTCGACGTTCCAGTCGCTGACCAGTTCGGCCGGCACCGATTCCACGCTGCTGATCGTCCAGCTGCGCGACACCTCGCCTTCCAGCACAAACAACTCTCCGTCCGTCATGCGAAGCTCGACGTTGACCTGGGCCTTCATCTCGCTCGGCGACAGGTCGACCGTCGTCGCCAACGTGGATTGCAGCCGCGGTTTCCGGCGCTGAAGGATCAGGTCCAGGCTGCCTTCGGGCGAGAAGAACTCGAAATCGACCGCCTCGCCGTTGCGCGGGCTGGGAAGCGGCCCGGCGCCCGACTGCCGGCACCCGTCGGCCACAAAGTAGGACAGCGCCAAAGGCGTCGGGATGAGCAGCGACACCTGACCCTGCTGCCAGAAGAGCCCTTCCGCCCGCATCCGCGGCAGACGCCAGGACTTCTCCAAGGCCACGGCCGCCAAGGCGCGCACGCGAAGTTGATGCGCGCTGCCTTGCAACGGCTCGGGCAAGGACAATTGAACGCGCGTCGTCTGGTCATCCAGGGGAATCGGAATCCACGACAGCGGCTGGTCGTCGCACCGCGCCGCGATCAGTTGCAGGCCCGGATCGAGCTGCAATGATACCTGGCTCAACGGCAGCGAAAGGACATCCAGGTCCCACTGGGAAGAAACCTCGACCCCCTGCAGCGAGAAGTCGTAGACGGTCGTCTGCCGCACTTGGGCCGCGGACTCGTCTTGTTGCAGCACCGTGGACGGAATCAGGCTCAACTCCACGCGATCCCGGCCCGCCACCTCCACGCGCCAGCGGCGTTGCCCCCGTTCTCCGGCTTCGGCGGGCCGCACCAGGCCGTTGGCCATCACCGGCGTCAGGCGCTCCGGCAGTTCCAGCAGGAACTGGTTCAGAACACAGGGCGGCAGACTCAAGATGAAGTGCAGCCCACCGGCCGTGTGCCGACGGCCCGCCAACGACCACTCCACACGCAGTCGATCGACCGCCTCGACCAGCAGCACGCGCCGCCCGTCCGGGGCCAGCGCTAAGGTGGCTTCGCGGTTCGGATCGCGGCTCCACCGGGCGCGGGCCACGGCCAGATTGCAGTTGTCCCAAAGAAGACTGGCGGGAAGATCGCCGGTGGGCGCTACCTGCAAGAGGGCTTCACCCTGCAATTGATCGTTCACCACGCGTGCCGTGTACTGCGCTTCGGTGAACTGGACGGCGGGCAAGCCGTCGCGCGCCGCCGACTGGGGCACGGCCGACAACAGCCGTTCGAACTCGGCTTGCTCCACGGGCAGATAGCGCTGCGCGCCCAGCGGCCATTGATCCATCCGCTCGGCGGGCACAAATACTCGCCGCAAGGAGAATGGAGCCGATGGCTCCTCCGTGGCGACCGCGGCCAGCGACCTCATCACCGCCAGGCAACCCAAGGCAACCGTCAGTATGCGGCAGAAGCGACCGCTCATGGGTTCCATTCCAGCGTGGCAGGCGGGGGGGCGGCCGGGGCGTCTTGGGTGGACTTGGGAGCCGCCGGACCAACTGGGTGAGGCAGAACCTCGGTGGACTTCTTCTCCAGGATCTGAACGGCTTCGGGATAGGCCAACGTGCGGCGACGCCGGGCCAACATCCGCTGCAAAACGCCGGCCAATAGCGCCAGGACCATGCCCAGGCTGGCAGCCTGACAGGCCAGCAGCGTGACTTCGGGAAACAGCGCGCCGGCAAACAGCAACCCCACCGCGGCCACCAAGAGGCTCGCCGGATGACGCACGCTGGGAACGTGAATCAGCAGCAGCCCCACCACCAGCGCCCCGCCCGACGCGAACAGGACGATCCAGGGTCGCCCCGCCGTCCCCAGTTCGCAGCCCTCGGTGCGGCCCATCGCGCTGAACAGATATCGATTGGTGTCCTCCGGCGCCGACGTTTGCCGCGTGGCGCCGACCCACGTCTCCAACTGCGATTGTGATAACGTGGGACGCCGCCCCCAGAAGTAGTCGCTCCACCCCCAACTGTATTCGCGTGTGAAACCTTCCGGAGACCACAGCAAGTGCTCGTTGCGTGGCAGCACCAGTTGCCAATAGAGACGGCGGATCCAAGCCTCGCGTCCCAGCCGCGGAAAGACCAGCTTCACCAGGCCCCGCGCCGGCCGGCCTTCGGGAAAGTGATAGCGCAACTCCAGAACATGCTGCTGCGGGCCGTCCGCCGGCCCCAGGCTGATGAGCATCGTGCCCTGACCGATTGCCTGTGGGATCGCCGCTTTGCCATCCAACAGCAGCAACAACTGCCCGACCGCCGCGCCCTCCGGCAGCGTGAGCTGGATTTCGCGCTCTTCCGTGCTGAAGCGATACACGGCGCGATCCTGCCGTGCCGACTGCGTCAACCAGGTCTGCACCCAGGCGCGCTCGATCACCGTGCCGCCCGTGGAATCCTTGCTTCCGCGACGGACCCCAAAGGTGACCTGACTGGCCGGAACCGCCGACTCCCAGCGGACCGCCCGGGGCAAGGCCAAGGGCGCGGTTTCCTCATCGGACGCGGTCCACGGATCGATCGGGGGCAGCAGCGTGCATCCCGGCGGCGCCGAAATCGCCACCCGATGAGCCGCCAGGCGCGTCTCGCTGGGCAAGGCCAACAGCACGCACATCTGGCTGTCTTGCCCCAACGGCAACTCGCTCATCGGCAGACTGTAACGCAGCACCAATTCACCACTGCCGATGTGCGCCTTGGGCAACACGGCGGCAATGTGCAGCGTGGCCGATGGCGAAGGGCTTCGCTCACCCTCTTCGCGGTCCGGCAGGATGACGGGCCGAAGCGTGTGCCCCTTCCACTGCATGGTGAACCCCTCGCTTCCCACCAGTCCCCGCGGCAGTTCCAGAGTCAGGCGGTCCAAGGGTTCGTAGGCCACCAGATAGCGAAGCTTCTGTTCCGCTTGCAGCAGCTTGCCGTCCATCGTCACCTGGGCCGCCGATTCCACGTCGACTCTCCGCGGCCGGATCGCGAACTGCGCCGCGAACCCGCCCTTGCCTCCTTCGGCTCGATAGAACAGCGGCTCCTGCTGCCGCTCGGGAAACTGGAGCCGCGCCACGGGCTGCTCGCGGCTGAGATTGACCGAAGACTGGCTGTCCGGCGTGAGTTCCACATTGTCCGCGGGAAGCACGACCACCACGGCCGACCCTTGCGAATCCGCGGCGGGCTGCGGCAGATTCAGCGACACCGCGGTGCTGCCTTTGGCGATGGGCTGATGCGCGCGGAGCAGCAACTCGATTTGCCCCGTCGAAGGCTGTTGCAGCGGAATGGTCAGGGTCTGCGAAGGATTGAATTGCAGGGCGTCGACCGCCACCAGGTGTTCCGGCTCCACCTGGTCAAACAGCCAGTCTCCCAGCTTCACGTCCAGAGCAAAGACCTTTGCGCCGCGAATGGTGTATTTGAGCTTGGCCTCCAATCGCACCTGGTCGGGATCGACGAACAGCAGGTATTCCGGCTCGACAAACGCATGGGTCTTGCGCGGGGCCAACCGCATGGCCACCGAATAGGGCTGCGTGAAGTACTCGAAACCGGCCGCCACATCCTCGAATCGCAAGGCTTCCGGCCATTGATCCACGCGCCGCACGCCGCGACTCGGCCCCCACAGCACGTGCCAGTCGCCGGCCACGGCCACGGCCATGTGCCCGCGCTGACGCACGGCCCCCACGACCTCGAAACCACCCAATTCGAGCCATTCTGGGGCCTTGACCAGATCGCAGGGCTGACGCGTGGACAGTTGCACCTCTGCCGGCCCGACCCCGCGCTTGGCCAACTGCACTTCCACCAGCCGGTCTGCGGCAGCGCCGGCCTGCTTCGGCTCGACGGGCACGATGGTGTAGCTGGCCGATTCGCCGCTCACCAACTCGGCGTTCCGCGGCAGGCGCACGCGAAAGCGTTCAAAGGCCTTGCCATAGCTCCGCACGCTCAACGTGGCTTCCGTGACCCGCTCGCGCCCGTCCAAGCGAACCAGGACTTGCCCCACCGCCTCCAACTCGACGCTGCTCTCCGCCGTCTTGCCCCCCGACGGCCACCAGGCCAACTCCCACTCGCCGCCCACGTTCTTGGCCGTCAACTCCGTTGCGTTCTTGTTCACGGCCTTGGGGGTCATGAGCATCGAACCTTCCGAGACCCTCGCCGTGGCCTTGGCTAAAGGCACCTGCAGCTTGAACTCCGAATCGGTGGCGCGCGGCAACAGCAGGCGCAACCGCTGTCCAATGCCGGTCTGGTCCAAGGGCACCAGAAAACTGCCGGTCAATTGATGGGTGTGCTCGCCGGCAGGGCCTTCGATCCAACAGGTATAACCATCCGCTTCCTCGTCGAAAGCCAGGTAGTGTTTCCCCGGCCCCTCGTGCTTCATCGGCTCACGCAGGATGGCCTGGTTCAGCCGCAGAGGAATCCGCACACGCTGCTCACCTTCCACCAGCAGTTTCAGTCGCACCGTGACCTCGGCCCGATCCTCCTGCGCCGTGCCTGTGATCCGCAATTCCTCCAGCGTGTAGCGAATCTGACGCGGATCGGCCGCCGCCTTCAGCTTGTACAGCGCCATGAAGTCTTCGAAACTGAAACCCGGCACCGGCTGCAAATGCCCCTGTTTGTCGGGCAGATAGTACAGGGGTGGCTGGACTTCGTGCGGCAAGGGCGCGAGGACCGGCTTGGACTCCGTCACCGCCGCCCCCGAGACCTTGACCGGCGGTTCCGCAATCGGCGGAGAAACGCGAGTCGTCCCCGTGGTTGGAGTGGAAACAGCCTCCTTCGGCGCACCGACCGGTTCCGCCGCGGGAGCAGGCGACGCGCGCGATGCGGTCTTGGAAGCCGGGTCGGGCTTGGTCGCCTGTGGCGTGGGCGAAGCCGCAACAGCGTCGGCGGCATGCACGGCGGTCCACGTCTGGCAAAGCGCCAGCGACACACCGAGCAAGCACACAATAGCGGCTGTGCGAACCATCAATTGCCCTGTTCCTGGTGGCCAAACATCGATGCGCCGACCGTGGCCGACGGTCGTTGTGCTTCCGCCGCGACGGGCATCTGCGTTGCCAACCGCCCCGGCCAACCCATGGAAGGTCGGGGAGACCAGACTTGCGCGACCGACCTCCGATCGCTGTCCAGCCCTCGGCTCATGGGCGACGCAGGCCCCAACAATCGTGTCCAGAAGAGGAGATCAGGAGGAGTGTCCCATGTTTTCAGTCTAATTGGGAACTTTCGGTGGCGGAAGGGTTTGCAGTCGCTATCTGGGCCGCTAAGACAGACCGATCCCCGCCGGCCTGGGAGCCTGCCCGACGTACCGCGAGGTTGTCCACACAATGCGCAAGCCTGATCCGTTGGCAAGGCCCACGCCCCCCGATCCAGTGACGCTTGATTATCGGTAAGTCTCAAAAGAGCAGGATGTTATGGCCATTCCCCTGCACACGGATCATGTCTCCAGCGCCAGCCGATCTCCGCGAGACTCAAGCCGCATTGGCTCGCCGGTTGACAGCAATTCCCAGAAACCGACAATAGCCGTTTTTTGACTACCCCTTGATAATACATAACCCGAAGGGGTCGAACGCCGTGCAAGGCTTCAAGACCAAGCGTGTCACAGGTTTCAAAACAGGGTGACTCACGCGGAGTCGCGGAGACGCGGAGGAGAAGAGATGGCCAGAGAGATCGACGATATCACTGGGCAGATTGTGGATGCCGCGTACAACTGCACACTGGGCTGGGACCAGGGTTGCTGGAAGATAAGGAAGGCATGCACCGCATTGTGAATAACTGCACACTTTCCCCCTCCGCGACTCCGCGTGAACCAATCGTGAGATCTTCCAGGCAAAGCAGCGAGAAACTCAACGAAGGCGAACTCATCCCGCATCGGCCCAGGAAGGGACGGTCAGGCGCCCATCGCACTGGCTAGCTCAAGCTGCCGTTGACCAAGGCCACGAATTCGCGGTGCAGGGCGGGAGTGGCTGCGCCGAGCATCTGACCCCGATCCACATCCAGCGGCTCTCCCGTAGGGGCAGAAACAATCCCGCCTGCTTCCTGGATCAACAGGGCCCCAGCCGCGATATCCCACGGCTTGGTCGAAAACGACCAGAACACATCGGCTCGACCGGCTGCCACGAATGCGGCATTCAGGGCTGCAGAACCGGTTCGCCGCACGGTCTGACAGTGCATGGAGGCTTGGTTGAAGACCTTCAGGTCGGGCGCGTCGGGAGTCGCTCGGGAAGGCAGTCCCGCCATGGTGACGGCGCCCGAAATCCGATCCACCGCGCTGGTGTGAATGGGTTTTCCATTCAGTTCGGCGCCTTGGCCCAGCGTGGCCGTGAAGCACTCGTCCGAGTTGGGGTTGAACACCGCACCAACCAACAACTGCCCGTTGCGCTCCAGGGCCAACGAAACGCAGAAGAACGGGTAGCTGTGCACGTAGTTCGTGGTGCCGTCCAACGGATCGACAATCCAACGGTATTCGGCGCGTGGCGCGGCCTGTGCTGGGCCTTCTTCACCCAGACAACAGTGCCCCGGAAAGGCGTCCAGGACGATCTGCCGCACCATTTCCTGCGAGGCCAGATCGGCCTCGGTCACCAGATCGGCAGGGCCCTTTTCGCGCACCTGGACGCGCCCCATTCGCTCTAGCAGCAAGGCCCCGGCGGAACGGACCGCCTGGACGCAAACTCTCTGGAAATCACTCAGATCGCTCATAACCCCCTCGTCAGAAGTTGCCAGCAGCCCATTATAGGCCGCAACCGCCGCCTCACAACTGCGAGATCGTGTTTGGCCCGAAGGCATTCGGATGAATGGCCCTTTCCGTCGGCCAAAGCGCGGTCTTGGGGAAATGGAAAAAATGCTGGACACGGCGGCGGAAACTGGTATGATCGATTGCAGCGAGACGGGGGGGAGACCGACATCATTCGGGAGGCCTTATTCTGGTTGTAACCGCCTAAACGCGTCGGCCTCTTCTCTGTTCCGGCCCCGCCGTTTCGCTCAACCTGCGAACGGCGGGGTTTTTTGTCATCATGACCGCCTATCCCTGGAAACTCGAGGAACACCAGGCGCGTCTGCAGTTGGGCGGTCTCACGGCCCGCGTCCAACTGGCACGGCCGGGCGAAGGCCTGGTCGATCTGGCGATCACCGGACTGCATCCCAGCCGATTGCGCCTGCTCGGGGTCACGATTCCCTTCTTTGTTCCGGGCGATACCGGTTCGATCATCGAGCAGCACGTGCGCGGACCGGACCTGGTGCTCTCCTATCGCGAGTCGGAGAGTTGTCCGGTACGCGTGGATGCCCTATGGCGCGGACGGCTGCCGGAAGCAGACGATCCCTTTGTCGCCGCGGTGGAGTTGGTCATCTCCGTGCGAACCTATCTCCAGCAGGCTGGCCCCCAGCTTTCGATCCGCAGCACGTTGCCTGCGATCGAGGTCCTGCGCCTGCGCAATCCAGAGCGCGTCGAGTTCCGCAAGGCCATTCTGCCCGACCATAGCTGGACGCCGTTTGTCAAACCGCTGCCGGGCTGCACGCTGGTCCGCCTGGCCGATCACCCTTACAGCTACGTGGAAATGGTGCATCCGTCGGATTTCACCTGCGACGAATTGATGGGGGGCAACGATCCCGACATCGCCCTGCAACTGCGCCATCGCCTGTTCCCGCCCGCCGTCGAAAAAGGCGTGATCCTACGCGCAAGGGTCTTGGGCGCCTTCGTCGACCGCCAGGGTGACGAGCCCCGCGTCGCAGAACTGTATCGCCGATTCTGCGCCAGCGAGCCCTATCTGAGCGCCTGAGGCCCGGCTGACGACTCGGGCGGCGGCCATCGTCGTCAACTCAATCCCCTGTACCAACCTGAACCACACGCGAGGACCACTCGTGGACATCTTCATCACCGAGAACTTCCTGCTCGAAACCCCTTCGGCGATCCGCCTGTACCATGACTACGCGCGCGATATGCCGATCATCGACTATCACTGTCACCTGCCGCCGCAGCAGGTGGCCTCGAACCACCGCTTCGCCAACCTGACTCAAATCTGGCTGGCTGGCGACCATTACAAGTGGCGCGCCATGCGGACCAACGGCGTGGCGGAACGCTACTGTACCGGCGAGGCGTCGGACTGGGAGAAGTTCCAGAAATGGGCCGAAACGGTTCCCAAGACGCTGCGCAACCCGCTGTACCACTGGACTCACCTGGAGCTGAAACGGCCGTTCGGCATCGGCGACCGCTTGCTGAACCCGCAAACCGCCCAGGGCATCTGGGACGAGTGCAACGCTAAACTGGCCACCGAGGCCTTTTCGAGCCGGGGAATCATGCGCCAGATGAAGGTGGTCCTGGTCTGTACCACCGACGACCCGACCGACACCCTGGAGCACCATGCGGCGATTGCCGCCGACCCCAGCTTCTCGATCCAGGTCCTGCCCACCTTCCGGCCGGATCGGGGGATGGCCGTCGAGTCGCCCGCAGCCTTCAACGCCTGGGTCGACAAACTGGCGGCGGCCAGCGGAACGGCGATCCGCGACTTCGAGAGCTATCGGGCCGCGATCCGCCAGCGGCACGATTTCTTCCACCGCCACGGCTGCCGCCTCTCGGACCACGGACTGGACACGATGTTCGCCGATCCCTACACCGAGTCCGAGGTGGACGCCCTGTTCCGCCGTCTGCGCGCCGGCGAGGACCTGAACCGCGACGAGATCCGCAAGTTCAAGTCGGCCATGCTCTACGAGTTCGCGGTGCTGGACCACGAAAAGAACTGGACCCAGCAGTATCACCTCGGCGCGATGCGCAACAACAACACGCGCGCCTTCCAGACGCTGGGCCCCGACACCGGTTTCGACTCGATCGGCGATTGGCCCGTCGCCGAACCCATGTCGCGGTTCCTGGATCGTCTGGAGAGCGAAGGGCGGCTGACGCGGACCATCCTCTACAACCTCAACCCGGTCTGCAATGAGGTGCTGGGCACAATGCTGGGCAACTTCCAGGACGGTTCCGTGCCCGGCAAGATCCAGTTCGGCAGCGGCTGGTGGTTCCTGGATCAACGCGACGGCATGCTGCGGCAGATGGAGACGCTGTCCAACCTGGGATTGCTCAGCCGCTTTGTGGGCATGCTCACCGACAGCCGTTCGTTCCTGTCCTACACGCGGCACGAGTATTTCCGCCGGATCCTCTGCAACCTGCTGGGAACCGAGATGGAAAAGGGGCTCCTGCCGCGAGACTTCGACCTGCTCGGCGCGATGGTTCGCGACATCTCCTACAACAACGCCGCCGGATACTTTGGGTTCAAACTGTAGTCGCCAGCCAAGCCCATCGGACCGAAGCGAGACCGGGCACTGTGCGGAGAGGGAGTGCGGGATCACGGTTTCCCGGCCTTGCCGTTCCCTCGGCCGGGGCTGGACGCCGCCCGAAAAAAACCGTCGCCGCCGGCTGGCTGGAGAATCCAGGTCGCCAACCGATTTCGCGACCGGCCCGGAGAAGCTCTGGTCCGCTTCCGCCGATTTCCGCGAACCTCGCCCGGGCGTGGCGTGTCTACTTGCACAATACTCCAGGCCCCCTGTGGGGCGGGGGGATTCTACATCGCTCGCCCTTGACGGGGCGGGAGGATTGGGTCAAGCTAAAGACCGATCCCATAACCGCCCCAGCCAGGCTGGGCGGCCCAGC
This sequence comes from uncultured Planctomycetales bacterium, assembly GCA_937889015.1. Lineage (GTDB taxonomy): Bacteria > Planctomycetota > Planctomycetia > Pirellulales > Thermoguttaceae > CALARR01. The sequence goes on along the minus strand of CALARR010000144.1, from coordinate 6,337 downwards.
AGGACTGAGCTGCCGATAGGTTTTGGGACCGGTCCTAAAAACTGGTATCCACAGGGCGACTTTCCGATATCAAGGGAAGCTGCCTCGTTTCCCCATCTCTGTTTCAACTGCGCGACGCGCAATTTGGGGGTTCCCATGCGTCAGATCAAGATCAACGCCTGCTCGATCAACGACATTCTCGGGATGGCTAGCATCCGCGAGATCGTTAAGGCGCTGGTGACGCATGGAACGCGCACGTGGTCCGCGCGGTTTCTCTTTGCTCGCCTTGCCGGTTCGTCGGCGGTCTACGCCCCTGTAGTGGTATGCGTAGACCACCACGCCGCCGTCAGGCACCAGCGCCTGCTCAAGCGTCAAACCTTGGGCCTGTTGCGCTCGGGCCTATGGCGTCCGGCAGGCGCGGGGTCCAGTTCGGGCGTGGAGTCTTGAGGTTCCCTAAGTAACCTCACTCGCCAACCCGAGTTTCACGGATCCCCGGCCGAGCCGAACGGCTGAAGGGCCTCGTTGGCCTTTTCTCAGCCGCCAGCGCCCGCGACCGTCTCCGCTCCCAGTTTCTATTCGCAAGGTCTTGAGGTCATCATGAACGCCCCTGCAGTGCTCGACGAGGAAGAATCTCAGATCGACGGACTGGTCCGTTCGGCCCAGCAAGGAGACCGCGAGGCCTTCGGCTGCCTGGCCGCACGTTACGAGCGCGTAGTCTACGCCACGGCGCTGCGCCGGCTGAACAACCACGCCGAAGCCCAGGAACTGTGCCAAGAGGTCTTCATGCAAGCCTTGCGCAAGATCGATCAACTCCAGGATCCGGCCTGTTTCCCTGGTTGGTTGCGATCCATTGCCAACCGCATGGCGATCAACCGCGCGGTGCGCCGTGGTCCGCCCATGTCTAGCCAGCGCGAAGCGCTGGAGGCCAACTGCGTGGAATACGAAACGCCGCTGGGCACCGCCATGGCCAGCGAACGTAAACGACAGTTGCAGGTTGGGTTGCGGCGGCTGAAGACCCTTGACCGCCAAACGCTCGAAGCCTTCTACTTCGACGGCCGCTCGCTGGTGGAGATGAGCGATCATTTCGACACACCGGTGGGCACGATCAAGCGTCGGCTGCACGTGGCGCGCAAACGCCTGGCCAAGGAATTGGAGACCTTGGCCCCGGCGTGAGCGCGCAACGCTGCCCCGCGACGGCCGAGCCGCGCGCACCGAGAGCCCATAGCACGCGGCAAGAAACGCCCAACGCTGAGGTGTTGCCACCTCAGCGTTGGGTGTTTTTGTGTCGGCAACGACTACTACAGGCCCAGCCGCTCTTCCTCTTCCTCCTGGATGATGATTCGGGGGGTGACCATCATCATCAGGCTTTGGGTTTCGCGGCCAATGCCCGTGTTCTTGAACAGACGGTTGATGTAGGGGATCTTGTTGAGCATGGGAATGCCGTACTCATTGCGGCCTTCGCTGAGCCGCTTGATGCCGCCTAAGAGCACCGTACCGCCGTCCGGCACGCTGACTGTGGTGGTCACCGTGACGAAGGAGAACGTCGGCAACTGGACCGTCGTGCCCTCGGTCGAGGTCGTCTTGGAACTGCTCGACGCCTTGGAATCCTCCGTGTTGTCGCTTTCCTCAGACGAATCCTGGCTGGTGGTCGTCTTGCCCGTGAACGTGAACGTGTCCACGTCGGTGATCTTGCTGAAGAAGGGCACCACCGTCAGACGCACGAAGCGCCGGTCAGCCGAGACCACGGCCTGCACCGTGAGGAAGGTGCCTTCCGAGAGGACGATGATCACCGGCTGCTGGGCGGCGGCAAAGTCGCCCACCACGGGGATCACGCTGATCACGAAGGGACTTTGCGACGTATCGGAGACGAACGCCTGTTGGCCGTTGAAAAGCGTGACCTTGGGCGCCTGCAGCACGTTGCTGCGCGAATCGCCTTGGGCTGCCGTGATGAAGAAGTAGGCTTCGATGTCGCTGAGGATCGCAAAACCCAGCGACGCGGCCGAATCGGCCGAATAGCCGCCGAATTCCGGCACGGCCAGGCCGTAGCTGTTCTGCGAGAAGGGGATGTCCAGGTCGGCCGAGAACACGCCCGGAGCGCTTAGACCCACCGTGGCGCTGTCGCTCTTCTTGAGATCGCGATCGGTCACGTCGCGCGCCACGCCGGTATTGGCGTTGAACGTGGTGGTGTACGCCGTTGAAGACGAGGCGTCCGAACGGCCGAAGACCTGGTACTTCTTGTCGGCGTTGTCGTTGATGTCGAAGTCGAAGTCCACCCCGATCCGTTCGAAGAAGCTGTCGGTGACGGTGATGAACCGCACTTCGATCGTGACCTGCAGGTCCTGCAGCTTGCGGAGCTGTTCCAGGAGGTTGACGATTTCGTCATGGACTTCCTGGGTCTGGCTGACGACGATGCTCAGGTTCGTCTCGAATTCGGCGATCGAACCGGCCCCGCCGACCGTATCCCAGCTCTGGGGACGCACGGTGCGCGTGATCAGTTCGATCAAGCTGTCGAAGTCGGCCGCCGTGCCGCCGCCGGCTCCGCCCGGTCCGCTCACGCCCATGGGCGATCCGCCCAAGCCCATTCCGCCGCTGGCGGCGGCCATCTGGGCCATCACCGTGGGGTTGACGGCGTTGTTGTGACTGCGCGAGCCGTCACGACTGGCAACGACCGCCATCGGTGCGCTCGACATGCCGAAAGGCGCGGCGGTGCCGAAGCCCGCGTTGTGCATGGCGTTGCTGAGAGCTCCCGCCAGTCCCATGTTGGGGCTGGGGCTGAAGTTCGGAATGGGAATCACCAGGTCGGCCACGTCATAGGTGACCGTGAACACCTCGCCGTCGCGCATGTGTTCGTTGGTGATCTTGAGCACCTCGTCCTTGATGACGTAGGTCAGCCGCATCGGCTGCAGGATCAAGTTCAAGGCGCTCTTCAGCGAGATCTCATTCTGGAGTTTGATGGTGACGGGCGTGTCGCTGGTGACGCCTTCATCCGCCAGACCCTGCGGATCGAGGAACACGTTGACGCCCGCCAGCCGGCCCAGGTAGTCCGTCACCGCGCTCAGCGGCGCATTCTCGAATTGCAGCGAGACCGGAGTCTTCAACTTCTGCTCGATCTCCAGGTCGCGCTCCGAGCGACGTCGGCGACGCATTTCCGCGACCAGCTTCTTGCGGCTCTTGCTGATGTTCTCCCACTTCTTGCCGTCGGGGAAGACCAGCGGATTGTTGTCGTCGAAGGGAACGGCGGAGCTGTCGACGTTCTCCAGGGCCTGGAGGAACCCCTGCTCCTTGTCGCTGCGAATGGCGTTGTTCGCATGGAAACGGCGAATCAGCCGGGACTCGACCAGGAGCTGGCGAACCACCGGGTTCTCGGGATCAAGCTCCGAGGCCCGCTTGGCCACCACCTCGGCCTCGGCGAAGCGCTGTTCGTCCAGGAGGCGGTTGTACTCGTCGACCGTGGCCGCCAGCTTCTCCTGGATCTCCAGCTTGGTCTTCTGCGTGCGCTCGATTTCCCCTTCGATCCGCCGGTTCTTCTCCTGCAACTCGATCCGCGGCCGGTATTCGTTGACGAACTGCCGCATCTCGTTCAGCGTGCGGTCGGCGCGCCGCAACAACTGGTCGCGCGCCGCCGGATCCAGCCCGGAGGTCTCCACCTTCTGCCGGGCCTGCTCCATCATCGCCAACGCCCTCTTCGGATCGCTGGACATGGTCGCCTTGGCCGTGCTCTCCTGGTGCAGCAACTCCGCCTGCACCTGACGAATCAGCACCTGCTGCTGCGTGGCGGCTTCCTCCGCGATGGATTGCGGCGGACGCTGCTGCGACGCCGAAAGGAACTGCAGTTGATCCTGCATCCGCTGCACCACCACCGGATCCAACTGGTCCCGATAGGTGATGGCCTCGCGGAAATAACGCAAAGCGCTGGCCGTGTCGTGAGCACGCAAGGCCGATTCGCCCTGCTCGTAAAGGGCTTGCCCCATGTTCACTTCCTGGGACGGCGTGGGTAGCGGGCTCTGCAAGTGCGAAGCCTGCATGTTCCGCGTCGCATCGTGGGCCGGATAATAGATGGCCTGCGCCGATTGCTGTTGCGCCACGGCCTGGCCCATCGCTTGGGCGGTCACGCCGCCGGCCGGCATCACGGTCCCCGGCATCAGGTTCTGCCGACGCGCCGCGGCGATCCGCTCCAAGAGGACCTCCGGACGCATCTCCAACGAGCCCAACGTGATCTGCTGCCGCGCCGCTTGTTGCGCCAGACGCTCGGCTTCGTTCACGTCGCCCCGGCGGAGCAGCCCTTCCGCTTGCTCCAACAAGAGCCGGGCGTATTCTCGGCGGAAACCTTCGCTGTCTCTTCGGTCGCCGGGCAGCGCCATCAGGTCGCTGTGCCGGCGGATCAGGGCTTCAAGGTGTTCCGGGCTGTCGTCGCCAACTCCGCGCGGCAAGGCCTTGGCCTGCGCGGTCAGACTGCCGGCACGCCGTGCATCGCCTACGGCCAAGGCTTGACGAGCCTTCAACAGCAAACCGTTCGCATCGCCAGACGGCATTTCGCCCGGTCGAGCGACCGCCGCGCCGAATCCGCCGCCCTGCGGCATGGCCTGCATCTGTTCGATAGGCGGCAAGCGGACCGGCTGCGGCATCCCCGCCGCCGCGGCCGGCAACGCATTGGCCGCGCCCGCCGCAAACGGATCGTTCACGGCCGGCCGGTTCTTCTGGAAGACTTGCGGCAGCAGCGGATTCCCGCCCCCGTTGCGCCGTTGCTGCAAATCACGCATCGCCGCCTTGGGCGTGTCGCCCAGGTACAACGGACCGTAGTTGATCCCCAGCGCGTCGGCTTGGGCGATCAACTGCTCGGCGGCCACCAGGTCGTTTTGCGCCATCGCCTGACGAGCGCGCCGGAGAAGGTCTTCGGCCTGGCCCTGTCGATCGTTGGCGACGGGTGCCGCCTGCCCCAGTCCGGCCGCCGTCAGCGAACAGAACCGTTCGCTGCCAGTCGATCCGGCCAGACCGAGCGATGCCGAGAGAGCCAAGGCGCCAATGAGTAAGCCGGTACAACCTTTTGCGGTCATTGCAGACACACGGAACTCCTTTCGCGACTGGCTGGAATGCCCTACCGCGGGTGAGCTGAAAGGCGAGGAATGTGGAAATGTCATCGAGTTGCGTGCCAGATTTGACGCAGTTGCGGGCCCTTCCCCCATCCATCGCCGCGCCGCGCGGCCATGCTTGTGGTGTAGGCTCTCAACCAAATGGTCGACCCCTCGCGCAGCCGCGGCACACGTCGGCTTGGCCGCCGACCGCGCACTGCAGCCGAAGGATCGTCTAGATATCCGGTAGAAGAGAGCGGGATAAATACCCAGAGCGAAAAAACCGGTCAAGGGCAGTTCCGCAAGAAACTGTCCCAATTCCAGAATTTTCTTGTGCCAATCCGCCGGCGCGCGATTCGATCGCACCCGATGGATCTAGCCCCTGCACCCGGCTTGGGGGAAAACGAGCCTCTTGCCGACGCCAGATAGGCTCTCCCAAGGCTGGAGACCGGCCAAAGAGGCTCCGATGCACGCTGTGCGGCAGGTTCGCCTGTTGGATGCCAGAGGACGAATGTCCTCGCGGTCCCGCCCTTGCCCCAGGAAACCGGCCTCCCGCGGTTCGGCCGTGCGGCATGGCTGGCCCGAGACGCGATCGGCCGCTTTCCGCTGGCCGCGCCTACCTGTTCGCCGGAGTCTGGGCCGCGCGCTCCTGCTCCAAGTCCATCTGCGCGTTGATCCGCCGCAATCGCGCCTGGACGTATCGGCCGTGAGCCGAAACCACGTTTCGCGCATCGTTGCCCTTGGGCTGCTTGGTATTGAGTTCCGTCTCCGCGTCTTCCTCGAACCGCTTGCGGATCTCCACGATCTTTTCCAGGGCAATGATCCGCAGATGAGCCCGATCCTGCAGTTCCAACTCCATGCGCAAGGCATCCATGGTCGCATCGTCGACCTGATTCTGGGTGGCCTGGCCAGCCGCCAGCGCGCGCCGCAGCAGATCTTCGCGCTGCCGCAGGATTTCCAGTTTCTCACGCTTCAAGGAGTTGATGTTGGCACGCGGGTCCTCGCCCAGCACGGTCTCCTTGGGCATCGGCAAGGGAGGTGTCTCGGGGGCGGCCACGGTCGGCGTCGCCGGGCGTTTGCCCGACTGGACGGCAGAAGGAGTGGTGGGCTTGCCTCGATATCGCGGATCCGCCGCCACGGCCGCCTGAAACCCGCCCCACACCACTCCCATCAGGCCGCCCGCGAGGACCAGCCCACTCAACAACGCCTTGTGGTAACCGTATGCCATGGCTTTCTCCCTAGGTAGTTTCTGTCCTGAGAACAGGGCGATGGGCGCTAAGAACCTATCC
>CALARR010000143.1 GCA_937889015.1 uncultured Planctomycetales bacterium | reverse complement strand
CTTCCGACTTCCGCCTTCCGACTTCCGCCTTCCGACTTCCGCCTTCCGACTTCCGACTTCCGACTTCCGACTTCCGACTTCCGACTTCCGACTTCCGCCTTCCGCCTTCCGCCTTCCGCCTTCCGCCTTCCGCCTTCCGCCTTCCGACTTCCACCTTCCGACTTCCGCCTTCCGACTTCCGACTTCCGACTTCCGCCTTCGCCCCCAACCGCTCACATGGATGCAACAATCCCGCCACAAGAGCTATCTGGCTTGCGTTGGGTCCATCGCGCCTAACGACATACGCAAGGAGGCTTTGCGCCGCCACTCCCGACCCGAACTCCAAAGCAGCGCCCCCGACCGCGTTGCATGTTGCGTGTTGCTAACCGCACCCAAGCCCCAAGGACCAAGCCCGCCTCGTCCCTCGCCTCTGCCCCGCCGCCCCACAAATTCTCCGTAACCGGCAAATCTTGCGCGAGGCCCGCGCAGAACTCGCCGCGTCAAGCGAACCACAGCCTGGCTGTCATGCCCCCAACGGCCGCCTGTTCCGAGCCGCTCGACGTGGTCGCAACTCGTTGCCAGATTCTATCTTGCCGCGACATGACCCGCTCCGCACACCCCACGCCGCACCCACCTGGCACGGCGATTGCTAACTCCTGTCCCCGAATCGCCACTGGCGACGGTTCTCGTTTGCAGAGTCTGGAGTCACCCATGTCCTACGGACTGTATCTTTCCGCCGAAGGCGCACATGCCCAGAGCAAGCGTCTGGAGACCATCGCCAACAACATGGCCAACGTCGACACGGTCGGCTTCAAACGGCAGTTGGCGGTGTTCCAGGCCCGCTATGCCGAGGCGATCACTGAGGGCCGGACGCTGCCCGGTCAGGGATCGATCGATGACCTCGGCGGCGGTGTCATGGTCCGCGAAACGCGCACCGACCTCACGCAAGGCTCGATCCGAAACACCCACACCGCCACCGACATGGCCCTGCAAGGCGACGGATTCTTCAAGGTCCGCAAGGGCGAAGAGGACTTCCTCACTCGGGCCGGAAACTTCCGCCTCACTCCACGCGGCGAATTGGTCACCCAGCAGGGCTACGCCGTGCTCGACAGCTCCGATACTCCCGTGGTCCTGGACCGTCCCGGCCGTCCCTTCCAGGTCACGCCCCGAGGTGAGATCCAACAAGGCAACGACTCGCGCCCCTTGGCGATTGTCAACCTCCCTGCCGAACGGCTCGAACCCACCGCAGAGAACCTCTTTCGCCCCCTGGGCGAGCCCGAGGTCCTCGAGGACGCCCAGCGAAACGTCCTTTCCGGATGCCTGGAAACGTCCGGCGTGGTGCCCACCAGCGAGATGGTCGAGATGATCGAAACCCAGCGCATGATCGAGGCCAACTTGAACATGATGCAGACCCAAGACCAGATGTTGGGTGGCTTGCTCAGCCGCCTGCTCCGCGTCAGTTAGTGCCCAATACCGTAGACCAGGCGATCGATCCTTCCCTCCCTTCGACTGAGTTCCGGCCATGAGTATCCAAAGTCTGTACACGGCGGCCAGCGGAATGGACGCCATGCAAACCAAACTGGACGTGATCGCCAACAACCTGGCGAACATGGAGACCACCGCCTTCAAGAAGGGGCGGTGTAACTTCGAGGACATGTTCTATGTCAACGAAAAACTCCCCGGCACGCGCGACCAAGCCGGCCAGTACACTCCGGTGGGCATCGGCATCGGCACCGGCGTGCGCGTCCAAAGCATCCAGACCGAACAGACCCAGGGCACCTTGCTGCAGACCGGACGGACCCTGGATGTGGCGATCCAAGGCCTGGGCTACTTCCAGGTCACCGACACCAACGGCAACACGCTCTACACGCGCGCCGGCGACCTGAATATCAACTCCAACGGCAACCTCGTCGTCGGTTCCGCCAGCGTCGGCCGCCTGCTGCAGCCGCCGATCACCATTCCCGACGACGCGACGGCCGTCGCCATCAGTGCCGAGGGCGTCGTTAGCGTGCAGCAGCCCAACAACACGCAACTCTCCGAGGTTGGGCAACTGGAATTGGCCGCCTTCATCAATCCCGAAGGACTGCTGAAACTGGGCGAGAACATGTACCAGGAGACCGACGCCTCGGGCGCTCCGCGCCTCGCGAATCCCGGCAGCGATGGCCTGGGAACTCTGCAGCAGTCCTCGCTCGAATCGTCGAACGTCGAGCCGGTCACCGAACTGATCGACCTGATCACCACCCAGCGCGCGTTCGAGATGAACTCGCAGGTCATTTCCGCCGGCGACGACATCCTGGAACTGGTAGCCACCCTGCGACGCTACTAACCCTTGGCGCCTCCCACAGTTCACGCCCTCCAACCCGCGTGCGAAGCCATGCGAATCTCCAAGAACCACATCCTCGCCGGTCTGTGCCTGGCGTCGGCGCTGTTGGCCGGCGGCCTGCCGGCCATGGCCGCCGAGTTGCGGCTCCGCGGCGAGGCCGCCGTGCGCACGCCCGTCGTCACCCTGGGCGATCTGGCCGACGTGCTGAGCATCTCCCCTCAAGAGACCCAACGCCTCACGCAGTTGGAACTGTTTTCTGCCCCTCCCGCCGGACAACAGCGCTACGTCCGTATTCGCGAGCTTCAGGACCTGCTCCTCGCACGCGGTCTGAACCTCACCGAACACCGCTTCTCCGGATCGAACCAGGTCCTTGTCACGACCGAGACGGCGAAGCCCGCTCCCGCGCCCCGTGAAAGGCTCACCAGCGCCGAGACCAAGAAGGCCGCCTCGCTGGTCCAAGACGCCCTCTTGCGGTACCTCCGCCGCGGCGCCAACGTCCGCGAGGTCTGGAACACCGATTTCCAATTAGACGACAACCAGACCCGCGCGGTCCTCAAATCGCGCGACATCAACGTCCAAGGCGGCACATCGCCCTTCACCGGACCGCAGCGTTTCCAGATCACCCTCGATCTGCCCGAAGGTCCGGCCACCATCTCCCTGAACACGCAGGTCAGCCGGCCGCCCATGGTCGTGGTCGCGGTTCGATCCCTCTCCCGCGGCACGGTCGTGCGCCAAGGCGACGTCCAGTTGGTCTCCGCCGAAGTCCCCACCGAAACCCCCGATGCGGTCCGCTCCCTGGACGAAGTGCTGGGCCGCGAAATCACACGCACCATTCCCGAAGGCCGTCTGGTCGAGGCCGCATCCCTGCGCCGTCCGCTGCTGGTGCAACGCGGCGATCCGGTCACGGTCTATGCTCGCAGCTCCGGCATCCACGTCCGAACCATGGCCCGCGCCAAGGAAGAGGGCAGCCTGGGCGACGTGATCGCCCTCGAATCCATGCACAACCGATCGAATTTCCTCGCACGCGTCACGGGCTTCCAAGAGGTCGACGTCTTCGCCCACGCCATCCAGGCCGAAGACGCGCGCCGCGGTCGCAGTGGACGCTGAAGCGTGGCTGGGATACCGAACATCACGAGGTGTTGAACGTGAAACGCTTTGTCCCCCACTCCTGGCTGCCGCTGGCCTGCCTGCTGACTCTCGCCACGCCCTGCCTGGAGGCACGCGCGCAAAGCTCCAGCCAGTACGGCGATCCCCAGAAACGTCGCCCCCTGTCCCTGGCCGAGTGCTCCTGGACCTTCGATCCCCCGCCCGAACCCAAACAGGTCAAACTGCACGATCAGGTCACGGTCGTCGTCAACGAGAAATGGGTCGTCACCAGCGAAGGCGAAATGGATCGCCGCAAGAAAACCAGCGCCTACGCCGCCCTCAAGGACTGGGTCCTGCTCAAGAAGGGCAACCTGATCCCCGATCCGCAGTCCAACGGCGACCCCCGAATCTCCGCCAGCCTCGAAAATAAGTACCAGGCCCAGTCCGACCTCGAAGAACGCTCCTCCATGACCTTCAAGATCGCCTGCGAGGTCGTCGACAAACGGCCCAACGGCCTGCTGGTCATCGAAGGCCGGCGACGGCTCGGAAACAACCATGACTCCTGGGAACAGTGCCTCACGGGCATTGTCAGGCCAGAGGATATACTCCCCAACAACACGGTGCTCAGCGAAAACGTGGCCGACCTGCGGATTGTCAAACGCGAGTCCGGCCATGTGCGCGACGGCTACCGCCGCGGCTGGCTCCTGGAGTGGTTGGACAAGTATCAGCCCTTCTGAACGGCAACAGATCCGAAAGGAAGACCTGCACGTGACGCGCAAGAGTTTCAACGCCCTGACGATCCTGTTGGTCCTCGTGGCCTGGATGGCTGTGCCGGGACTGGTCCAGGCGCGCACCACGCTCAAGAGCATCTGCCGCGTCAAAGGGCAGGAAGAAAACACGCTCCAGGGACTGGGAATCGTGGTCGGGCTGAAAGGCACCGGCGACGGCGGCAACTTCTCGCCCACCATGCAAAGCCTGGCTCGCATGCTGCTGCTGATGGGCCGACCGGTAGGCCGAGACCTGACACGCGAACTCAAGGAAGCCAAGAATGTGGCCCTGGTCACCGTAACGGTCACCGTGCCCGCGGCCGGCGCGCGCCAAGGCGACAAGCTGGACTGCACGGTCAGTGCTATCTCGGCCAAGAGCCTGGCAGGCGGACGCCTCTTCACCACTCCCTTGACCGGCAGCCGACCCGATCCACGCACGCCGCGCGTCTACGCCTTTGCCGAAGGCCCCCTCTCGCTGGACGACCCCACCCTCTTGACCACGGCCCGCGTCCACGCCGGCTGCCGGCTGGAGGAAGACTTCTTCAACGTCTTCACCCACGACGAGAAGCTGACCTTGGTCCTGGAGCCCAATCATGCCGATTTCGAGGTGGCCCAGGACGTGGCCGAGTTGATCAACAGCCAATTGGGATTCCAGGGCAGCGGCGCACCCCTGGCCAAAGCCCTCGATCAGCTCAACATTGAGGTCGGCATTCCCCCGCAATACAAAACCGACCCCGTGCTCTTCGTCTCCCAGGTCCTGGCCCTGCCGATCCTCGAACCGCAGTTGGGCCCGCGCGTGGTCATCAACGAACGCGCCGGCAGCATCGTCATCAGCGGCGACGTGGAAATCGGCGCGGTCGTCGTCAGCCACAAGAATATCGTCATCGAAACCGGGTCGGTGGCCTCGACTGGACAATTCAAGGCCCTCGACGTGGGCGAAACCCCCACCCCCCGGCTCAAGTCGCTGGTCGAAGCCCTCAATGCCCTCCACGTGCCGACCGACGACATCGTGGACATCATCAAGGGGCTCGAACGCAACGGCAAACTGCACGGCCAGTTGATCCTGGAGTGAACCGCTCGACCCTGTCCTTGGGAAAAAAGACCCCCCGCCATGCTCAGTGCCCTGCGACCCGTTTCGACCTCTTCCCCGTTGGCCCTGGCTCAGCCGCCGGCGGCCCTGGCGGCCCAGCGCAACATGGCGTCGGACCAATCCGCCGAAAACAGTGAACTGCGCAAGGCCTTCGATCAGTTTGTGGGCGAGTCGCTGTATGGACAGATGCTCAAGTCCATGCGCAGCAGCCAGCGCAAGCCGGCCTACTTCCACGGCGGACGCGGCGAAGAGATCTTCCAGCAGCAACTGGATCAACTGCTGGCCGAGAAGATGAGCAAGACCAACGCCGGCAAGTTCACCGAGCCGATGTTCCAATTGTCGCAACTGGCCAGACGGTGAACGCCCCTGAGACGATCGCGCAACGCTTCCGGTGCAATGCCGCCCGGCAGCCGCACGAGGATCGTCCGAGTCAGTGCTTGTGGTGTTTCTTCTGCGACCTGAACGAAATCCTCGACCGAACCTCTGGGGCTTGTCCTTCATGGAAACCGCGTGGGAATCGGAACTCGCCTCCTTCCTGAACAAACTGACGGCGGTCCAGGACGAGACGCTGGAGGTCCTCGGCAAGAAGCGGCAAATGCTGGCCAAGGTCGACACCGCCGGCCTGGCCGCCATTGCCCCCCAAGAAGAACAGCTCATCGCGCGACTGCAAGATTGCCTCCAACAACGTGAACAACTCCTGGCCAAGGCCGACCACGAAGGTCTCCCCTCCGCTAGCATCTCGGCCCTGACCCGCGCCCTGCCTCGCTCCCAACGTGCCTCCCTGGATCCCCCAATCAACCAAGCCAGTTCCCGAGTGCGTCTCTTGAAGCACCACGGCTTGACCAACTGGCTGATCGTCCAGCGAACCCTGCTCCATCTCTCGCAGATGCTGGAGATAATCGCAACCGGGGGACGACTGCAACCGACATATGAAAAAGGAGCACCAGCCGCCTCTAGCGGTGCGCTCGTCGACCGAGCCGTCTAGCCAGACAGGGAAAGCTGGCGTAACTGCGCAGGATGCGTCATGTCGCTGTTCAGCTCAATTCGCCTCGCATCCAATGCCTTGCGCGCCGATGAAATCGCGCTTCAGGTCGTCGGCCAAAACATCGCCAACGCGAATACCCCTGGCTACATTCGCGAGGAAGTCGTCCTCGTCCCCTCCGACACCCAGCAGATCGGAAACCTGCTGTTGGGCACCGGCGTCAAGATCCAGGCGGTGGTCCAGGTCGTGGACTACTTCCTCGAAGATCGTCTCCGCAGCGCCGTCAGCGACACCGCCTACTACCAGTCCCAGTCCGATGTGTATCTCGAATTGGAGACGCTGATCGGTGAACTGAGCAGCACCGACATCAGCACGAATCTCTCGGACTTCTGCTCGGCGATCTCCGAGATTCTCAGCGATCCGACCGACGTTTCTCTGCGAAATCTGGCTGTGCTGCAAGGCGAGCAGCTCACGGAAACCATCAACTATCTGGCCAACAACGTCCTGAAGATGCGCCAGGATGTCAACGACCAGATTGAGAACATCGCCTCTGAGATCAACCGTCTGGTGGAGAAGATCCGCCGCCTGAATATCGAAATCGCCCAAACCGAGGGCGGCTCGTCCTCCAACAGCGACGCCGTCGGCTTGCGCGACCAGCGACTGGTGGCCTTGACCGATCTGGCCAAGCTGATCGACATCCAGGTTGAAGAGCAGGTCAACGGCGCAGTGGTCGTGTATTGCAACGACACCTACTTGGTCTACGGTGGTACTTCGCGCAGCGTCAAGGTCGAGTCGACCTCCGTGAACGGCTTGTTCACGGCCGAGATCTCTATCGCGGAGACGAATGCGCCCCTGAAAACCAACTCCGGAGAACTGTCGGGCTTGATCGTGGCGCGCGACAAGATTCTTGACGGCTTCTTCGAACAACTGAATGACTTCGCTGCGACCCTGATCTACGAGTTCAACAAGGTCTATGCCTCCGGGCAGGGCTTGGCCGGATATGAGCAACTCACTTCGGCCTATGCGGTGCTCGACACCACCAGCGCGCTGAACAAGGCCGGCCTGGAATTCACCCCCACCAACGGCTCGTTCCAGATCTCGGTCTTCGACGAAAAGGCGGGGGTCACCAAGACGACCGACCTCTACATCAAGCTCAACGGAAATCCGAGCGATACGACGCTGAACAGCCTGCTCGCCGACTTGAATGCCATCGACGGATTGACCGCCTCTCTCAGCGCCACCGGCTTTCTCCAGATCGAGGCGGCCTCGGGCAAAGAGTTCTATTTCTCCCATGACACCAGCGGGGTCTTGGCCGCGCTGGGATTGAACGTCTTCTTCACGGGAACCTCGGCTACCAACATCGGGGTCAGCAGCGTCGTGGCGAAGGATCCCTCGTTGTTCGCGGCCAGCCAGGGCGGCCTCGGCAACGACACGCAAAACGCCACGATCCTCGCCGACTTCGCCGACTACCCCCTCGCTTCGATGAGCCGCAAAACGATTGCCGGGATCTACGAGGACATGATCGCTCGCGTGACGCAGGGGGCATCCATCGCCCAGTCGTCCTGCGATGCGGCCAGCGTCTTCGAGGAGACGCTGTTCAGCGAAAAACTGGCGGTCAGCGGCGTGAGCATCGACGAGGAAACGGTCAACCTGCTGGCCTTCCAACGCGCCTACCAGGCTGCCGCCAAGTATATCGCCGCGCTGGACGAACTCCTGCAAATCCTGATGAACCTCTGATCTCGCATTCCACGGCCGCAGGGGGGCTTGCGGTCCACACGAGGTGACCGATGACAGCCGTTGGCATTCCCACCACTCGCGTCAGCGACAGCTATGTCCACATGCGGCTGCTGGGCCAGGTCCAATACTCGCAGACGCAGTTGCTCCGGGCCCAACTCCAAATCAGCACCGGCCACGCCTTCGAGTTGCCCAGCCAGGCTCCCCAGGCCGCCGCGCGCGTCATCAGTCTGCAGCGGCTCCTGGAACGCAAGCAGCAAATCAGCGCCAATATCTCCACGACCCAGTCCTATCTGAGCCAGTCCGAATCGGCGATGTCGGCCGCGTCCTCCGTCCTGGCCAATATCAAAGGTCTCGTCTCCAGCGTCGTCGGCTCCACGGCCAGCAGCAGCGACATCACCGCCGCGATCACCGAAGTCAACGAAGCTGTCGCCAGCCTGCTGAGCATCACCAACCAGCAGTACCGCGGCCGTTACCTGTTCTCCGGCACCTTGACCGCGACGGCGGCCTTCAACACCGACGATAACGGCTATATCGCCTATCAGGGCAACAACCTCCATCTCTCCACCTACGTCGATGTGAATCTGCTCTACAGCACCAACTACACCGGCGACGAGGTCTTCGGCGCCATTTCCGCGGCCGCCAAGGGCACCGCCGATCTCACGCCCGCTTTGAGCAGCAGTACCCGATTGAGCGACCTCAACGGTGGCCACGGCATCAGCCCCGGCTCATTCACGATCATCTGCAGCAGTAGTTCCGCCCAGGTCGACATCAGCCAGTGCGACACCATCGGCGACGTCGCCGCCAAAATCGAGGAGCTCACCTTCGGCGGCGCCGCCCTGCAGGTCGAAGTCAGCCCCACCGGTCTGGTCATCGCCTGCACCACCGGCGATATCATGGTTCGCGACGTGTCCGGCGGAACCACTGCTGCCGAACTGGGAATCGTCCGCGGCACCGCCACGGCCAGAATCGAAGGCACTTCACTCACCCCCAGCTTGCGCGGCACCACTTCCTTGGACGATATCCTCGGCGCCAAGGCTCAGGCCTGCGTGCGGTCCGCCGCCGAAAACGCCAATGTCCTCTTCACGGCCCGGTCCAACGGCACCCAGTACAACGGCTACACCATCACCTACGTCGATGACCCCGGCGTCACCGCCGGCAACGAGACGATCGAGCCTATCGCCAATGGCATTCGCATCCACATCGATGAAGGCGGCACCACCGCCGCCGACGTCGTCAAGGCCGTCCACAACGCCTACGTGGCGCGCACCATCGACTTCGACGCCCAGGTCGACCCCCTCGATCCCGTGGGCACGGGCTCAGGCCTGGTGGCCGCCGGGGATTCGGCCCTCAGCGACTACGGAAGCGGCCGCAGCTTCGACAAGACTTCCGGCCTGCAAATCCTCAATGGCGCCGAAACGCATATCGTCACCTTCGAGGATTGCAGCACCATCGAGGACCTGCTCAACAAGCTCAATGTCGCCGGCGCCGGAGTTATAGCCGAGATCAACGCCAAGGGCTCGGGCATCAATATCTGCAGCAACCTCAGCGGCTGCGACTTCACCATCGCCGAGAACGGCGGAACCACGGCCGCGGACCTTGGAATCGCCACCTTCACCGGCAATACGCGCCTCTCGGAACTCAACTACGGTTACGGTACGTTCAACGACACGGATTTCGAGGTGGGCACCGATTTCACCATCACCCGCGCCGACGGCGTCACCCTCGATATCGATCTTCACGGCCTGGTGGACGTCCAGGATGTGCTCGATGCCATCAACAACCATTCCGCCAACACCGGCACGTGCCGCCTCGTGGCCCAGCTCCGCGACAACGGAAACGGCATCCAACTGGTCGACAACAGCTTCGGCCAGGGATCGTTGACCATCGCCGCAGCCAACGGCAGCGCGGCGCCCGTCGCGCTGGGGCTGCTGGCGCGCGACAAAACCAGCGGCGGACCGACGTCCCCCGGCGCAGCCGCCACGGCCACGATCAACTTTGCAGGCTCGGGCGCCTCGCTCACCTTCACGGCCCGCGGCGCCGGCACCAGTTGCAATGGCACCCAAATCAACATCGAGGACTGCGGCCCCGGCGGGACCCAAGAGTTGATCTACGACGACGCCTCCGAACCGCCGACCATGACCTTCCGCGTCGATTACAGTACGGCCACGGCCAACACCATGGTCAGTCTCCTCCAGGCCAACCCCACCGCCAACGCTCGCTACCAAGCCACCGTGGGGGTCAATGGCGCGGTGCAGGATGCCAGCGCGACCTTGCAGGATGGAAAGGCGGCCCTCCTCGACGGCGCCGATCCCAACCCCCAGGAAGTCGCGGGCACCTTCACCGCCCTCTTGCGCATCAAGGCCGCCTTGGAAAGTGGCGAGACCTGGGATCTGGAACGCGCCACGGCTATGCTCGAAGCCAGCTACAGCCAGATCACGCTCGTGCGCGCTGAACTGGGGGCCAAACAGATCAGCCTCGAATCGTTGACCGATCGACAGAGCGAGGAAATCATCGATCTGCAGACCAACATGTCTGACGACTACGATGTGGACATGGTCGAGGCGATCTCCAACTACACCGCCTGCCAGGTTGCCTATGAGGCCGCCCTCAAAACGACCTCCCTCATCTTTCGCCTGTCTTTGCTGGATTACCTGTAACAACACACTGCCTTTTACTGTTCCTCCCCGCTTGCCACAACCGATAGAGGTTGTGTGCATTTCCGGCTTTGTCCGCTTTGTGGGCCGTCAGAGCGCCAATGTGCTGCCAGTGACGGACGCGAGCCCGGATTGTCGGGCCACGCGCTCGTCGCGCGCCGCGTTGCGCCCTGAACACCAATAAGGACCGGTGTCATGGAAATCAGCACCACCCGATTTGGACCTGTCCGCATCGAACCCGACGACATCCTGCACTTTCCCGCCGGTTTGCTGGGCATGGAGGACTGTCGGCAATGGGTGGTCTTGGGTGACAGGCAGAACGACGTGGTGGCTTGGCTGCAGAGCGTCGAACGGCCTCGAATTGCCCTGGCCGTGGTCAGTCCACGACGCTTTGTGCCCGATTTCCGCATGCGCGTGGCTCGGGCCGAGTTGGAGCCCTTGGAGTTGGCCGAGGTCTCAGCCTCGGAGGTCCTGGTGATTGTCGGCCGTACCGACCGTTCCATCACCTTGAACCTCAAGGCCCCCTTGGTCATCAATCCGGCCCGCCGTATTGGCAGGCAAGTCGTCACCAATGGCGACTTGCCGGTGGCCTACGAGATCCGGAGCGGACAAGCCGCGCTACGCAAGAGCGCCTGACATCGCCAACCGGTACAACCGGATCGAGACCAGGCCAGGATATATATCGAACACCAACGAACACCAGGGTCTCGATGGCCCACGCCCGGCGCCGGTCCATACCCGCCCGCGGCCCCCATCCGAGCCAGCTTGGACAGAGAACGAAGGAGCGGCCGATGCTTGTCCTCTCCAGACAACGCGACGAGAGCATCATCATAGGGGATAACGTCGTCATCACCGTAGTCGACATTCGCGGTGACAAGGTGCGCCTGGGAATCCAGGCCCCGCAAGAGATCCCCGTCCACCGCCGCGAGGTGTACGAGGCCATCCAACGCGAGAACCTGCAGGCCAGCCAACTGCAGCGCAAGGACGTGCAGGATCTCGGCGCCCCGCCCCCCCGTGCCCATTGACCGCCCTTGGCGGCGTTGCCACACTCCCTCTGGTGTCAATCCCTCCGGCCGGCCACCGCACCGCCACAGAATCGGCCTGGCTCTCCCCTGCTCGCGCCCTCCTGGAATCAAGTCCCCCAACGCCTATTGCGTCGCAGGTAAGTAATGCCGTCAGGCCGACCATCGGGAGGCCGGTTTTCCCGGGCAACGGCCGGGACAGCCACGACATTCCTTTTCTGACACCCAATAAGCGCTGGACTTTGCCGGCCGCGTCTGCTCTGCCGGCCGCGTCTGCTCTGGGGCACACCAGCCCGCACCCAGGATTCGCTGGGTTGTCTTTCCGGCTCTCGCCCCATCGAGCCTCAAGTCGCCGGCACGATCGCCGCTCCCGCTCCTTCCGCGCCAACCGTCACGACCCGCAAGACCTCGCTCACGAGAGTGGGAAACCCCTGACGGCCGTCACGGTTATATAGGCCGGGGCTAGCCAAAGCGCCCAGCTTGGGTGCGTTTTGCCTTGGTTGAGCCGGTTTTGCAGCCGAGAAGGAATCTTGGACATGCGAGTCGAAGTGGATCGGCTCCGCGAAAATTACCTAAAGCACGTAGATTACCCGGTCGATACTGGTCGGTAGATGCACTGAGTCTGGTGAGCATCGCGCGGGATCGACGGCGGCGCGGGTCGTCGAACTGCACAGCGAAACGCCACATCGTCCAGTGACCTACCGTTTTTTGTGACCCACCTTAAACGTTGTCGAGTTGCAAGCCCGCCAAAGAACTTTTCCCCGCACAGCCAATCCGGCCCGAGCCCTTGGGCCCGATCAGCGATTCGGGGACTGGCTTCCAAGGCAACCGGCAAGCAACCGAGCAAGCTCGCCTGGAATCGTTGACTTCCCGCCATCCGGTGAGGCTTGGGCGTAATCCCCTTATTGGAGAGGTTCTGGCATGACCCGCATTAACACGAACATTAGCTCACTCATCGCTCAGAAGACATTGGCCAAGTCCAATGCACAGTTGCAGACCGCTCTGACTCGCTTGAGCACCGGTCTGCAGATCAACACCGGCAAGGACGACCCGGCCGGTATGATCGCCAGCGAGGCCCTTGGTATGGACATCACGTCCACCGACCAGGCGATCAAGAATAGTGAAATGGCCAACCAGATGATCGCCACGGCCGACTCGGCCTTGAGCGAAGTCAGCTCGCTATTGAACGACATCAAAGGTCTGATCACCGAGGCGGCCAACAAGGGCGCTATGAGCGACGAGCAGATCGCAGCCAACCAGTTGCAGATCGACTCCTCGCTGGACGCCATCAACCGAATCGCCCAGACCACCAGCTTCCAGGGCCGCAACCTCTTGGACGGCAGCCTGGACTTCACGACCAGCGCCACCTCGGGCATGGCGACGGTCCGTACCAAGCAGATCAACTCGGCCAACCTCGGCACCGCCGGTTACATGGATGTCAGCGTGGCCATCCAGGACGAGGCCAAGAAGGCCTCGATCACCTCCACAATCCCCACCAGCACGGCGGCCGTGGGCGCGACTTCCGGTTTGTTCACAACGAATATCACACCGCTCAGCTCGTTGACCTTCGACGCGCACACCGACGGAGCGGAAGGCAACAAGATCCGTGTTGATATTGTGCACACCGACACGGTGGCTGCAGACGAGATCGTGGCGTCGTACAATTACGATGATGTAAACGATCTGCACGTCGTCACGGTGCGACTCAACAACGCCACGGCCGACTACGACCTGGCCGCGATTGAGGCGGCGGTGGAAGGTGTCAATGACAACACTGGCACTCAACTGCTCGACGTGACGGAAGCTGGCGGCGGTGCGGGCGTGTACGATGCCACCCAGGCTGAACCGGCACTTATTGAGTTGACCACCGGTGCGGACGCAATTGCCGGCCTGAACGGCGACTTGACGTTCGAGCTCTCGGGCAAGACCGGCTCCCAGGTCTTCAGCTTCGAGTCGGGCACCTTAGTGGGCCAGATTGCCACGGCCATCAACCTGCTCTCCGACGCCACGGGCGTCGAGGCCACAGTCGCCGGCGACGTGCTGACCCTGAATTCCACGGCCTACGGCTCCGACGCCTTCGTGGCGATCAAAGAGATCGCGGACGCCGGTGCCTTCACCACCAGCGCCAGCCGCGCGGTCGGCGAGGACATCGAGGCCACGGTCAACGGTGTGACGGCCACGGGCAAGGGCAACACCCTGTCGATCAATACGGCCACCCTGTCCATGAGCGCCACGGTGAACGACGGGTCCGATACGGCCTTCGTCTTCCGCATCACCGGCGGCGGCGCCCTGTTCCAACTCGGTCCCGACGTGGTCAGCAACCAGCAGTCCCGCTTGGGAATCCAGAGCGTGAACACGGCCACCTTGGGCGGCGAGAGCGGTCTGCTCTACTCGTTGGGCACCGGCGGCGCCGCCGCCCTGGACACCAACACCACCCTCGCCGACCAGATCGTGGACGAAGTGGCCACCCAGGTCACGTCTCTCCGCGGTCGGTTGGGTGCCTTCCAGGCCACGACCATCGAGAGCAATATCAACTCCCTGACCGAAACCCTGGAAAACCTGACTGCGGCTCGCAGCAACATCCGCGACGCCGACTTCGCCGCTGAAACGGCCAACCTGACCAGGGCTCAAATCCTGGTGCAAGCCGGTACGTCGGTGTTGTCGATCGCCAACCAGGGTCCGCAGAGCGTGTTGGCTCTGCTGCAATAAGCGGCGACGACGTAGCGGGAACGTCATGAACCTCAGCCGGTCCGCCCTGTTCGCAGGACGGACCGGTTTGTTTCTTGCACTCGTTCGCGCCCCTCCCCCCTCGTTGCGAAGCTCCAGCTTCGCAATGCCCTTCACCTCCTCGTTCCCTCCTCGTTGCGAAGCTCCGGCTTCGCAATGCCCCTCCCCCCTCGTTCCCTCCTCGTTGCGAAGCTCCAGCTTCGCAATGCCCCTCCCTCCTCGTTGCGAAGCTCCGGCTTCGCAACGCCCGCTCCGCAAGCCCCAACTGCCCCACAAGGCCAAAACGCCGCGTATTCCTCCCCTCCCGTTTGCGGCCCTGGCGGCTTGGCCTGTGGCTTCCCCCTCGTTTGCATCCGCGTGCACCTGCGGTTGCTTCGTCAGGGCCGCCGTTCAAGGAAACGGGTTGGGCGGCTCCTCGGCCAATGGGATCGCGGTCGGCTCGGGCACTCGCCCCTGTTGATGCCGGCGGTCCAGATGCCGCAGCTCGACGCTCAGCCAGGCCGCCGTCAAGGCCGACGACAGCAGGTCCGCCAGGGGAATGGCGATCCAGATCCCGTTCAGGCCAAACCAGCGGGGCAGCAACAGCACCGCCGGGATCAGGATCAGCACCTGTCGCGAAAGGCTGAGGAACATCGCCTGCCGCGGCTTGCCCACGGCCTGAAAGTAGCTGGCGCTGATCACCTGAAACCCGACCAGCGGCAACATGAGCTGGCAAATCCGCATCGCGTGGCTTCCCAGCTCGATCAGGGCCGGATCGCCGGGCGCGAACAGCCGGATGACTTGCGCGGGAAAGAGCATCGACACGGTGAAGCCGGCAACCGTGATGGAACTGGCGGCCAGGATCGCCAGCAACAGGGTGTGCTTGACGCGGCGAAACAGGCCGGCCCCATAGTTGTAGCCGATGATCGGCTGGGCCCCCTGGTTGATGCCGTAGACCGGCATGGCGATCAACATGGCCACCGTATAGATGATGCCCAACGCCGAAATGGCCAGGTCGCCGCCGTAGACGCGCAGTTGTTGATTCAACAGGCTGTTCATCACACTGGCCGCCAGTTGCATGGCACATGGGGGCGAGCCCACGACCACGATCTCAGCGCAGGTCTTCCAGTCGGGACCCAGGCCGGCCAGGCGCAGCCGCAACAGACTCCAACCGCCGAGAAAATAGCCATAGGCCCACAGGGCGGACACGGCCTGGGCCAGAACCGTGGCCAGGCCCGCCCCGCGCATCCCCCATCCCAAGCCGAAAAGAAACAAGGGGGCCAGCGCCAGGTTCAGCAACACGCCGATGATCAGCGTGGCCATGGCGATCTTGGGATTGCCCTCGCCGCGAATGATGGCGTTCAGTCCGAAGCCGACCACCTGGAATACCGTGCCCAGTACGATGATCTGCAGATAGTCGTGGGCAAAGGGCAGGATCGTGGGGCTGGCGCCGCACAGCCGCAGAATCGGGCCGAGGAAGGTCAGCCCGAGGATCGTCAGCAGGGCTGCCAAGGCCAACATCAGAAACACCGCATTGGCCAAGACCTGTTCCGCGTCGGCCTTGCGCTGTTCGCCCAGGCGAATGGAGACCAACGCCCCGGCCCCCAGGCCGATCAGCATTCCGGCGGCCAGGATCACCAGCATCGCCGGCAGGGCGACGACCATCCCGGCAATGCCATCCGAACCGATAGCCCGGCCGACGAAGATCCGATCGATGAAGTAGTACAGGGCCTGGGCCATCATGCCCACGATGGCCGGAGCGGAGAAGCTCGCCAGCAGCCTGATGACGCGATCACGTCCGAGCCGGTTCGATCGGTCTGGCTGCATGGCAAAGGCGCTGGGGCGGGGGCCGACCGGAGCTGGCCGGCGGGATGCAGGGGAGCCACGAACACGAGGACGCCCCGAGGCATCCCCAAATCCTATTCTATGTTCACGCGCGGCCGGGCAGAAGGACCATTCGCGGCCGAACGATGGAGAGGCGGCTGGATCGCGTCTGTGGCGGCGCGACCCTCCCCTCGCGGACCCGCATCATGGCCAGTCGCACCGCTGGGGCCGGAGAACCAGTCATTCTGCGGAGCGAAGAATCTCCTGTTTTGCAGGGAGAATCGAGGGCCTTCGCTCTGCTATAATGACAGACCTCCACGCGGCTTTCCGCAACAAGAACGCCATCCCCGGAGCACCTGGAGATGAATCGCCCCCTCGCTCTCGCGCTTCTGCTGGTGACCGCGTTCACCATCGCCCAGCCAACCGCAGCCGCGCCCCTGCAGCCTGTGCGAGTCATCCTGGACACCGACATGTCGGGCGACTGCGACGACGCCGGCGCACTGGCCCTGCTCCACGCCCTGGCCGACTCGGGTGAATGCCGTTTGCTGGCCACGATCACCAACCGCAAGGACTTGACCAACGCCTCGGCCGCCGCCGTCGATGCGATCAATACCTACTACGGACGGCCAGACATCCCGATCGGCACCGACAAACAGGGCCCCACCGATCTGCAGCGGACCAGCCTCTACGCGCCGGCGCTGCGCGACGAGTCTCCCAACGACATCGGCCCCGACGACCGGGCCCCGGACGCGCTGGCCGTCTACCGGCAGGTGTTGGGCGCCCAGCCGGACCAGAGCGTAACGATCTGCAGCGTCGGCGCGCTGTCGAACCTCGCTGACCTCTGCCGCCAGGCGCCCGACCTGGTGCGTGCGAAGGTCTGCCGCCTGGTGGTCATGGGCGGCGACTTCCGTGCCACCGCGAAGCCGGAAACGAACATCCGCACGCATGTCCAAGCCGCGCGTGTCGTGGCCGACCAATGGCCCGGCGAGATCGTCTGGCATGACTTTGAGATCGGCGCGGCGCTGATCACGGGCGAGGGCCTGAAGCAGACGCCTGCCGACAATCCCGTGCGCCGCGCCTACGAGTTGCGGCGGCACCGCAACCGCCCCTCCATCGACGGCGGTCAGCCCAGTTGGGATCAGGCCGCGGCCCTCTACGCCGTGCGTGGCCCGGAGCCCCGCTTCTGGGAACTGGTGCGCGGCGGGCGCGTCGCGATCGACGCGCAGGGCGTCTCCACCTGGAAAGCGGATCCCGCCGGAAAACACGCCTGTGCCAAGCTCAAGGGCGATCCAGCGGCGCTGGCGGCTGCCATCGAGCAACTCATGGTCCAGCCGCCTCGCGCGAAGACCGGCGATGCACGTCCCAACGTCATCATCCTGTTGACCGACGATCAGGGCTATGGCGACCTGTCGTGCCACGGGAACCCGCTGCTCAAAACGCCGCACCTGGACCGGCTGCATGCCGAAAGCGTGCGCTTCACCGACTTCCACGCGGCGCCCATGTGTACGCCCACGCGCGGCCAGCTCATCAGCGGCCTGGACTGCCTGCGCAACGGGGCCATGAACGTCAGCAGCGGCCGGGCGTTTCTGCGCCGCAAGTTGCCCACGATGCCCCAGATGTTTGCCGCAGCCGGCTACGGATGCGGGATCTTCGGCAAGTGGCACCTCGGCGACAACTATCCCTACCGCCCCCAGGACCGCGGCTTCCACGAAGTGCTGTGGTACCCCTCGTCGCACATCGGCAGCGCGCCCGACTTCTGGAACAACCACTATTTCAACGACACCTACTGGCACAACGAGCGCCGCCAGAAGTATCAGGGCTACACGACCGACCTCTTCTTCGACGAGGCCATGAACTGGATGGGAGCCCAGGCCGAGGCGCGGCGACCCTTCTTCTGCTACCTGCCCACGGCGGCCGCACATGGCCCCCTGCTGGTCCCGGAGAAGTACCGGAAGATGTACGAAGGCCGCGACTATCCGGGTACGAAGCCGAAACAGCGCGAGGCGATTGCGCGGTTCTTCGGCATGATCGCCAACATCGACGACAACCTGGGCCGCCTGGAGAAGTTCCTCACCCAGCGCGGCCTGCGAGAAAACACCGTCCTGATCTTCATGACCGACAACGGGGGCACGGCTGGGGTGCCCTTCTACAACGCCGGCATGCGCGGGACCAAGGTCACGCTCTGGGAAGGCGGGCATCGCGTGCCCTGCTTCATCCGCTGGCCGGCGGGCAAGTTCCGCGCGCCGGGCGACGTGGACGAACTGACCGAAGTCCAGGACATCCTGCCCACGCTGGTCGAGTTGTGCGCCCTGCCCACGCTCGGCGCAGGCTTCGACGGCCTGAGCCTGGCCGGCCTGCTGCAAGGCAAGGTCCAGCGACTGCCCGAACGCATGCTCGTGGTCAACTACAGCCGCATGAACCATCCCGAACCAACCAAGGAGGGGGCGGCCGTGCTGTGGAAGGGGTGGCGCCTGCTGGAAGGGCGCGAGTTATACGACCTGGCCAGCGATCCGCACCAGGACCAGAACGTGATTGCCAAGCATCCCCAGGTGGCGACCAAGATGCAGGCCCACCTCGACGCCTGGTGGAAGACGGTCGAGGCAACGGTCAACCACCTGGAGGCCCCCCTGGTCGGCAACGACGCGGAGAATCCCTGCCTGCTCTCGCCGGCGGACTGGGAAGATGTCTTCCTGGACCAGGGGCGGCAGGTGCGCGAGGGACTGCGCCGCAACGGCGTGTGGAACATCGTCGTGGACCGGGAAGGGACCTATACGCTGGAGCTGCGCCGCTGGGCACGCGAGGCCGACGCGGCCATCGACGCGGCGCTGCCGGCTTACTCCCACGCCGACGGCGAGTTTCCGCCGGGCGCGGCCCTGCCCGTCGCCCGGGCGCGGCTCGCGATCGGCGCTTTCGATCAGACCGTGGCCGTGCCTGCCGGGGCCAAGCAGGTGACCTTCCGCGTGCCGCTTCCGGCCGGACGTACGCGTATGCAGACCTGGTTCTACGACGGCCAAGGACAAGAGATTTGCGGCGCATATTATGTCTACGTCACGCGACAGTAACTGGTCGCGCCCCCGTCTTTTGCAGATCATCCACCTTTGTCCCAAGGAAATCCCATGAAACGGCGAACGTTCATCAAAGTGCTGGGCAGTGCGGCGGCTTCCGCCGGAGTGTTGCGCAACGTACAGGCGGCGGCCGAGGCCGGCGTGCCCTCCTATCTGCAGGACTATGCCGACCTCTACCGCCGCGACCCGAAGGCCGCGGCCCTGGCCTGGTTCCAGGACGCCAGGTTCGGCCTCTTCATGCACTACGGCCTCTACGCGCTGCTGGGCCGCGGTGAATGGGTCATGTATCGCGAGGCCATTCCTGTGGCCGAGTACGAGAAGCTCAAGTCGCAGTTCACGGCCGCCAACTTCGACGCCGACTTCATCACCGACATGGCCTGCGCGGCAGGCATGCGCTACGTGAACATCACGTCGCGGCACCATGACAGCTTCTGTCTGTTCGGCTCGCGTTACTCCGACTACACCAGCGTCCACAGCCCGGCCAAGCGCGACCTGGTGGGCGAACTAGCCCAACAGTGCCGCAAGAAGGGACTGGGCCTGTTCTTGTACTATTCCTACGGCCTGGACTGGCGGCACCCGTACTACTATCCGCGCAAGTTCGCCCCCATGGCCCGGCCCGACTACAAGACACCGGAACCGCGCTACAAGTGGGAGAAAGACGAGGACTTCCAGCACTACATCGACTTTGTCCACGGCCAGATCAAGGAATTGCTGAGCAACTACGGCCCCGTGGCGGGATTGTGGTTCGATCCGATCATGGGCTACTATGCGCGGCCCGACCTGTTCCCGATCCACCAGACCTATGCCATGATCCGGCAGATGCAGCCGCAGACGTTGCTGTGCTTCAAGCAAGGCGCCACCGGCACCGAGGATTTTGGCGCTCCGGAGCGCGCCGGCCAGTCGTTGGTGGACCGGGTCCGCAAGCAGTTCGGTGACGAGAAGGCCAAGATTGCCGAGATCGCCTGGGACTCGAACCAGAAAAAGCACAACGAGATCTGCGACACGTTGCAGCCGCACATGTGGGGCTACGTGCAGAAGGACGACGAGGCCCACCTCGACGCGGACGAGGTCCTGCGCCGGCTGAGCTACGCCTTCTATCAAAACTGCAACCTGCTGATGAACACGGGGCCGCTGCCGGACGGTTCGATCCATGCGGTGGATGTGGCCACGCTCAAGGAAGTGGGCCGGCGGATCAAGGCCCAAGGCTATCCCGCGCCCGTCCAACCGCCCGCGCCGCCGGCGCGCAAAACCAAGAAAGGTAAGGACAATGTCCAGTAATGACTCGTTGCGATGTGGTCTGAGCCGCCGCCAGACACTGCAAGGCCTGGCCGGACTCGGGGCCATGGCACTCGCCCGGCTCTCTCCGACCGCGGCCCAGGCCGTACCGTCCAAGCCCAACGACGCGGTGGCCTATGGTCAGACGACCCTGCCGGCCGGCATCCGCTCGCGCTTCGTGCCGAACATCAACGCCTTGACGATGCACGTGTTGGAAGCGGGGTTCGAGACACCCAATCGGCCCTGCGTGCTGCTCTTGCACGGGTTTCCCGAACTGGCCTATAGCTGGCGCAAGGTAATGCTCCCCCTGGCCGCGGCCGGGTTTCATGTGATCGCCCCCGACCAGCGCGGCTACGGCCGCACGACCGGCTGGGACAGCGACTACGACGCCGACGTGGCGCCGTTCCGCTTCACGAACCTGGTGCGCGATGCCTTCGGCCTGGTGTCGGCGCTGGGCTATCGCACCGTGGCCGGCGTGGTGGGGCACGACTTCGGCACGCCCGTGGCCGGCTGGTGCGCGATCCTCCGGCCGGACGTGTTTCGCTCGGTGGTCTTGATGAGCGCCCCGTTTCCCGGCCCGCCGGCCGTGCCCTTCAACACGGCCAACGTCCAACCGCGATCCAAGGAAGCCCCAGGCAGCAGCATCCACGACGACCTGGCGGCCCTGCCGCGGCCGCGCAAGCATTACCAGTGGTACTATTCGACGCGCGAGGCGAACGGCAACATGCTCCACTGCGCCCAGGGAGTCCACGCCTTCCTGCGTGCCTACTACCACTACAAAAGCGCCGACTGGAAGGACAACCAACCCGTTCCGCTGCAGGGCTGGACCGCGGCCGAGTTGGCCAAATTGCCCACCTATTACATCATGGATCGAGACCAGGGCATGGCGGAGACCGTGGTCCCGGCGATGCCCTCGCCCCAACAAATCGCCGCCTGCCAATGGCTGACCGACGACGAGCTGCGAGTCTACAGCGACGAGTATTCACGCACCGGATTCCAGGGCGGCCTGAACTGGTATCGCTGCCAGACCAGCGGCAAGTACAACGCTGAACTGGGGATCTTCGCCGGGCGCACGATCGACGTGCCGGCCTGCTTCATCGCCGGCAAGCACGATTGGGGCATCTATCAGAGGCCCGGAAACCTGGAGCAGATGCGCGACAAGCTCTGCACCAAGATGCGCGGCTGCCATCTGCTGGAAGGGGCCGGGCATTGGGTGCAGCAGGAGCAACCGGAAGAGGTGAGCCGGCTGCTGATCGAGTTGTTGCGACAGGGCGTCTAGCCTCGCCGCCAGGCGAAATCCGCAGCATATCGCACTGCTTCACGGCCCACTGAAGCCCGAAGCGCCAGCGAGGCAACCGTGGAACGTGCCCTGAAGCCCGAAGC
>CALARR010000142.1 GCA_937889015.1 uncultured Planctomycetales bacterium | reverse complement strand
ACGGCGCCGGAGTGCTCCTGGTATTCGGAAGTCACCTGGCCGAAGGCATTGTACTTCCGAAGGGCGTGGCACGCAAGGGCATGGAGCAGGCACAAAGGCACAAAGACATCGAGGCACAGAGGGGCAAGGGGCAAAGGGGCAGAGGCGGAGGCGGAGGCACAGAGGCATCGAGGCACAGAGGCACCTGTATGAAGCAAGAAGTCAAGTGAGTCTCCCAGCGGAAACGCACCTTTCCTCCTGGAAATCTTGAGGGGCGTCCTAGTTTGGCTCAGACGGGTTGCCTTGCGGGTGTCACGTGAAGGTTAAGGGATCGGTTCCGTAGTGCTGGTGGATGTTCGATGAATCGTCGGCGTCAATCAGCATCGCTGGGCTTTCTCCGCGAAGGAGTCGCTCAGACACCTGTCGGGGACTCTCAGCCGTGCTGAGGTCCATGAAGATTTGGGGGCGTAGCAAATAGGAGCGGCGGGTTCATTCACAGAGCGGGCCTCCGCGTCCGCAGACCGGGGCGATTCCTTTGTAGGGAACTCCGCCGCTCGCCCTGAATGCCATGATTCTACCTCGATCCGCACACTACACCGATTCCCATCCCTTGCGTCACAAGCTCCGGTCGGTACTCGCTGCCGTTCTTCCACATTCCCCACAGCGTCGCGGTCTGGCTACGAGCCACGTTGCGACGCGCGTTGGGGCACGAAATCTCTTTCTCCTGGGTCCAGTGCCGGTAAAGGATGGCAAAAGGGTTATCGGCCTGAAGGATTGCCGTGTTGGCAGCTCCCAGCGCGACATTCTTCAGGCACTTGTTCGCACTCCGTACCACGCGCAGTTGCACCGGCCCGTTGCCGCTGTGTCGACGCTCCAGGCCGATGCCCATGTATTTCCACAGGGCCGATTTGCGGGGAAACCTCCAAGGCGCATCGACGTACACGTAAAACGTCGCTGCGCGAATCCAACCGTAGCCCGGCACGCGCTCGAAGCGTCGGATCTGCTCGTCACGTCGGGCCTGGTCCTCCAGTCGACGTCGCATCTGCGATTCCTGGCGGACGACCGCGTCGTAGCCTTGCCACAAGCACTCCAGGTCGGCCCGCAGCAAGCGACTCTGCGGAAGCTGGGCCAGCAACTGCGGCCGATCGGCGGGATCGGCAAAGGCTGCCTCCGTGACGATCAGGCCGTGCCGTCGCACCTGGGCGATGAGGTAGTTCGCTTCCCGCACCCGCTGACGCACTCGACCATGATACAACGCGACGTGCTGCTTGAGGATCGACCGCTCCAAGCTCTCCGGGTGGTGCACGGCCTTGAGATATCCGCCGCGGTACAACTGCGCCAGCTTGGCGCTATCGATCGGGTCATCCTTGTCCCCCTCCTTGGCGATCAAGCTATTCCGCCGCGGATCGCAGACTGTCAATTCCTCCACATGCGGGGCCAAATTCCGATACAGCCACTCCGCCATGGGGCCTTCCTCGAAGGTCAAACGACGCGGCTGGCCGACCGACTCAATGGCCTCCACCAACTCGCGGATGCGTGTCGCGCAGCGAGAGCGTTTCGTCAGTCGGCCGGACGCAGTCACCACGGCCATCTCCGTGAATGCACAATGCACATCCAACGCGATATAATGGGTCGTCATCGGGGCCTCCCTTCCGTCAGGTATGGCTAAAGGTCTTGAACCACCATCAGTCTACCAACGGGTTCAAGGGACGCCCCGACTTCATATATCTTCACAGAGGCACAGAGGCACAGAGGCACAGAGGCACAGAGGCACAGAGGCACAGAGGCACGCGAGAGCCTCGGCTTTGGTTTCCGAGACAGACGATTCACCAAGGCTTTCCGTTCGGCCTCAGACCTCGGGATGCTTCCAAGGGCTGCGGTAGGGACGCCGCAAGAGACGCGTCGCCTCGGCGTCGCCGGTCACTTCGCGCCTGGCCGGATCGTACGCCAGGGGCCGGCCCAATTGCATGGCCACGTTCGCCAGGATGCAACTGGCCGTGGAAATGTGCCCCTGCTCGATGTCCGCCACCGGCCGGCTGCGCTTCTCCATCGCGGCCAGCAGATCGAGCATGTGCAGCCGCGTGGCCGGGGCGGCGTTCAACTCGATCCCCTTCTCCGTCACGTCCTCGGGATACTTCTCGCGCTCGTAGAAGCAGTCGAAGTGGATCGGCTTGGCCGCCCGATCCTTGGGAATGAAGTCCGCCTGCTTGGTGCTGGCCTTGAGCGTGCCCTTGTCGCCGTAGAGGGTCAGGGCCCAGGGATAATCCGGGTCGACCGGCGCGCCCCACGTGCGGTGCTGCCAGACCAGGTTGAGCCCCTCGTACTCGAACGTGGCCACCTGCGTGTCGGCGATGTTCGACTTGCCCTCCTTCTGCACGAAGATCCCGCCCGCCGAACTGATCCGCTTGGGCCAGCCCAGGCCGAGCATCCACCGCGCCGTGTCCAGGAGGTGCACGCACATGTCGCCCATGATCCCGTTGCCATATTCCATGAAGGTCCGCCACCAGCGCTTGTGGGGCAGGCCGTCAAAGGGGCGCAGCGGGGCCGGGCCGGTCCACATTTCGTAGTCGAAGAAGTCGGGCACCGGCTGCAGGGGCGGATCGCCGTTGGCGCGCATCGGGATGTAGCAGCACAGGTCCACGTGGCCGATCTGGCCCAGCAGGCCGGCCTCGACGACCTGCTTCTTGGCGTCGATCAGGTGCGGCGTGCTCTTGCGCTGGGTGCCGACCTGCACCACGCGCTGGTGTTTGCGCGCGGCGGCGACCATGGCCTCGCCTTCGATCACGTCCACGCTGATGGGCTTCTGCACGTAGACGTCGGCCCCGGCCTCGACCGCGGCGATCATCTGCAGCGCGTGCCAGTGGTCGGGCGTGCCGATCAGCACCAGCTCGGGCTTCAGATCCTGGAGCAGCTTGCGGTAGTCGTTGTAGGTCGGCGGGCCCTTGGACAGCTTCTGGCGCTGGACCACCAGCTCGCTGGTGGTGGCCAGCATGTTGCGATCCGGGTCGCACAGCCCGACCACCTCGACCGGCGCGACTTGAATCAGGCGCAGCAGGTCGCTGGTTCCGTACCAACCGCAACCGATGAGGGCCGTGCGGTGTTTTTTCGCCGACACCTGGGCAAAGAGCCGCGGGGCGAGCAGCGCCAGACCGGCGGCGGCCGATCCAGCCAAGAAGTTCCGACGATTCATCCGCATCCTGGGGCTCCTTCGTCTGGTGGATATTGCGGTCCTCGCGCCCCTATTGGCCCTCGGATAAGCAATGCAGCCAGGGCGACCAACGGAAGACCGGTTTCCCGGTGCCAATGTCACCCGCGTGTTGCATTGCTTTTCTGAAGATCAATAGACCGGGTCGGCCGAGGGCGGTTGGCCCGGCGCGCCGGCCAGAGATCGCGTGGGCCGCCGATCGGTCGCGCACGTCCGCCCTGGCCAGCCCGACCACTATACCACAGAAGGCGGCGCGCGTTCCACTGGCCGCCAGGGGAGGGGTGCATTCCCGTTTCTGTGGGCCTTAAGTCGCTTGGACAAGCCGTCCTGATC
>CALARR010000141.1 GCA_937889015.1 uncultured Planctomycetales bacterium | reverse complement strand
CTATTGATCTCTGCATTGTTAATGGCCCCGGCCGACCAACGGAAGGCCGGGAAAATCGGGCTCCCGATGGTCGCCCTCGGTTCATTCGCTATGCAGGACCCAATAAGGGTGGAATCCGGACGGAATTGTGATCATTGGTTGCGCCGGCGCCAATAGGATCGGTTGTTAGACTCCGATTATAATGACGCCAAAGGTCGTCCTACAATCCTCGGCAGAAGTCGTGCATGAATCCTGGCGAGGGGAGGTCGCCAAGTGCGTGATACCAAGCAGGTTCGACGGCTTCCCGCACGTCGAGGGCAGGTTGCGGTGCACCTTCTATTGACTCTTCCGCACACAAACGACTTGTGCCACTCGGCGCGGTTGAGGATACTTTTCAGTTGCATCCTGTGGCGACTCCCGGGAAGACGAGTTGTTCGGCAAACCCAGCCCTAACCGGAGACGCCGTAAAATGAATCTCTTTGCCTGTTCGAGATCCAATAGGAGAGAACGATGCGCAGCACTGCTCTGAGTGCGTATCCCAGACCCATCACGGCCAGGCCGGGTGCCCCAGCAGGCCCGAACTGCCGACAGGTCCTGGAACCAGCTCTTAGCCTCCTGGTCCTGCTGACGGCCGCGATCGGCTTGGGGGCGACGCCCGCCGATCGGCTTCAGCTTCATCCCAAGGCCACTCCGTTGCCCAGCGACGTGCTGGGGCCGTTTGTGCGTCTGGCTGACGGTAGTGTATTGGCCGCATCGCCGCAGGACGCCCTGTTCAGCAAGGACGAGGGCCGTACCTGGACCAAGACAAGGCTCTTCGCTGATCCGAAGAAATACACGGCTCGCGGCGAGGCGGCCCTGCTGCGCACGCGCGAAGGCACGATCGTCATGGCCTTCCTCAACACACCGGAAGCCGCCCTGCACTGGAACCAGAAAGAAGGCGGTCCGGCAGCTGACTGCCGCTTGCCAGTCTACGTCGTGCGGAGCACCGATGAGGGCCGTACCTGGCTGCCGCCACAGAAGATCCAGGACGGTTGGTGCGGCGCTGTGCGGAACATGATTCAGCTCCGCAGCGGCCGCCTGGTCCTGGTCAGCCAGGTGGCCGTACGCGATCCTGGTCGGCACGTGTCCCTGACCCTGGTTTCCGACGACCAAGGCGCCACCTGGCGGACGAGCAACATCATCGACCTGGGGGCCTACGGCGGCTACGGCGACCATGGCGGCGGGATCGAAGGCACCGTGGTCCAACTCCGCGACCATCGCCT
This sequence comes from uncultured Planctomycetales bacterium, assembly GCA_937889015.1. GTDB lineage: Bacteria > Planctomycetota > Planctomycetia > Pirellulales > Thermoguttaceae > CALARR01. The sequence goes on along the minus strand of CALARR010000141.1, from coordinate 55,146 downwards.
GTGGTTGCTCCTGCGCACGTCCCGCGGACGGTTCAGCGAAGCCTTCTCCGAGGACGAGGGGCTCACCTGGAAGGACATCCGCCCCTCCAAGATTGCCGCCAGCGGGTCGCCGGGCATGCTCGCTCGCCTGCACAGCGGACGGCTGGTGTTGTTCTGGAACCGGTACATCGATCCTGTGAAGAAGACCGGACGCCGCGAGCAACTCTCGATGGCCTTCTCCGAAGACGACGGCCAGACCTGGACCGAGCCGGTCGTAGTCGGCTATGACCCCATGCAGCCCGGCGATACCGAGCCCATGCACCGGCTGTCGTATCCCAACCTCTTCGAGTACGAGCCGGGCGTCATGTGGGTCACGACCATGCAGGGCAAGTTGCGGATTCGCGTCAATGAAGGGGACTTCCTGCCCCTCGCTCCGCGCGCCGACAAAGTCTATCGACTGCGGTGCGTGCCGCAGGCCAAGATCCAACTCGACGGCCGCCTCGACGAGCCCGACTGGCAAAAGGCCAACCTGGAAAGCGGATTCCGCTTCCCGTGGAACAAGAAGCAGACGCCTGCTACGGAATTCCGGGCCCTGTGTACGGCCGATCGGCTGTATTTCGGCTATCGCGTTGAAGATTCGGACGTGGTCGTAGTCGAACCCTTCGTGAATGAGGAATCGGCGATCGGGGAGGACCGCGTCGAGATGCTCCTCTCCAAAGACGAGCGGCTGAGCGACTACTACGCCATGGAGATGGATTCGCGCGGCAGGGCCCTCGACTTCCGCGGCCACTTCTACCGCAAATTCGATTTCTCCTGGAACATGCCCGGCCTGGAACTTCGCGGCCAGTCCACTCCCCAAGGCTACACGGTCGAAGGCTCGATTCCGTTGAGCACCTTCCCGGCGATCGGCCTGCCCGAGTTGAAACCGGGCACAAGAATCGTGTTCGGCCTGTTCCGCGCCGAGTTCAGCCACGGCCCCGACGGTAAGACGATCGAAGATTGGATCAGTTGGGTCGATCCCCAGACCACCGAGCCCGACTTCGAACTGCCCCAGGCCTTCGGCTATCTCGAGGTGGTGGGTGCTGACAATATCCTGCGTGACAACGTCGAAGAACAGTGAATTGATAAGGAACTCAACCGTGTTGCACTTGCGAACGTGGGGCTTGGCTCTCTGGGTGACAATCTTCGCAACCGCGTCGCCTGCCGCGGACCAGGATCTGTCCAAGCGTGTTGCGGACCTGGCCGCCGAAGTATCCCCACAGGTGGTCCAATGGCGTCACGACTTTCATGCCCATCCCGAGCTCTCCAACCGCGAAGAGCGCACGGCGCGCGTCGTCGCCGAACAACTCAAAGCCCTGGGCCTGGACGAGATCCGCACCGGGGTGGCGCACCACGGCGTGGTGGCCTTGATCCGTGGTACGCAGCCGGGACCGACCGTCGCCTTGCGCGCCGATATGGACGCCCTGCCCATCCAGGAAAACACCGGGTTGCCCTGCGCCTCGCAGAATGCCGGCGTCATGCATGCCTGCGGCCACGATGCCCACACGGCGATCCTGCTGGGGGCCGCCAGTGTCTTGGTGAAGCTCCGCGGCGAGTTGCGCGGCAACGTGAAGTTGATCTTTCAGCCGGCGGAAGAAGGCGTGCCGGCAGGCGAAAAAGGCGGTGCCGAATTGATGGTCGCGGAGGGCGCCCTGAAAGATCCCGCCGTGGACGCCATCTTCGGCCTGCACATCAAGCCCGAGATGGATGTCGGCACGCTGGGCACACGGCCCGGCGTGCTGATGGCCAACGTCGAGCGATTCCGGGTCATCGTGCGCGGCAAGCAATCGCATGCCGCGATGCCCTGGCAAGGCGTTGATCCTATCGTGGCTGCGGCGCACGTCATCACCGCCATTCAAACCATTCCCAGCCGCCACATCGACGCCCGGCAACCGGTCGTCGTGTCGGTGGGAATCATCAAGGCCGGCACGGCCTGGAACATCATCCCTGGCGAAGTGTACCTGGAAGGCACGATCCGCACGCACGACGCTGCCGTGCGCGAGAAGGCGATCGAAGAGTTCGAGCGGTTGGTGCGCCAGACGGCTGCCGCCCACGGCGCCGAGGCCGAGATCAACCTCAGCCGCACCACGCCCATGGTCTTCAACGAGGCGCGCCTCACCGCGCGCATGATCCCCAGCCTGGTGCGCGCCGCCGGCGAGGGACGCGTCGTCCAACCCGAGCCGATGATGGGCGGCGAAGACTTCGCCGCATATCTGCAGCGCGTGCCGGGCATGTTCTTCTTCCTCGGCGTGCGCAATCCGGACCTCGGCGCGACCCACCCCCTGCACTCGCCGCAAATGCGCATCGATGAAGCTGCACTCCCCCTGGGCGTTCGCGCGATGGCCCTCTTGGCCCTCGACTATCTCCGCGCGCCGTGACGCTGCTCAGCGCTTATTGGCAAATTTCCACACATGGCCGTCGGTGCGGAAGTAGATCGCCCCGTCGGACACGGCGGGCGAGGCCAGGACTCCCGGTTCCAACTCGCCGCTCCAGACCAGCTTGCCCTCCTCGCCCAACTGCACCACCTGCATCAGGCCCGCGTGATTCACCGCGTACAGGTGCGCGCCGGCGATCACGGGCGTAGCCCAAAACGGACCCTTCAGCCGCACCTGCCACAAGGTGTTGCCATCCTCGGCCGACGCGCAAACCACGATCCCCGCAGACTTGGTGACATAGATCCGTCCGTTATGGACCACGGGGCACGGGTTGCCGGACTTCAGACGCGATTCATCCCACAGCGTAACCAGTTGCCGTGTTGCGGCGTCCCATCGCAGGGCCTCGATGCCGTCGTTGGGCCGGTAGATCCGGTCCCCGACCGTGGTAGAACTGGCGATGGTGTGGCAGAAGTGGTCTCTCGCCGCCAGTTCCCGGCCACTGCGCGGATCGTGAACGCTCAGCCGCGACCGCGACTGCAAGAGCACCAGGTCCTCGGCCGGCGTCGGGCCGCGCAGGACTGTCGGCGAAGTCCAGTTCGACGCCTGCTCGCGCGCTTGGCGCCACCGTGTCTGCCCCGTCTGCAGATCGATGCCGGTTGCGAACGACGCGCCGTAGTTCTCCAGTTGCACGACGACCGTGTCTTGCACGATCAAAGGGGACGATGCCATGCCCACGTCGTTGCGCGTCGTCGGCGACTCGTAGCCCAAGCCGCGGAACCACTTCAGGTTGCCCTCCAGGTCGAAACATGCCAGGTCGTTGGACGACCAGAGCGCCACGACCAGGCGGCCGTCGCTGGCCGGCGTGCAGTCGGCCACGGCTCCAAAGCTGTTGTGCACCGTGCTGCCCGTGGCCCACATCTGCCGCTGCCAGAGTTGCTTGCCGCTCTGGGCGTCGAGGCACAACAGGCGCAGGCAGTCCTGGCCGCCCCCGCTCGACGCGGCCACGAACACCCGCCCCGCGACCACGATCGGCCCTGCGGGGCCACGTCCGGGCAGCGGCGCCTTCCAGGCCAGGGTCTCCGGGCCGCAGGCCGTGGGTAATCCCTTGTCGTCCGACACGCTACGATTGTCGGTGCCCCGGAACTGCCGCCAGTCGGCACCCGTCGCCCCCAGCACGATCAACGCTAGCAAGATTCCGCGACAAATCCCGGCCTGATGCATGGTAACCGCCATTGGTGTTCCGTGAAGAAGTCCCTCGCCCCTCGTCCCTCATCGCTCACTGTTCACCGCCGCCCCCTGCAAATCGCACACGCGCAACTGAAACTGCCACACTTTGGCCCAGTCTTGAGTCTGCTCATTCTGGCAGAGCTTGACCAGGATCGTGTTACGGCCAGCCTGCAGCGTGCCTCGGCTGACGTATTGGTCGGGTTGAACGCCAGAATGATACACATGGTGTTCATCGATCAACCGGCCGTTGAGCCACAACTTGACCGCATTCGCCGAGCTGACGCGAAACTCGACCTCCTGCTCCCGGCTCGAATGGAATTCGTTCAAGGCGTAGCCCACCACCCCTTTTTCCATAACCAGCAGTTTGTTGAGATCCACCGTGGCGAACGGGCCTGTCCCCTCACCGGGCTTCCATCGTACCGGCCCTTGCTTGCCCGGGTATTCGGCCTGCTGGTTCACTTCCTTCTCCGGCCCATAGGCGACCTCATAGCCCTTGTCGCCCACATTGTCGAAGGGGCCGATCACTTGCCAGCCCACCACGTAGCCCAACTTGCGTGGAAGATCCACCTCCACGCCCAGCTTGTTCAGGCGTTCGCCCAGAGCCCGAACCTGGTCCACGTCGCGCGCCGCCGCCAGGGCCTGCTCGTAACGCTTCACGGCCTGGGGCTTGTCGCCCTGTTCCACCAGATCGCGCCCCTGGTTCATCAGGCGTTCTACCGCCATGCGCCGCAAGGTCAGGCAAGGATCGTTGAGCATGCCCGGGAGCAACCGCTCCCGGGCGGCGTGGTCGGCTTGTACAAGCCAGACAAAGGCCAATTCGCGCGTCTTCGGCCCGTGACTACGATCCAGGACCAGGCCTTCCAGGTCCGCGAGCGGCAACCGGCCCGTACGAGCCAGTTCACGCTCGGCCACGGCGTCGACCACCGTCCGGATCCAGTTCGCCGCCAGAGGGTTGGCGGTGTCCAGGGCACCCAGCATGAGATTGAGTTGGCCGGCGTTGGCCTGGGCCAGTTGGGACCATGCCTCGGCCGCTTGCGCGTGGCCCTTTCCCTGTTGGTCCACTTGGCAGATGGCGGCCAAATGCGTGCGGAGTTCCTCGTCAGGAAGCGAGCCGGCCGACAAGGCCCAAAAACAGATCGATGTCCATGCAACAATCACGGAAGACTCTCCTGGGGTGCCTTTGGGCCGGTCCCCAAATCTGTCGGTAGTTCGGTCCTGCAGGGCCGCCCGACGTACCTAGGATGGTTCTGGGACACGTTCTTAGAGCCGGTCCCAGAACCTGTCGGCGCCTCAGTCCTGCTGGGCCGCCCGACCTGGCTTTGGCAGTTCTGGGATACGTTCTTAGCCGCGGAACGGCCCTTCCTTCGCTGGCGCCTGTCACCGAGCATCTCTCGCTTGCCAGGCGCCTCGGCCCCGGACTCCGCCCCCTGGACTGGATTCCGGAGACAAAACCACGGTGGATGGCGGTCTCGCCGCTGGTCGCACTACGGTTTCTTGGACAGGACCTCGGCAATCGAGGCGGCCACCTGCTGCGCCAGGACTTTGGAGCCCTCGGGCGAGAAGTGCACGTTGCTCGGCAACTGGATGTCCTTGATCCTCGGCAATGCAAAGGCGTACAGGTCGTCGATGCGGATGCCGTTCTCGTCCATGATCTTCTTGGCAACCGCGTTGTAGGCCAGCACATCGCTGTTCTTGCGCAGGGGCTTGCTGACTTCCGGCACCGGCGTCGTCGCACACCAAATCAGGGTGGCGCCGGTCTTCTTGAGTCGGGCCACCAGCTCGCGCATGTTCTTCTCGTAGTCGGCCAGCGGCACTTGCTGCTTGCCGGCGTCGTCGAACCGCAGGTCATGCAGCCCCCAGTTGAAGTGGATCACGTCCCAGCGGCCGGAACCCAGCCAGGCGTCCAACGACTCCAAACCGCGGATCGTGGGACCGCAGTTGGTCGAGGGGCGATGCACATTGGCCTTGCCGGCCAGCGCTTCGCGCACGGCCAGCGTGTAGCCAATCGAGATCGAGTCGCCAATCAGCAGCACACGCGGCAAGCCAGGCTTGTCCTCGATGGGCAGCATGGCCGGACTGGGAGCCCGCTTCTTGGCCGGCTGCTTCTTCTCTTGTCCAAAGACGTAGGAGCCGCAAAGCGACGCAGCCACAGCGGCCAGCAACAAACACGCAACGAGGCGAGTGGGTCTCACGGTTGAGTTCCTCCAAATGTGCCAAGGAAGGCCAATGAACCGAGGGGCAAGCACCAACCGAAGATCGGTCGCCGCCGCCCGAACTTCCCGACCTCCCGTCGGTCGGTCGGGACCGTCAACAATGCAGAGATCCGCAAAACGTCTCTGGTAATCGTCCGTACTGGGATAGGTTCTAAAGGCCTCATCGGTCCGTGTCAAGCAAGGTGTCCCGACCGCCCATCGCAGCCCCAGATAGGCCGGCCCCACGGCTTGTCGCCGATTCCCGCCGCGGCATCTGGCCAACCGCAGCAAAACGCGGCATAATTCTCTCGCGTCGCTGGTGCGCAACGACGATCCCGACGCCCAGATTAGTGCCGCTAATCACCCAATCCTGTCCGCCTCGTGGAAGGAGAATCGCTGTGCAGAACCTCACCCGCCGCGAGTTCCTCAATACGACCGTGGCCGGAGCCGGGCTCCTGGCCTCGGTCCCCCTCGTGCGTGCTGAAATCCCCGCCGCCACCCGGGGCGCAGAGCTGGTGCCGCTGGGCCGGACAGGCCTCAAGGTCACTCGCCTCGCCCAGGGCACCGGCTACAAGGGCTACAATCGCTCCTCTGCGCATACGCGACAGGGCAAAGAGGCTTTCGACCGCTTGTTGCACCACAGCCTGCAGCGGGGGATACGCTTCCTCGACATGGCCGATCTCTATGGCTCGCATCCGCTGATCAAGGATGTCATCCAGGGCGTGCCGCGCCAGGAACTTACGCTGCTGAGCAAGATCTGGCCCCGCAAGGAGTCTTGGGTTACTCCCTCCGGTGGGGCGAAGGAGGAAGTCCAGCGTTACTGCCAGGAATTGGGCGCCGAGCGTCTCGATGTGTGCCTGATCCATTGCATGACCAACGAGCAATGGCCCACCGAATTCGCCGGCATTCGCGACGAGCTTTCGGCGCTAAAGGAAAAGGGCACTGTCGGCGCGGTCGGCGTCTCGTGCCACGACCTGGGCGCCTTGAAAGTGGCGGCCGCGCACCCCTGGGTGGACGTGATCTTTGCGCGCATCAATCACAAGGGCGGCAAGGCCTTTGCTTGTGACGGTACGGTGGAAGAGGTCTCCCTGGTGCTCAAAACGGCCCGCGCCAATGGCAAGGCCGTGGTGGGCATGAAGATCTTCGGCGCCGGCAAGCTGATCACCCCGGAGGAGAAAGTCGCGTCGCTCAGGCACGTGTTTCACAACGGACTGGTTGACGCCGTGACCATCGGCATGCTCAATCCGGCCGAGGTCGACGACACACTTCAGTGCCTGGATCAAGCCCTGGCGACGTGACTGCGAGCCGACAGACGATCACCGCACACGTTCCCACACTCCGTTGCGGTTCTCGAAACCGATCTCTTTGCCCTTGGCGGTGAACACGGTCCGCGTGGCCGGTTCACGGTCTCGATACTCGATCCATGAGGACAGACGGCCCCGGGAGAAACTCTCGCACTTGGTAAGGTAGCCCTGGGGATCGAGATGCTCAATTCGCAACAACCGCTCTTCGGGATCACGGATCGTGCGTTTGCTGAGTCGCCCCTCCTGGTATTCCTGGATCAGGGTGGTTCGACCATCAGGCGTTAGCTCATGACGACGTTGTAATCTGCCTCTTTCGTAGTATTCCTCGGCCAGCGGTTGGCCGTCGCCCGTGGTGAACTGCACAGCCGCCTGGGGCAGGCCTTGGACCGTCGCGCCCCTCGGCGCCGAGGACAGTTTCCCCTCCACGCCGACAACCATCAGACGTTGACGTGGGGCATCCAACTCGGCAGGGCGTTGCGGATCGTAGCGCAGCACTCGCGCCCCAGTACCCAGGGGCATCGCCGGACTCAACTCGCTCCGCAATCCGCACCACTCCACGGCCGCAGCCTGCAGTTGTTTGCCCTGCGGCAAAGTGAGCGGCTGCCGAGGATCCCAAGGTTCGCCGGAGACCGTTTCGCCGTCGACATACAACGCGTATCCACGTGTCTCGCGATGATTGAAACCGGGGTGAAGTACAATCGCATCGTCGCGTGCGGCCAGGGCCGGCCGATCGGGTCGCCGCACCACCGCCAGGTACACGTCCGTCGCGTATTGGGCTGCCAGCAGGTCTTGGGCCTGGGCGTCGGTCCGGCCCAGGAAGTTCGACACCGACGTCCCCTCGCGAAGGACCGTGAACCGCGAGCCCAGGGCGTTCGGCTGGATCCCGGTAAAGGCCGTCTGCGTTTTGCCGGTGTAGCTCAAAATACCCACGTGGACGCTCAGCAGCCCCTGTTCCGGGAATCCGGCAGTGCTCAGGACCTCCAACGTGTGTTCCGAACTGCCTGTGACCTGCGTGGCCGGAAACCGGTCCAGTTGATAGTTGCTGCTGAAGCAGATCTTCGTACCGTCGGGGCTGCCGCAGGCGTCGCTGTCATAAGGGCCGCTCAAGTCGCGATTGTCACCCTCGACCTGATGGATGATGCTGCACGAATAGCAGACGAGCGTCGTGTCCGTCGTGCGCCAGTCAAAGACCTTCAGTCGGTCGTTGATGCCGTCCGTCGTGCAGGTCCATTGTCCACTGCGTCCGCAGGCGGAAGGATCGTGCGCGCTGCTGTTCGAGTAGGCCAGCAGCGGGACCGGCGCCGGCTGATTCCATAGCCGGCCGCACAGCAACCCATCGCCGGCGATCAGGTACTCGCCGTCCCCACGCCATGCCCCGTGCGCCTGCTCCAGGCTTGACAGGGCCGGGCCCAGCATCCGCCCATCATCGTCGACCAGCATCCGCGCCGGGTGCTGCCGGTCCCAGCGGTCCGGAGCATTGCGCTTACCGGCTACGTTCTGCCGCACCTGGAAGACGGGCCGCGTGGGACTGTGGCAGGGCAGGCTGGAGGATACCTTTGGCGCCTCGGGATGCTCCCACAAGACCTCGCTCTTCGAGTCGGCCCGGGCACGCACGCGATAGACCTTGTTCAAGGTGTAGATCAGCCATTCGTCGTCGGGCGTCACACCCGCCACGGCATTCAGGGCGTCGTCGCAAATCTTGGTCAGCCGACCGCTGGGGATCTCCGCCTGCCACACGTTTTGCCGTCGGCCCTTCACCCCGTCGGCAAAGAAGATCCGATTGCTCTGGTGGGCCCACTGCGGCCAGCGCGCGGGAATCGGCGAACGCCAGATCTCCCGATCCGCCTGCAAATCGTAAACGGCCAAAGTTTGGGTGGCCTTCTTAACGCTCTCAGCGGCCTCCTCGCCGATCAGATATAGCAGGTATCGGCCATCATGATTGAAGGGATCGGAGTCGTGGTACACCGTGTGGTGCCGAGTCCGCACGCCGCAAGTCATGCGCCAGATTTCCAAGGCCTTGGTTTCCGGCCGGTCGTCGTTGAAGACCTTGCGCTCGGCATAGCCCGCCCTGGGCGACAAGCAGAGAGCAACGCCAAGGGCCAAGAGCAACAGGTGTCGGTTCATGATGCAACTCGTTCGCGGCTTAGTCCGACCACAGATCCTTGGTTCGCCGGCGGACCGCCTCGCTGGAAAGGCGAAAGACGCCAAGTTCCGGCGAGGCGTCTTCCTCCGCCCCAGAGGTCGCCTGACGCTGAAAATGGCGGACCACCTGTTCCGGCAGGAAACGCGTCGGCTGGGCGTAGCTGTGCCGATCGCTGTAGCCCATGCGCGCATGATAGTAGCGCAGTGGGCAGCACACATACAGGTAATTCTTGGCCCGCGTCAGGGCCACGTAGAACAGGCGCAACTCCTCTTCCACCTGCGCCGGCGAGCCGGTGGCCATATCCGAGGGGATGTTTCCGTCCGCGGCGTGGATCACGTGCACTACGTCCCACTCCAGCCCCTTAGCCGAATGGATCGTGCTCAAGACCAGATAGTCATCGTCCAGCAACGGCGCACCGGCCAGGTCCTGGGTCGAGTTGGGCGGGTCCAAGGCCATCTCCAGCAGCATGCGGCGCCGATTGCGATAGCGCGCGGCGATCAACTCCAGTTGCTCCAGGTCCCGGCCACGCGGATGCGGATTGTCGTACCGCTCTTCCATCAACGGTGTGTAGAACTTGCGCACCCGGTGCACTTGGCCGGGCAGATCCTCGCGCGTGCTCGCCAGTCCGACTAGCAGTTCCAGCAGCTTGGGCCACAACTTGGCAGCGCCTTCCGGCGGCTTCCAGCCCTTCCAGGCCGCAAAATCGCCCCGCGACTCGTCCAACAGCCCCATGAGCTGCCGGGCCTTGACCGGGCCCACGCCTGGCAGAAGGGGTAAAATCCGCGTCCCGGCGACCACATCTTGCGGATTGTCGGCCAGCCGCAGGAAGGCCAGCAGATCCTTGACGTGTGCCGTTTCCACGAACTTCAGGCCGCCGTACTTGTGAAAGGGGATGTTGCGGCGCGCCAGTTCGGCCTCCAGCAGCATGCTGTGATGCGAGGCCCGGAAGAGCACAGCCTGGCGGCGCAGCGGAATCCCCGCCTCGCGATGCGTGAGAACCCGGCTGATCACAAACTCGCTCTGGTCGTCCTCGTCCTCGCAGGTCACGAAGACCGGCCGCTCGCCTTGCTCGCGCTGCGACCAGAGGTTCTTGGCAAATCGCTCCTTGGCCAAAGCGATCACGCCGTTGGTGGCCTCCAACAGCGGTTGCGTGCTGCGGTAGTTCTGCTCCAGGGTGATACGCGTCGTGGAGGGATAGTGCTGCGGGAAATCCAGGATGTTGCGCACCGTCGCCGCGCGAAACGAGTAGATCGCTTGCGCGTCGTCACCCACCACGGTCAGGCCCTGGCCGTCCGGGCATAAGCGGTACAAGAGTTCCGCTTGCAGGGTGTTGGTGTCCTGGTACTCGTCGACCAACACCCGGTCGAATTGGCGGCGGATCTGCTCCCCCGCCTGTTCGTCGGCCAACAAAGCGTGCCAGTACAACAGCAAGTCGTCGTAGTCCAGCGTGGCGGCGGCCTCCTTGCGGTCCACGTAGGCGTCGAACAGTCGCTTCAACTCTTCGCCCCACTCCTTGCACCAGGGGAAGGTCTCCCCCAGGACTTGCGGCAACTTCTGCCGCGCATTCACGCAACGGCTATAGATGTCCAGGCATGTGCCCTTGTGGGGAAAGCGGCGATCGGTTTTGGCCAGTTTCAACTCCGTGCGGACCACGGCCATCAGGTCTTCCGAGTCACCCCGGTCGTGCACCGCGAATTCGGCCGGCAGGCCAATCGCCTTGCCGTAACGGCGCAACAACCGAGTGGCCACGGCATGGAAAGTGCCCCCCCAGACACGCGTGGTACGGGCGACTGGCCTCGCGGTCCTTCCGGCATCCTCCTCCAACCGGCTCAGCAGGCCCGCCACCCGGCGGAGCATTTCCTCGGCCGCGCGACGTGTGAAGGTCAGCAGAAGAATCCGTTGGGGATCGATCCCCTCGGCAATGAACCACGCCACGCGGTGCACCAGGGTGGCCGTCTTGCCCGTGCCCGCTCCGGCCACAATCAACAGCGGCCCCTGGCCGTGGGTGGCGGCGGCGCGCTGCTGCGGATTCAATTCGGCCAGGATCTGGTCGATCGTTGACGCCTGAGGACCACCCATATCAGGGTTCGGACAAATGCGGCGATGAGGGGAAATGTCTGCGGACTGTGAACGCCTGTATGGTAGTGCATTCGCCGCGAGGCGTCGATTGGCTGATCGACGCTGGGCGTGCCCCCCCCTAACGCGGCCTGTCGCCACGATGCCTTCCCGCGTGCAGAACCGGCTTTCTGGCCGATACCGCCGTACCCTACGCGCCGGCGTTCGGCTCCTCGCGCAAGTCCCACTCCTTCAGTCGCCGCTGCAGAGTGCGTACCGAAATCCCCAGGGCCTCGGCCGCTCGAGTCCGATTGCCGTTGAATTCCTGCAGAGTGCGGAGAATCGCCGTCCGCTGCAACTCCTCCAGGCTGTGATCCTTGCCCGGCGCCCCGTTGATCGTGGGCTGGAGATACGATTCCGGCAGCCCGCGCGGCAAATCGTCGATCCGCAGCACGGGCCCCCGGGCCATGACCACCATGCTCTCCAGGCAATTGCGGAGCTGGCGCACGTTGCCCGGCCAACTGAAATCCTCCAGGTATCGCATCAAGTCCGGATCGATGTTCAAGGCGGGAACCCGGTTGGCTTGACACAGTTCGCGAAGGAAGAATTCGCTGAGGATCGGGATGTCCTCGCGCCTTTCGCGCAGCGGGGGCAGGTGGATGGCAACCACGTTGAGGCGATAATACAAGTCTTCGCGGAACTGGCCGTTGGCCACCATCTGCTCCAACTTGCGGCTGGTGGCCGCCACCACGCGCACGTCGATTCCCTTGTCCTCGTTGCAGCCTACGCGCGAGATGGTGCGGTTCTCCAGCACGCGCAGCAGTTTGGCCTGCGAAGGGGCGGGGAAATCGCCGATTTCATCAATGAAGATCGTTCCCCCATTGGCCGTCTCGAAACGGCCCATGCGGTCCGCGGTGGCCCCGGTGAAAGCCCCCTTCATGTGCCCGAACAGCTCGCTCTCCACCAGCGTTTCGGGGATGGCGGCCATATTCACCAGCACAAACGGACCGCTCTGCCGCGGACTGTTCTCGTGAATGGCCTCGGCGATCAACTCCTTGCCGGTCCCCGATTCGCCCAGGATCAGTACCGTGCTCTCGGTCTGAGCAGCGCGCCGAGTCTGGTCGAAGACGTCCAGCATGGCGGGCGAACGCCCCACGATCCGGTCCATACCCGCCTCGCGCCGGCCCTCAGGCCGGCTCTTGCTCTCCACGACCACCGACTCCCGTCGCTGCTTCAGGCATTTCTCGATCAGCCCCAGCAATTGTTCGGGATCGACCGGCTTGGTCAGATAATCATTGGCCCCCAACTTCATCGCCGCTACGGCCGACTCCACATCGCCATAGGCGGTAATCATGATAAAAGGCGTGTGCGGCCGCTGTTCTTCCCAATAGCGGAGCAAATCCAGGCCGCTGCTCTTGCCCATCCGCAGGTCGCTCAGGATCAGATCCACCGGTTGCTCGATGTATTCCAACGCCTGCTGCGGATTCTCCGCCGTCAGGACGTCGTACTGTTCCATCCGCAACACACGAGCCAGCGCCTCGCGCTCGCCTGGCCCGTCCTCAACCACCAGGATTCTCGCTGCCTGCACCATGTTCTCCCCTCGGGACATCCCTCGTGCCCCGTTATGCCGGGTTCAACGCGTTGTTCAATTCCACGGGCGCTTCGGGGAAGATCAGCCGGAATCGCGCGCCCGGACCGTCGTCGCCCTCGCACACTACGTGCCCATTGGCTTCCTCCATGAACCGTTTGACCAAGGCCAGCCCCAAGCCCGTGCCGAGTTCCTTGGTCGAGTAAAACGGATCGAAAATCCGTTCTCGCTCCGCCAGTGGAACCCCCGGACCGTTGTCGGCCACGGCCACCTCCACACCGTCTCGCCGCCGCGTCAATTGGACGCTCATTTTCCCGTCTGGTCCTACGGCATCCTTGGCGTTGTTCAGCAAGTTCAGCATGATCTGCCGGAACCGGTTGCGGTCCATATGCGCGTACAAAGGGGCGGGCGGCAACCGCAACTCGATCGAGATCCTGTCCCGATCCATCACTGGCTGCAAGAAGCTCACCACCGCCTCAAGTTCGCCGCGCAAATCAAGGTTTTCGTTGTTGGGCTTCTCGGGCCGGGCATACCCCAGCATGATCCGCATCAGACCCTCGACTCGCTCAATCTCCCGATTGGTCTCCGCAATCAGTGCCCCATCCACGCCCGCACCCTGTTTCTGCATCCGCTGCAGGGCATGCAGATTGAGGCGAATGGCATTGATCGGATTGCGGATCTCGTGGGCGATGCCCGCCGCCAATTCGCCCAGTTCTGCAAACTGTCGGACTTTCGACAACTCCATGGCCTCACGCAACGCCATGGTCCGCCGCACGATCTGTGCCAACGATGCACCGGCGATGATCACGACCACCAGCATCAGGCCGAAGATGCCGATCCATCGCGACCGCGTGCTGGCGTTCTTTTCTGCCAAAACCTTGTCGAACCAGGCACGATCCAAACCGCTATGGTACGTGGCAATTTCCCGACCGCGATGCACGACCGGCACCATCACGTCGATTGTCGGCTTGTTGCCGGTAAGAGCTGGGTTGTGCGTTTCCACCACGCGAGGCAGTGGCCCGTCCGGAGTTGTATCGCTCTCGCCGAGGGCCGGGTCATCCACCTCCACAACCTCTTCGTCTTCCACGTCCAGCAAGACCCGGTCGTACCACCCAGCACCCAGCCGCCCTCCTTCCAGATTGCGATTGCTGTGCATCAAGATCAGGCCCGAGGTATCCACGATCCCCGCATACAGTCGCGTCTCGTCGCTCGGAATCCACCGATCCCAGTAGGCTCGCAACCACCCTTGGTCCGCCAATGCGGCTTCCAGCGACCCCAAGTCACCCATCCGGTCCTGGATACGACTCACCGTGCGCACCGCGTGCGAACGCAGGCGGTTCGTTTCGCCTTGCAGCAATGTTAGACGTACCTCATGGAAGTCGATATAGGCGCCCCAAGTCGTGATCCCCAGCACCACCAGCAAGGCGCTGCTCACGCACACATAGGCCGCCAGGTTCCATCGAAAAATCAACTTGTCGCGTTTGCCGAGACCACGCATGGATTGCCTCTGTCTAGCAGTCACGCCATCCGCAATTCGCGTGCCGTTGTCGCCTACCAATCCACATACCGAACTGTGTTGGCGACCTGGCATCGCTCAGTGAGCTAGGCCATTCTAACACCGGACGAAACGCGTCACATAGCCAACCGTACAGAAACCATGGAGCATCGGCACAAGCCCGCCAGAGGGGGCGACAGCTTGTCGCGTGCGCATTGTCGCTACGCCAATTTGTCGCATCCGCATCGACGTCAAGGCAGGCAATGTGCGGCACGCCACCACCCCCGGAATACACACTCAGCCAGGAACCATCGGGATACGAGCCAGAGGAACTCCCGGCCGAGACGATCTGGCGTTCCCTCGGAGAAACATTTGCGACGCGTCGATCAGTGCATAACCGCCGGGCAACGCCCCTTGACAAATCGACAAGCACCGCTTGAAGCGTCAATCCGGCGCAGGTCCTGGCCTGCGGCCCGAGTTCGTCACGGGGCGCGGACCTTTGTGGCTCAGCAGGCTGGACTTCGAACCTCCGCCCCGATACAGGTCGTACTTCGCCTCCGCGTACTGCTCGAAGAACCCCTCCAGACGCATTCGCAACTGGTCGGACACCGACTGCATCCCCGGTTGACCATAAAGATTGAACTTCTCATACGGGTCGGACGCCAGGTTGTACAGCTCGAAAGGGCCGTCGGGACGGTGTACATACTTGTACCGTTCCGTACGAATGGCACGCACGTATTCCATTTCGTAGTACACGGCATTGTCCCAGGCCATCTCGCGTCCCCGCAGCACGGACGAGAAATCGCGGCCAGGGAAAACCGGCTTGGTCTCGCGCAGCTCATCGCCCAAACCCAAATAGGAGAGCACCGTGGGAAGAAAATCGTAGTTGCTGACCATGATTTTCGCCTGGCTGCCAGCCGGGATCTGGCCAGGGTGGCGAAAGATCAACGGGATCTGCATCATGCCGTCAAAAGCGCCCATGGGCCGCGTATGATCGCCCATCCCCCAGATGCCATTCATCCCCCCCATCCACCCCTGGTCGGCAGCGTAGACCACCAGGGTGTTCCCCTCGATGCCCAGTTCCTTCAGTGCCGCCAAGACCTCGCCCACGCCATCGTCCACTCCGCTGATCTCTGCGGCCACGCGACGGATAGAGACCATGTTGTTCAGGAATTCCTTGTTGTTGTGCAGCCAGGGATGCATCGCGTCGCGGTGGAACGAGAGTAATTCCTTGTCCTCGTAGTACTCGCGGTGACGGTTTCGCGCCGGATTGAGCAACAATCTCCCCAGGCCATAGGGACCGTTATACGGCAAGAACAAGAAGAACGGACGGTCCTTGTTCTGGCGGATGAACTTCACTGCGTGTTCCGTCCACAGGTCTGTCGCGTACTGCGGTTCGTTGCGCACGGCGCCGTTCTCGATGATCGGCATGTCGTAGAACTCGGTCGTACTGCCATGCACCATCGTGATCCAATACTGAAAACTCTCCTGAGGCGTCAGGTTCGCCCCCAGGTGCCACTTGCCTGTCAACCCACACACGTAACCGTTCTCCGCCAGAATCTTGGGCAGAGTCCGGAACTCGGCCAGCGTGTTGTAAGCCGCTGGCCCCATCATGTACTTGGGGTCCAGAAAACAATGCACTCCGTGCTGCGAGGGGATCAGCCCGGAGAGGAACGTCGCTCGTGTGGGTGAGCAGACGGCATTCGAGGCAAAGGCCCGCGTGAAAAGCATGCCTTCCGACGCCAGGCGGTCGATGTTCGGCGTGCGAATGTCCGGGTTGCCATAGCAGCCTAACGTCCACGCCCCCTGGTTGTCGCTGAGAATGAACACCAGGTTCGGCTTGTCGGCCCTTGCGGCGGCAACCGAAGTCGCACCGGCCATTCCCAGCCACAAACCGCACAGTATTCGCCAGGCCATGAGTCGTTCCTCCAGTGTCTGGTCTTTCTGCACCTCTCGCCGCCGTACACGTCCTGGACTGCACAGACCCTCCCGGCAAGATAACGCAATTGCCTGACTCGCTCGTACGCGCGGTCGTTGCGCTGCGGCGGAAGGTGTCTCGAAGGTGGGGTGTTGACGGTTCCGTGCTCTCCCATTCTATTGCCATGCGTCAGACGCCTGCAACAATTTGCCGTCAGACGATTGGTCCCTCCGCGTGGAGGATGGGTGGTACGGGCGGCTACGATTTCTGGACGGAGTCGAATTGGGTGGAACTTGCCCGTTTTGTCAGCGTGCATTAAACGAAAGATGCGTCTCGCGCCGCGCGCCGCAAACCACGCTCCGAATGGGTCTTTTCTCGGATCTCGTCATGAACTTTCGCCGAACAACGTCATTATTCTTCCCGCTTGGCCTGATGTGCTTGGCCGCCGCCGCTGCCGCCTTGGAGACGGACCTGGGCGAGGCCCCAACCGATGCCCAGACTCAGGTCATCAGCTACAACTTGGCCAGCGGAACGGTGGGTGTCAACATCAGCGAACTGCTGGGCGCCGACCGCTTCTACGAGGACGGCTATTACGGCAATACGACAGTGAGCGTCGTCATCGATGCCGGACTGGTCTGGAATTCGCATGTCCTGCTCACCGGAGTCAACACGTTCTACGTCGGCAACAACGCGGCTTCCAGTTCCACCCTCGGCACCGTCGACGGCCATGCGACCGCGGTCGCCTCGCTCTTGGGCGGCTACTACACCGCCGGCAGCATGTTCAACGGGCTGGCGCCCATGACGACGCTCCAATCCGGGGCCATCGCGACCACCATCTATTCCAACGGCAGTTTTGAAGCCGGCGACGATTCGTTTCTCAATACCTATCTCAATGCGCTGCATACATCCAATCCCGATGTGATCAATTCCAGTTGGGGCTACAGCGACTCGGCCGGCAACAACACCTGGACCCTGGCCACGGATAGTCTGGCACGCGACTATGCCACCACGACCTTCGTCATGGCCGCCGGCAACTCTGGGCAAGGCAACAACACGGTCATCGGCCCGGCCTCCGGTTACAACAGCATCAGCGTCGGGGCCGCAGGCACCACGGCCAGCGGCACCGCCGGCACCGACTACACCAGTATCGCCTCCTACAGCAGCGGTGGGCCGGGCAACTTCTACAACCCGGAAACGGGCGAGACGATCACCGGCGTGCGGGCCGTTGTCGACATCGTCGCCCCGGGCACGTTACAGGTAGCCGCGTACACCACCAGCAATATCTCCTTGATCGCCGGAAACGGCACCAGCTACGCGACTCCGCTGGTTTCCGGCGGGGTGGCCTTGCTCAAGGACGCCAGCAAACAGTTGGGAATGACGACCACTTCGCTGGATTCTCGCGTCATCAAGGCCGTGCTGATGAACTCGGCCGACAAACTGGCC
Organism: uncultured Planctomycetales bacterium; assembly: GCA_937889015.1. Classification (GTDB taxonomy): domain Bacteria; phylum Planctomycetota; class Planctomycetia; order Pirellulales; family Thermoguttaceae; genus CALARR01. Next base: position 37,388 of record CALARR010000141.1, on the reverse strand, counting down.
GGCTGGGACAACGGGCAGCAGTTGGTCGGCGGCGTGGTGGTCACCACCCAATCCCTGGATTGGTACCAGGGCGCCGGAATGATGAATCTCACCAGGGCCTACGATCAGTATCTCTCGGGCACCACCGACGTCAGCGGTCTCGGCGGCGGCACCGTGCAGAGCCTCGGCTGGGACCTGGGGCAAGTCGGCGATACCATCGGCGCACACAACGACTATCTCATCAACACCAGCCTCGCGACGGGCCAGATCCTCGACGTCACCCTCACCTGGTTCCGCGACGTCACCACGGCCACGCTGGACAGCAACAGCACGATCAGCGTCGCCGACGAGGGATTGGCCAACCTCAATCTGGAAATCTGGGATTCCAACCTCACCACGCTCTATGCCACTTCCAACAGCACCTACAACAGTTCTGAGGAGCTTCATTACACGTTGACCAACAACGGCTCGTATCTGATTCGTGTGGTGTATGACGGCCAGGTTTACGGCGACACCGCCTCGGAGTACTATGGCCTTGCCTGGTCTGTGGTTCCGGAGCCGGGCACGATCGCTGCTGTGGCGGGAATCTTAATATCCAGTGTGGTCGTGTGGCGCCGGCGGCGGAAGAAGGATCTGCCGCCTCCCCCGGAGCCTTTCTTCACGGCCGAGGAGATCGCGTGCTGATTTCTCTCTGCGTTGCGTCCGCTGCGCTGGGCGTGGCTCTGGTCGGGGATGTCTCTGGGCCGTTGTCCGTATCGGCGCCCGAGAGGACCGCCGACGGACTGCTCACGCATACAGTCCAGTCGCCTTACCAGTCGCAGCCCACGCGACTGGTGATTCTCCTGCCCGAAAACCTCCGCCCGGAAGAACGCTGCCGTGCCCTGTACGTGCTGCCGGTCGAAGCGGGCGACAGCACGCATTGGGGGGAACCCCTGGCCGAGTTGCGGCGACTCGGACTGCACAATCAGTATCGCCTCGCCTGCGTCTACCCAACCTTTGCCCAGTTGCCCTGGTACGCCGACCATCCCCGCGACCCGGGCATCCGCCAGGAAAGCCATTTGCTGCAGGGTGTGCTCCCGTGGATCGAAAGCCATTATCCGGTCCACGCGCGCCACGAGGCACGCCTCCTGTTGGGATTTAGCAAGTCGGGCTGGGGGGCCTTTTCGCTGCTGCTGCGGCATCCCGACTGCTTTGCCAGGGCGGCGGCCTGGGACTCGCCCTTGGAAGAGAGCACGCCGCAGCGCTTCGGGATGGGTCCCGTTTTCGGGACGCAAGAAAATTTCGAGAACTACCGGATCACGTCCCTGCTGACGCGATATGCTGGTCAATGGAACAGTGGCCCGCCACGTTTGGTGCTGCTAGGCTACGGCAACTTCCAGGCGGCAGTCACTGCGGCCCATCAACGCCTCAATACCCTGCAAATCGCCCACGTGTACCGCGACGGTCCGGCCCGCAAGCATCATTGGAATAGTGGCTGGCTGCAGGAGGCCGTCACGCTCCTGGCCGCCGAGACGCCCTCCGACCCGCAATAGTGCCTGTTGCGGAGAGTCCAAGCCCCTTCATCCGGATCGCGGCGGAGGATCTCGAACCGGGCCGGTTCTTCGTTTCGCGCGGAAGGGCAGAAGTCCAGGCCGTCTTCTGCAACGGATACGAGATAGGCATTCCCGGTGCCGCTAACGCGCAAGCTCGGCCGGGCCAACATACATCTGCAGAACCTGACTCTGCACCTTGATGGCCCGAATCAACACCCAGATCTGGTCCATCGTGAACTGGCTCCCGTCTCGACGCGACAGGCTCTCCAGTTCTTCCGTCATGGCCGCGTGTTGATCGGTCGCCGCCTCCAGCCGGAGCTGCATTCGATTCCAAACCTCCGTTAGCCGTTGATCGTCATCCAATTCGGAGAGGTTCTGCACGTCATTGCTCAGCAACAAGCAAAGCCGAGCTACATCGCGAGGCAGGGCGTCGGGCTGCAACTCCTGGATCCGACCGGCCAATTCCTGACAAGTCATGAGACACCATCCGTTCGTGGTTCACCCGGCATCACTCGACGATCGGCTCCCGGCCGATCGGGGACTCGGGCCAAACTCACGTGTGTGCTGAACAGCGTAGAAGAGAAGAGACGCACAGAGAAGTACTGAAAGTCTAGCATGCCCCCCACGCCGGCGCTGGGCTCGCCCGCGACTTCAAAACGCAGCAATCGCTTGCTGGGCCTTCTAGGTGGGGGTGGCTGGTTCTCTGTGGCTTGTAGCCACGCATCGCCCCGGTATAATCGATTCCTCTCCCATGATGGAACTCTCGAAATGTCCCTCGCTGCGGGGGTCCAGAGGGTCCAAAAACGAACCTCGCGGCCACCGCCCCCACTGACCAGAAGAATCGCCCCCCCCCGCCGGGACTGTCCGACATGTAGAGACCAGTAGGTCAATCGACGATCATGCCTGAACTCGGCGTCAATATCGATCATGTGGCCACGGTGCGTCAGGCCCGACGCACCAACGAGCCGGATCCCGTCTGGGCCGCAGCTCTGGCTCAACTGGGCGGGGCCGACTGTATCACCCTCCATCTCCGCGAAGATCGCCGCCACATCCAAGACCGCGACCTGCGTATCTTGCGCCAGTCGGTGACCGTGAAACTGAACCTGGAAATGGCCTGTGACTCGGGCGTCCTGGAGATCGCCTGCGACGTGCGCCCCGAGCAAGTTACGCTCGTCCCAGAGCGGCGCGAAGAGGTCACCACCGAAGGCGGCCTGGACGTGGCCGGACAGTTCAACAAGGTTGCGGCGGTCATGGATCGCCTCCGCCAGGCCGGCATTTCGGTGAGCCTGTTCCTCGATCCCGACCCGCGGCAGATCGAGGCCGCCGGCCGACTGAAGGCCGATGCCGTCGAGCTGCACACAGGCCAGTATGCCCTCGCCCGACCCGGCTCAGAGCAGCAGGCCGAGTTGGCCACCCTCTTGAAGGCCGGATCCGATGTCCGCGACCGCGGCATGGCCTTGCATGCCGGCCATGGCCTGACCTACCACAACGTCCGGCCTGTGGCCACGATCCACGGCATGCACGAGTTGAACATCGGCCACAGTATCGTTTCCCGAGCCCTTATGGTGGGGTTCACCGATGCGGTCCGAGAGATGAAACGCCTCATCCAGTAGTTCTTGAACACGAAGAGGGTTTGTGGATCTCCACCAGATCTACGACCCTCGCCTTAAGATCCCAATTCCCTAACTCACAACACCACTCTGCTCCATGCCCACGCGATCCCCTGAATTTGCCGGCTTGTCAGTTGCAATGACCACCCCCTTCCGCGGCGACCAGGTCGATGTGGACGCCTTGAAACGGCAGGTCGAGTTTCAGGTCCAGGCCGGTACCACCTGCCTCTGCCCTGTGGGAACGACGGGCGAGTCCCCCACTCTCGACTATCCCGAGCACGAACGCGTGGTGGCCACGGTCATTGAAGCTGCGGCTGGCCGGATCAAGGTCATGGCCGGCACCGGCTCCAACAGTACCACCGAAGCCCTGCATCTGACCCGTTGGGCCGCCAAGGCCGGCGCCGACGCGGCGTTGGTCGTGGCGCCCTACTACAACAAGCCGACCCAAGAGGGTTTTTATCAACATTACAGGGTGCTGGCTGAGGCGGTCGACATCCCCATCTGCATCTACAACATCCCCGGCCGCACCGGCAAGAATATCGAGCCGGAGACGATCGCGCGTCTGGCGGAGTTGCCCAACATCACGATGGTTAAGGAAGCCACCGGCTCCATGGACCAGGCCTCGCAGATCCTCAGTATGACCGATCTGCTTGTGCTCAGCGGCGATGACAGTCTGACCCTGCCCTTGCTGGCCATGGGCGGCGGCGGCGTAGTTTCCGTGGTGGGCAACATCATTCCCCAGGACATGATCGCCCTCATCTCGGCCTTCAACGCCGGTCGCATCGACGAGGCCCAACGCTGGCACCGCAAACTCTTCCCCCTTTGCCGCGATATGTTGGGTATGGCCACCAACCCCATCCCCATCAAGGCCGCCATGAAGATGCTGGGGCACGACACGGGCGAGCTGCGTCTGCCCATGACTCCACTCACGGCCGAACAGGAAGTCAAGCTCCGAAAGACGCTGGTCAACTACGGCCTGCTCAAGTAGCGAAATTAAAAGCCCGCCCGATCTCCCCTCGCCCGCGAAGCGCGAGTGGGATAGGGGTGAGGGGAAGAGCAGCAGCGATCAACTTTCAGCATTCAACGTTCCACTGTGCGATCCCTCCCCCGGATTCTCCTGCTGTGCGAGTTCCCGGAACTCAACGGGGCGGAGCAGTCCCTGTTGGCCGCCGCGGGCACCGGGGCCCAGGGCGAGTTCGACTTCCTGGCCGCCGTACCGCCGGCCGGCCCCTTGGCCCAGGCCCTCGACCGGCAGGGCATCGAACGGATCGAGTTCCAGACGCGTGATGCGACCGGGCACGCGGCCAATCTCGCCTCGCGGCGACAGCAGTTGGCTGATCTGCTCGCCCGAACCCAGCCCGACCTGCTGCATGCTAACAGTATCTCGATGGGCCGCCTTTCCGGGCCCGTGGCGCAAGAATTGGGCCTTGCGAGCCTGACTCACCTGCGCGACATCCTCACGCTCAGCCGTCAGGCCGTGGCCGACCTGAACCTGCACCGTCGACTGCTGGCCGTCTCGGAGGCCACGCGTCGATTCCACGTGGCCCAGGGCATCGATCCCGGCCGTGCGGCCGTGCTCTACAATGGCGTCGACCTGGACCGCTTCTGCCCACGTCCTGCTGCCAGCAGCCTGTACGATGAGCTGAACCTGCCCCGTTCGGCAGTCCTCGTCGGTACTATTGGCCAGATCGGTTTGCGCAAAGGCCAGGACATACTGCTTCAAGCGGCTTGCCTCTTGGCCGGCACGCGACCCGATGTGCATTACCTGCTCGTCGGCCGGCGCTGCTCGCAGAAGGACGAGTCGCGGCAATTCGAGGCCGATCTGCGACGTGTCGCCGTCGGTCCCTTGGCCGGACGAGTGCACTTCCTGGGCCTCCGCGACGATGTGGCCCGAATCCTCAATGAGTTGACACTGCTGGTGCATCCCGCGCGGCAAGAGCCCTTGGGACGCGTGCTGCTGGAAGCCGCAGCCAGCGGCGCACCGGTGATCGCCACCACGGTCGGCGGTACGCTTGAGATCTTCCCGCCAGGCAGCAATACGGCTCGCCTGATCCCAGCCGACAATGCCCCCGCACTGGCCCAAGCCATGAGCGACCTGTTGGCCGATGCATCGGCTCGCCTGGCCCTCGGGCAGGCCGCCCGGCGGCGAGCCGAACAAGCCTTCTCCGCCCCGCTCGCCGCGGCGGCTCTTCATCAGCACTACCGCGAGGTCCTGGACGCCAGGTAGCGGCCCCCTGCCCTGCCCCGTGGTCTTTCAGAGCTTTTGTGGCCCGTCTTCTCGCCCTCGCCTTGCGGTTCGAGTATGCTGACCGTATTGGCGACTGCTCACGATTGGCCCTCAGACAAGCAACACACCGAGGGCGACCAGCGGGAGCCCGGTTTCCCATGCCTCCTGCTCCCGCGGCCAGGGCCATCATCCTTGTGAAGTTCAATCACTCCGGAGAAACTCCCCATGCGCTGCTTCTTACCGTCCCTGGTCCTGGCGGTCCTCTTCATTGCCCCACTTCATGCCGAGCACGACGGCAAGCTGCAAATCTTGCTCCTCGGCGACAGTAGCACGGAAGCCAAGATCCCCAAGCAACTGGCTCCTCAGGAACCGCAGTTCGAGGATGTGATTCGCCTGCTGTTGGCAGCACAGAAGGACCTGCCGCCGGCCAACGTGATCAACTCCGGCGTGAGCGGTGAGTTCATCCGCCGCTTGCTGGACGTGGGACGCTACGACAAAGAGGCCGCAAAGCTGCCAGGCCTGGACTACATCTTCATCCGCTACGGATTGAACGACAATGCCAAGCGCGAGGACTTTCCTGCCAACTTTCCCAAGGATTTCCATGAGCTGCTGCAGCGGCTGCGCCAAGATCATCCGGCTGCCATGCTCATTCCTATGACCGTGATTCCTTTTGGCAATGACGAGACGAGCACCAAGGTGAACAACCTCATTCGCCAGGTGGCTGCGGAGGAGAACCTCACGCTGTTCGACATCTATCCGCGGTATGCCGAACAACTCAAGTGTGGTCCCGACATGCTCAACTATCGGCGCTTTCCGTTGGACAAAGTCCCCGAGAACCTGCGCGACTTTGTCGCCCCCTACGTGGTGCCCGGCAAGGTGCCGGCCGTGGTGGTCCTCGACAACCGTCTGGACGCCATCTTCGGTCATCTTCCCGGATGGTTCAGCGACCGCCATCCCAATTTGGCTGGCTACAACCTGATCGCTGACGAAACAGTCAAGTTCCTGGCCCCCATCATTCGCCGACGGAAACCGGCCCAGTGAGGAAGATCCAATGTGCGGCATAGCTTCAAAGTCTGTCTTGCGATCCTGTTGGGCTGTGTTTCTACTGACCATCATGTGCCTGTTGTCCGGTAAGGTCGTGGCCGCGCCGGCCGCCGAGGTGGCGGCCCTCATCGCCCAGGCCGGCAACACGGAAGATGAATCCGAGCGTTTGGCCGCCCTCAAACGGCTGGCGGAATCGCCTGCGGCTGACGAGGCCCTGCGCAACGACGCCCGGCACCTGGCCGAATTCGTCCAGCGATGGCAGGGCAGTTCGTTGAAATTCTACCTGGGCCAGATCAAGGGCAAGCGGCCCCAGGTCCTGGCCGAGTACGACTTCCAGATCCGCTCCGATTCGCCCTTGGCCCCGTTGGCAGCCCTTTATCGCGGGCGCATGCTCGCCTGGACGCTCATCGAGAACAGCACCGTGCGCACGGACCCCAAGTGGGCCCCTTGGTTCCATGACGAGTCGGTCCGCGCGTTCCGCGAGGCCGAGGCCGCCTTCCCCCGCAATCGCATCCCCGGCATGTACCAGGGCCGCGCGATCCCCAATCCGAAGTCCTACGCACCGGTGCCGGGCGCTCCGCGCTGGGCCCAGTTGCAACGCGAGCATTTGGACCGCTTCCGCGAAATCATCTGCTGGTGGATCGAACATCGCCAACGCTCCAACGGCGAGTTCGGCGGCGGCTGGGGCGACGACTGCGAGATGTGGCGTTGGTGGGCCCCGGTGTTGCTCGGCTTCGAAGACCCCGAGGTCCTCGTCGGTCAGTTGAAGTTCTCTCGCACCGCTATGGACCGGCCGCACCTTAAGGGCGGGTTCAACACCGTGGTCACCGACGTGGAGCATGCCGCCGAAGACACGACCGACAACCTGGTGCCTCTGTTGCTGTTGGATGCGTCGAATCCCCGCTGGACGGAGTGGTCCGCGTCGTTGGCCGGCCTGCTCGACCGCGTCTGGACCGGCACCAACCAGCGCAACCAGCGCCAGTTCAAGAGCTTCTACTTCAGCGGGACCGAGACCAGCCCCAATCCGGGCCGCGCCCTGGACGTGATCGCCAACGTGGCCGCTGTGAACCCGGCCCTGCTGGTCTGGCTCCAGACGCGCGACCCGGCTCTCACCCGTCCGCTCGGCGAATGGCTCATGACCTGGGTCGACGCCACGACCCGCGCGGAGAACGGCAAGCCGGCTGGCATCCTGCCCGCCTCCATCCGTTGGCCCGACGGCGCCGTGGCCGGTTCCAGGAGCCTATCCCAGAATAGTCGTGGCCAGGTTGGACGGCCCAGCGGGACCGATCAGCCGACAGGATCTGGGGCCGGCCCTGAGGACCACTGGTGGGAGCCGGTCGCCCCCGGCGGATTCATGCACAGCTACTACATCTGGCCCAGCGTGATCACCGAGATGACCGACGCCTTGCTCGTGGCCCGGCTCGTGACGGGCGAAGAACGCTTCTTGCAGCCCATCCGCTCCATGGCTGCCATCCGTCTTGGCTATCTCAAGAATCCGCCCCGGGAAGAACCTCAGCCGGGCACGTTGGCCTGGTGCGCCCAACGATTGGCGCCGCCTGCCAACGCCAACAGCAACATCGGGGCCCTCGTCAAAACCTTGGCCAAGTGCCGGGCCCTGTTGGGCACGAGCGAGTTCGACGAACTCATCCGGCTCGACGCCGGCGATGCGGTGATCCTGCCCGACGCGCCCGGCCGGCAGCGTCTGGAGCAGGCCCTCGAAGAGAGCCTGGCCACGTTGCGAGTCAACTTCCCCGGCTTCACCAGTGAGGTCCGCTCCACGGACCGCTGCATGCGCTTCGTGCAGTTCCTGGCCCGCGATGCCAAGTTCGACGAGTATCTGGGCGTGACGCTGCCGAAGCACGAGTTGGTCTACCGCATGGCCACGGGCGATGCCAATGCGCCGCGATTTCCCATGCCGGCTGTGCGCTGGCGCACGCCCTCGCGCGACATTGCGGTGTTGGTGACCGAAGCCGGCACTGACCGTTTTCAAGCGGAACTATTCCACTTTGGTGCCGATCCGCGCGCCTTGGTCGCCGAGTTGCGGCTGTTGAAGCCGGGTCGCTATCGTGTCGAAGTGACCGCCGCTGGTCGGCCGATCGACACACCACCGCCAGCAGAACTGGCGGTCTCTGGTCCCGTCACGCCGCTTGCGCTGCAGTTGCCGCCTCAACAGCTATGTGTATTGACGCTTGCCCCCCTGGACAATCGATAATCGCTGCTGTGGATTCGTGCGTTGCGGCCTACTTGCGCATGGCTGCCGCGATGGTCTGGAAGAACCGCTGCGACCACTCGCCGTGGCGCGGACCGCTCTGCTTGCGCACTTGCGTCACGATCAACTCGGCGTCTGGATCGACCAGAAACACGCAACTCGAGAACGATCCGTGTCCCACGGTGCGCGGGCCGAACAGCAGGTCTTCAGCCCGCTTGGAACCCGCTGCTGCGTCCGCCTTGAGGTGGCGCATGAAGTGGAGGCCAATGCCCTCGGAGTCCCAGCCGCCGCGGTCGGCCACGCGCAGCGGTTCGGGCAGCAGCCGTTCAAAGGTCTTGGGACGGATGAACTCCTGCGAGCCATAGCTTCCGCGGTTCGCCACCCACTGGGCCAGGATCCCCAGTTCCATCGCGGTGAACTCGCCGTCGGCGCTGGCACTGCCAATCCGTACGTCGCCAAATCCCAGCGGTCGGAACAGATGCTCTTCGTACAGACGCACGGCGCTCTGGCCGGCAACGATCTCCATCGCCTTCACAGCCAATTCGAACCCCAACCCGCAATAGGCGTATTTCACTCCCGGCCGATTCACGTCGATTCCGTTGAGCACGACGTTCTCCAGGTGTGGATTGCACATGCCGCCCAACTCGCCTATCCCCTCCAGGCCAGTCGTGTGCGTGAAGCACTGGCGGAAGGTCGGCACGCGCGCGTCGTTCTTCGGGTAGTCGACAAAGAACTTGGCCAGCGAGTCGTCCAAGTCGACCAGGCCCTGATCGAGGAACCGGCTGAACAAGATCCCGGTCACGGTCTTGGTGATTGAGGCAACCCAGCAGCGGTAGTCGCGATCTACCGGCTGGCCATTTGCGCCCCGGCCGAAGGCTTCGTGCGTGACGATCGCTCCCCGTCGCGCGACGAGCGTCACAAAAGGTTCTTCCGTGTCATCGGCCCATGCCTGGCACACGGCGTCAATCCGGGACTTGGCATCGGGGCTCACGCCAGCCTCGGCCAGAGATCCTGGGTGTAACACGGTTGCCGGCTGGGAGCGATGTCGCGGCGGACGCAGACGCCGCACCTGGTCCTGCCGTCCCTGGACCTTGAGCTTCAGCCCCAAGTGGTAGTCGTCGTTCATCACGCCCGTCGATTCGATATATTTCGCCGGCCGGCCCAGCGGCTTGGACTCCACCATCCCTGCCACCAGGATCGCCCCCCGTTCGCTCTCCACCAGGGCACGCATCACAATGTCGCTCGCCACGCGCGTGAGTTCCGCCTGATGCTCCTTCAGCGAAGCCGGTGCGCGCGGACCGGGAAAGTTGGGAAACGACACCGTCAAATCCGGCGCAAAAGGCGTGGAAAACTCCTTGGGCAGTCCGTAGAAAGTCATGGCTCGGCGCAACGGCGTGCCATTGGGCGCCGTGCCTTCGATCCAGGCCAGCCAACGGCCCGGCGCATCGGGCACCGCGGACTCGCGAAGCTTCGCGTCGAACCAACGCACACGCAACGCCTGACGGCACCCCAAGCGTTCCACAGTCTCTGGATCGCGCCAGCGGATTCGCGGCGTCTCCCCAGGCGCAAAAATCCAGCCGCCCCCTTTGGCCAGCGCCAGCTCCTGCGATTGGAACTCGCGCCGCTCCTGGCGTGTGCGCTCGGCCGCTTGTTCCTCGGCAGAGGCCGCGTTGCGATTGCCGCCCGAGGACGCTCGCTCAACCTGCCCTAAACACGACCGGGGGAGCAAGATTGCCGAACAGCAGATCGGCAGCAGGCATACGGCCCGAACGCAGAAAGCGGCATGTCTCATCCCGGTATTCTACCCCCTGCTGAATCCCTCCGGTACGTCGGGACCTACGAAGTACGTGTCGCGGTGGGGCCGGCAGCCGGGCGTGTGGATGTTGAGCATCTCCAGCGATTCCTCGCCGGTGGCGAAGCTGTGCGTAGTGCCGGGCGGCAACCGCACGAACTCCCCCGCGGCCAGCCGTACCTCACGCCCATTGAAGACTGCCGTGCCCCGACCGGAAAGGATGTAGTAGTACTCCTCAGCCACGCGGTGATAGCTGACCGCCGTGCGTTGATGCGGCTCGATCCGCACCCGGTAGACCGTCCCCTCGCCCTCCTCGTCCTCCTCAATCAGCGATTCGATGGCATAAGGGCCCATGGCGCGCATGCGGTCCTTCTGGCCGCTGGCGCGGTGCACGATCTGATTGGCCGAAGGCTCGCGCGGATGCATAACCCCTCCCAGGATTGCGGTCAGGGCCTACAGCATGGCGTCGGCGAATTCGCGCTTCAAGGCCTCCAGGGCCCGCTGTCCGAACCGGCCTTCCACGACCACGTTCACGCGCACCTCGCTGGTGCTGATCATGTCCACGTTGATGCCTTCCTTGGACAGCGACTGGAACATCCGCGCCGCCACGCTGGTGTGGCTCTTCATGCCGATGCCGAACACCGACAGCTTGGCCACCGCCGGGCAATGGGTGGGCGCCTGGCAACCGACCGTCTTGGAAAGCTCGCCGATCACCTTCACGCTGTTGCTCAGGTCGTCGCGCGGAACGGTGAACGAGATGTTCGCTCGATCCTCGCGCCCCACGCTCTGCACGATCATGTCGACCACGATTCCCGCTTCGGCCACTTCGTCGAAGACCTGCGCCGCCAGCCCCGGGATATCCGGCAAACCCACCGCCGTCACGCGCGCCTGGGTCTCGTCCAGGGTAATGTCCTCGATGATCAGCTTTTCCATCGACTGCAGATGCGCGATCATCGCCGCGCCGTTGCCGTTGCGCCGGGCCGTCGCCAAGGCGTTGCCGTCGCTGGCCGCCGGCGGCTTGTCCAATTCGAAGGCTTGGTGCACGGTGCGCAACGCCTCTTGTGCCAACTCGCGCGCCACCAGAACCGAGATCTTGATCTCGCTGGTGGTGATCATCTCGATGTTGATGCCCTTTTCGGCCAGCGAACGGAACATCGTTTCCGCCACGCCGGGACGCGTGGCCATGCCTAGCCCCACGATCGACACCTTTGATACGTTGTCATCGTAGGTGTAGCCCTCGGTGCCCAATTCCTTGACCGCCTCGTCCACCGCCCGCAGCGTGGCCGGCAACTCGTCACGCGTGACCGTGAAGGAGATGTCGGCGTGCCCTTGCTGCCCCACGTTCTGAACGATCATGTCCATGGCGATGTTCTTGGCCGCGATCTTGGAGAAGATCGTCAAGGCCGCACCGGGCCGGTCCGGCACGCCCAACACCGTCACCCGCGCCTCGTTCTTCACCATCGCACAGCCGCACACGGGCTGATCCGGCGATTCCGGGTCGGCCGCAATCATCGTGCCGGGCACGTCGCTGAAGCTCGTCCGCACGTGTACCGGCACGTGGAACTTGCGTGCGAACTCGATCGAGCGGTTGTGCATCACGCCCGCCCCGGCGCTGGCCAGTTCCAGCATCTCGTCGTAGCTGATCCGCGAGACCTTGCGCGCCTCGGGCACCACGCGCGGATCGGTGGTGTACACGCCATCCACGTCGGTGTAGATCTCGCACGTGTCGGCATGCAGGGCCGCCGCCAGGGCCACGGCCGTGGTGTCGCTGCCGCCGCGTCCCAGCGTGGTGATATTATAGCCCTCGTCGATCCCCTGGAAACCCGCCGCGATCACGATGTTGTTGTGGGACAGTGCCTTGCACACGCGATCCGTGGAAATCGACTGGATCCGCGCCTTGGTGTGCGTGCTGTCGGTGCGAATGCCCAACTGGCCGCCGGTCATGCTGATCGCCTTGTGGCCCAGGGCGTGAATCGCCATGGCCATCAGGGCCACCGTCACCTGCTCGCCCGTCGACAACAGCATGTCCATCTCGCGCGCCGGCGGTTCGTCCGTGATCTGCTTCGCCAAATCGATCAGGTGGTCGGTCGTGTGGCCCATCGCGCTGACCACCGTCACCACCTGGTTGCCTTCCTTCTGAGCGCGAATGGCCTTCCGCGCCGCGGCCAAAATCTTCTCGCTGTCGGCTACACTCGTGCCACCGAACTTCTGTACAAGCGTGGGCATAAAAACTGTGGGGTTGGGGAATGAACCGGCAAACAGCCGGACCGAAGACCCCCTTCGGTCAACGGCGTTCACACCGGGGATTTCAAAAAGTGTTCCATCAACTTGTAGCCCTGCTCGAACGCCAGGCTCGAACGCAAGGCCGTCGGATCGTCGTAGTTCGTCGCGCGGTCCGGGGCAATCCCGCTGCCTGCCATCGCAAACGGCACCCAGCCGTGGCTGTGCGTCTTCGTCCGCAAGGGCGTGGGGTGGTCGGGCGTGATCAGGATCCGGTAGTGCCCGCGCGCCCGCAGGGCCTCGTCCAGCGGTCGCACGATGTGCCGGTCGATCTCTTCCAAGGCCTTGATCTTGGCCGTCGTGTCCCCTTCGTGCGAAGCCTCGTCGGTGGCCTCCACGTGGACGCAGACCAGGTCCACCTCGTCCAGCGCGGCCACCGCGTAGCGCCCCTTGGCCGCATAGTCGGTATCCGTGTAGCCAGTCGCTCCAGGCACTTCGATCCGCCTCCAGCCGATCAGTTGGGCCAAGCCGCGCAACAGGTCCACTGCCGTGATCATCGCCCCCTCCTTGCCGTATAGGTCGCGGAAGGGAGTCAGCCGGGGTGTCGAGCCCAGCCCCCACAGCCAGACATTCGTCGCCGGCGCCTTGCCTGCCTTGCGACGCGCCACATTCACCGGATGCTCGGCGAACAGCGATACGCTGTCGGCCATGAGTTGATTCAGCAGATCGCTGCCCGGACCACGCGGATAATCGTTCAGCACAGACTTGTCCGTCAGGTCGTGGGGGGGCGTAGTGCGCGTGTCCGGCGAGAACGGCGCCGGCCCTCCCTGCGCGCGAAAGATCAGCAGGTTGCGATAGCTGACCCCGGGGCAGAACTGCAGTTGTTCGTTTCCCAAAGTCCCCTGGGCGCTGGCCAAGAGGGCGGCCCCCTCTTCACTGGAGATATGGCCTGCCGTGAAATCCCGCATGATCTGGTCTTCCACCGTGACCAGATTGCACCGCAGGGCCCAATCGTTGGCGCCCAGCGCAATGCCTTGGGCCGCGGCCTCCAGCGGGGCCCGGCCCGTAAAATGCTCCAGCGGGTTGTAGCCCAACAAACTCAGGTTCGCCACGTCCGAACCCGGCGGCAGACACTCCGGCACGTGCATCGCCCGCCCCACCACTCCCGCAGCGGCGATCGCGTCCATGGCTGGAATCTGCGCCGCTTCCAAGGGCGTCTTGCCGCCCAGCGAATCCTGTGGCTCGTCGGCACATCCATCGGGAATGATGATCGCGTATTTCATGTCCGGAGGGCTCTTCTCTCTCCAACCGTGGCTTCCGCCGCCAGCAATAACCTGTCTTCTACCTCGGTGATCTGTCTCGCGAACTCCGCCATCTCAGTTCCGCACGCGCATCCGCACGCTGCCGGCCTTGACGCTCGCCAACTGGTTGATCTCTTCCATCGCCTGGCTCATGCAGCCTTCGTGGGTCCGATGGGTCATGATGACCAGCGGCACCACCGCGCCGTTCTCCTCGTCCGGTTCGTGCTGGATCACCGACGCAATCGAGATCCCGCGCCGTCCCAGCACGCCGGTGATCTCCGACATCACACCCGGCCGATCCTCGACGTTGAACCGCAAGTAGAATCGGCCCGGGATTTTCGCCGGATCGCGCGCCGCCGCCAGTTCTGGCCGGCGACTCGACCACAGATCCAGAGTGCGGAAGGTGATCGCCGTCCGGCCCAGCAGGGTGCTGATCAGGTCGGCGGTCACGGCCGACGCGGTCGGCGTCTGGCCCGCCCCCAGACCGTGGAAGAACACCCGGCCCACCGCGTCGCCCACCACCCGAATGGCATTATACGCCTCGCGCACCTCGGCCAAGGGCGAACCATGCCGCACCAGCGTCGGCGAAACGTGCAGTTCCAGACCTTCCGGCACCAACTCGGCCACCGCCAACAGCTTGATCGAGTAGCCGAACTCCTTGGCAAAACGGATGTCCGCCACCTGCACGGTGTCGATGCCCGTGCGCGGAATGTCGCGCCAGTCCAGCCGCGCCCCGAACGCCAGGTGGGCCAGGATCGCCAGTTTCTGCGCCGCGTCGGAACCGTCCACATCCATCGCCGGATTGGCCTCGGCATAACCCCTGCGCTGGGCCTCGGCCACCGAGTCCTGATAACTAGTCCCCAGCCCTTCCATCTGCGTCAGTATGAAATTGCTGGTGCCGTTCAGGATCGCGTGGATCGACTGGATCTGGTTCGCGGTCAGCGACTCGTTGATCGCCGCGATGATCGGAATGCCGCCGGCCACGGCCGCCTCGAAGGCAATCGTACGGCCCAGTTGCCGGGCCCGGTCGAACAATTCCGGACCGTGCGCGGCCAGCAAGGCCTTGTTGGCCGTGACCACGTTCTTGCCCGACTCCAGCACCTTGAGCATGATCGTGCGATCCGGTTCCAGACCGCCGATCAACTGGACCACCGCCTCAATCTCAGGATCGTTCAGCACCCGGTTCAGGTCGCTGGTCAACAGCCCGGCAGGAAGCGGCACGTTGCGATGCCGGGTGGTGTCCGGGTCGACAATCGCCACCAACTCCACCCGTCTGCCCGCGTGGCGCGAGATCCGTTCATTCTGCTCCAACAGCAAGCGAGCCACGCCCGAGCCTACGGTCCCAAAACCGATAATCGCGACTTTGGCGGTTGACATGGGTTGGTGTGGGCCTCGCTCTAAGGTGCTATGCAGTGCGTACGAAAATTGTTCACCAGAAGATCATTCACCCCCCAGCGAGCCCACCCCTGTTCAAGGGGCCATCGCACGCAAGCCCTGCACAGAAGCTCACGGCGAAAACGCGATTGGACTCGTCTTCCGACTTCGCCAAGCGGTCGACAATCGCCAACCATATAAACTGGCTATTGTAGTCCGCCCCTCGTGTTCCACAAGCCGAATAGCCATCCGGCGATACACCCCTCTTTCGGGTTACGCAGATCACCTGCCGGTTGTGCTGGCCGGCTCTCTCGCCATAACCGCCTGGACACAAGCACTCAGGGCATTGTTCGGGGGGGATTCAGGCGGTACGATAAGACACCGATTTGGAGCCGGTCCCAACCTCCGCCGGCAGTTCGGTCTGCAGGGCCGCACGACTTGGCTGAGGCGGTTCTCGGATAGGTTCTTAGCTAAAAGGAGCGCACGTGGAGACTTCGGCCCTCGCCTTTTTCAAGCAAATTCTCGAAACTCCTAGCCCTTCCGGGTATGAAAGCCCTTTGCAGGAGGTGGTCCGCTCGTACATCGGGCCGGTGGCCGACCGGGTGACCACCGATTTGCACGGCAACGTGATCGCGGTTCGCAATCCCGACGCGCCGCTCCGCGTGATGCTTGCCGGGCATTGCGACCAGATCGGGCTCATCGTGCAGCACATCGACGATCAGGGATTCCTCTACGTCCAATCGATCGGCGGCTGGGACCCCCAGGTGCTCATCGGCCAGCGCATGGTGGTCTGGGCCGATGGCGGCCCGATCCCCGGTGTGATCGCGCGCAAGCCGATCCATCTGCTCAACGAAGAGGAACGCAAGCAGGTCCCCAAGCTCCACGATCTGTGGATCGACATCGGCGCCAAGTCCAAGGATGAAGCCAGCGCAATGGTCCACGTAGGCGATGCAGTTACTGTGGAATTGAGCTTCCGCCAGGTGCTCAACAATCGGGCCATCTCCCCGGCCATGGACGACAAGTGCGGTCTATGGGTGGTGATGGAGGCCCTCCGCCGCGTGGACGCGTCCAAGTTGAACTGCGCCCTGTATGCCGTCTCCACCGTGCAGGAAGAAGTCGGCCTGCGCGGCTCGCGCACCAGTGCCTTTGGCATCGATCCGCACGTCGGCGTGGCCGTCGACGTGACCCACGCCACCGACTGTCCGACCATCGAAAAGAAGCAGGAAGGCGACGTCTCCTTGGGCAAGGGGCCCGTCATCTATCGCGGCCCGAACATGAATCCCAAGGTCGTCGAACGACTGCGCAAGGCGGCCCTGGAATGCCAGATTCCCTTCCAGATGGGCGCGTCCGGCCGCGCCACGCCCACGGATGCCAATTCGCTGCAGGTCAACCGGGCGGGAGTGGCCACGGCCCTGGTGAGCATCCCCAACCGCTACATGCACAGCCCGGTGGAAATGATCGCCCTGGACGACATCGACCACGCCGCCGACCTGCTGGCTCGTTTCGTTGAAGGTCTGCCGGCGGAAGTCGACTTCACGCCTTAGCGCTGCGACTACTGAAAATCGCGCGCCGGCGCGGTAAGCCCCTTAAGACCGGCGGACAGGTCTTCCAGCTTGCCCACCAGCACATGCATCACGCCGTCCTGACGCTGCAACCGGCCGTGCGCCAGCAATAGCGTGGCGCCCAGGGCGGCCGCGCGACATTTGGCCCACACATCCGGTCGGACAATCAGATTCGCCTGGCCCGTCTCGTCTTCCAGCGTGACGAACGTAATCCCTTTGGCCGTGCCGGGCCGTTGCCGGACCAGCACGATTCCGGCCACGCGTACCGGTGCGCCATCCGGTAACACGGCCAGTTCAGCGGCCGTCGCTACGCCGCGGCGCTGCAGCGACTCGCGCAAGAACGACAAGGGGTGGGCACGCAGTGACAGGCCCGCAGTCCGGTAGTCGGTCAGGACCTCCTCCGGCGCCGACATCCGCGGCAACTGTTCCGGCCGCGGTTCCTGGGCGACGGGCAACGGATCGAACAGCGGCATTCGTTCCCGATCTTGGGCTAGGACATGCCACAAGGCCGCACGCCGATCCAGTGCAAGCGAGCCAAACGCGCCTGCCTTGGCCAAACGTTGCGCCACGGCGCGAGTCAAATCGGTCCGCCGCATCCAATCGTCGATCGACAAGAACCGCCCGGCTTGCCGCGCCGCGACGATCCGCTCGGCATGATCCTGCGCCAGACCGTGCAGCATGCGCATGCCGAGGCGCAAAGTGGAAAGCGGAAGAGAAGTGTCCGACGCCACGCCACGCCCCCCTCCCTGCATTCCGCATTCCGCATTCCGGTTTCCGGTTTCCCCTGTTCCGTTTTCCCCATTCCGCTCCCCGCTTTCCAACGTGCAGTCCCACGCGCTGTAGTTCACGTCGACCGGCCGGACTTCGACTCCGTGCTGGCGCGCGTCGCGCACCAGTTGCGCCGGCGCATAGAAGCCCAGCGGCTGGCTGTTGAGCAAGGCCGCCGCAAAGGCCGCCGGATGATGGCACTTCAGCCACGAGGACACATAGACCAGCAACGCGAAACTGGCCGCATGCGATTCAGGGAACCCATACTCGCCGAACCCGCGGATCTGGCGGAATACGGCCTCGGCATACTCCGGAGATAATCCGTGCCGCCGCATGCCCTCGATCAGCCGGACACGGAACTGCTCCACCACGCCTTGGCGACGCCAGGCAGCCATCGCCCGGCGAAGTTGGTCGGCCTCGCCCGGCGTGAATCCCGCCGCCACCACCGCCAGACGCATGGCCTGCTCCTGGAACAGCGGCACGCCCAGCGTCTTCTGCAGCACCGCGCGGATCGCCTCGTTGGGATAGGTCACGGCCTCCTGCCCCGATCGCCGCCGCAAATAGGGATGTACCATGTTGCCCTGGATCGGCCCCGGACGCACGATCGCCACCTCGATCACCAGGTCGTAGAAACAGCGCGGCTGCAGCCGCGGCAGCATGCTCATCTGGGCTCGACTCTCGATCTGGAATACGCCCACGGTGTCGGCCCGACAAATCATCTCGTAGACGGCCGTATCCCCTTCTGGAATGTTGGCCAGAGTCAACTCGACGCCGCTGTGCCTCTGCACCAGTTCAAAACACTTGCGGATCGCCGTGAGCATGCCCAAGGCCAGGCAGTCGACCTTCAAGATTCCCAACTCGTCCAGGTCGTCCTTGTTCCATTGGATGACGGTCCGTTCGGGCATGGCCGCGTTTTCGATGGGCACCAGCTCGCACAGCGGCCCGCGCGTCATCACCATCCCGCCGGTGTGTTGCGACAAATGTCGCGGAAACCCCACGAGTTGCCCGACCAGCTCCACCAGTTGCCGGCCGGGATCGGACTGCGGATCGATGCCAGCCTCGCGGCAACGCTGCGGCAGGTCCGGCTCCTCGTGGAAGTGCTCCAGCCGCTTGGCCAAGGCGTCCAGCGGCTCGCCGGGCACCCCCAGCGCCTTGCCTACGTCGCGCACGGCCGAGCGCGGCCGGTAGCGGATGACCACCGCCGTCATTCCCGCCCGCTCCCGACCGTACTTTTGATAGAGATACTGCAAAACCTCTTCGCGCCGTTCGTGCTCGAAATCCACGTCGATGTCGGGCGCCTCGTTCCGTTCGCGGCTCACGAAACGCTCGAACAGCACATCCATCCGCTCCGGATCGACGCTGGTGATGCCCAGGCAATAGCAGACCACCGAATTCGCGGCCGACCCCCGTCCCTGGCAGAGAATGCCTCGCTGCCGGGCAAAGCACACCAGGTCCCAAACCGTGAGAAAATAGGCCTCGTAACGCAGTTCCTCGATCAATCGCAGTTCATGCTCCAGCAATCCGCGGACCTTGTCCGGAATCCCGTGCGCATAACGCTGCCGCGCCCCGGCCCACGACAAGCGGATCAAGTAGGCTATCGGCGACTCGCCGGCCGGGGCCAGTTCCAAGGGATACTCGTAGCGCAGCTCATCCAACGAAAACGTGCAACGCTGGGCGATCTCCAGGGTGCGCTGCACAGCGCCTGGCAACGCGTGAAAGCGGGCCTGAATCTGCTCCAGCCCCTGTAAGTGGCGCTCGTGATTGGCGAACAGATGCGGCCTCGCCTCGTCTACTGTGCAGGTCAAACGCACCGCGGTCAGCACGTCGCACAGTGCAGCCCGGGCCGGAACATGATAATGCACGTCGCCGGCGGCCACCAGCGGCAACCGGCTGCGCCGCGACCATTCTTGCAGCCATTCCGCCCGTCGCTCGTCGTCCGGCCCGTGGTGCAACTCGGCCAGCAGATACGCGCGATCTCCGAACAAGTCGCGGAAAGCGTGCAACTGTCGCGAGGACTGTGAGTTAGACGCGGATGGCGGAAGCATGGCCTGAGGATCGACGCCGACCAAGAGTCCCTCCGCGTGTGCGGCCAGATCCTCCCAAAACAGCCGGCACTGCCCCTTCTCGCTCCGGCGACGGCCTTGGGTAATCAGTCGAGCCAGGCGTCCATAGGCGGCCCGATCGGGTGCCCAAAGCACGACTGGTAAGGTGTCGTCCAACTGGATCTCGGCGCCAAGAATCAGCTTCAATCCCAGCGGCTTGGCCGCGGCATAGGCCCGGACCACCCCGGCCAGGCTGGCGCGATCGGTGATCGCCAAGGCGGTATAACCCAGCGCAGCCGCTTGCTCGACCAGTTCGTCCGGATGCGACGCGGCCTCCAAAAAAGAGAAATTCGTCTTGGCGTGTAATTCGGCGTACATGTTGTGCGCGGCGAGGGGAGTAGAGACGAAAGTTTAGATGAGGAAGGAACACTATCTCACCTCTCGTCCCTCGCCTCTCGCCCCTGATCACTCAAACATCCCGTGCAAAAACCACCGCCCGTCTGCCAGGCGGCGAAAAAGCCAAAAGCGTTGGCCGGTGTGCGTCTCCACGCGATAATAGTCGCGCCCCACCGCCCGGCCGCGCCACCAGCCGGTTTCAATCCGTTCCGGCCCCCAACTGTGGGCAATCTGATGGTCTTGGTCCCCGAATCGGAGCCGCAAGGGCGGCCCCCCAGCCAGGCTAGCCACCGCCTGCAACACGGCTGGCCGTGCTAACAGTCGCAAGGGACGCGGCGGCAGATCCGTAGGCACGTTGCAGCCTGTCGTCCGACGTTGACGCGGGCCGCCGGCCACCAACGGATCGCCCGTATAGGCCAACTCGGGCTGGGCGTCGGGCCGCCATCGCGGACGGGTCACCGCCTGGGGCCCCAGCCGAGCGCTGAGCCGCTCGACCAACGCCGCCAGGTGTCGTGCCCGGTCCCTGCCCGACGCCTCGCCGAACATCTCCTGCTGCCGCCACGTCAGAGGCGCCGCCATGCTCACTTCCAACTGCACGTGCGACACCGGTCCCGGAATGACGGCGCGTTCCAACTGCATGGCCAGCAAACCCTGCAAGTGAGCGACGGCAGCCGTGGGCTGAAACAAACCCACGCCCAACGCCACCCACTGCCCCGGCGCACATTCCAACCGGCAATCGACACGCAACGCCCCCAGCCCATGTGTGGTCAGCTCCTTCACCACGCGCTGCACAAGTTCCGCCAAGACCGGCTCCAGGCTTTCGCGACGAGGACTGGGGTATTCGATCGGTTGCCCCACACTCAGTTCCGGCGGCAAGGCAAGGTTCGGCAGCGGTTCGTCCAGCCGCCCGTAGGCCTGGTCCAGTCGTCGAATCACCTCCGGGCCCAGCCGTGCGCTCAACTCCGCCCGAGGCAAAACCGCCAACTGCCCAATCTGCCGGATTCCCAACTGCCGCAGCAGATCGAGCGCCGCATCCGGCAGGCGCAGAAGCGCCACGGGCAACGGATGCAATGCGCGCGCCGTCTCGCCCGCCGGAACGAACACCAATTCGAAAGTCGGATGTCGGAAGTCGAAAAGACCCTGTGCCCCGTCTTTCGATCCTTTCACATCCGACATCCGACTTCCGACTTCCGAATTGGCCAGGGCCCATGCTGCGCCAAGGGTGTCGGCCACGGCGATCCGCGATGCGATTCCCTGCTGTGCCAGCTCGCGCCGAATCCGTTCTGCCAAGGCCCGATCGCTTCCGAAAAGATGCTCCAGACCGCCGATCTCCAGCAGCAGGCAGTCTGGCGACGCAATGCCCACCCGCGGACTGAATCGATCACACCAGCGCGCCAGTGTTTCTAATGAGGATCTGTTGCGGGAAGCCGCTTTGGGATCGCTCATTCCGAGCGAAGCGAAGAATCCGCTCGGTTCGAGATCCTTCGCTGCGCTCAGGATGACCTGGCGTGGGTTTTCCGCAGGTCCCAACGACGAACGGCCCGCTTGGAGTTCAAGCTCGATTTCGCCACTGGTCGTTGTTCGCCCAGGCAAGCGGATGCACAGTATGCGTTTCATCATCCAACTCCAGGTCCAAGCAATGGCCATCGGTGGCACCCCGACAGCGGAGCAGATGCACCCGTACCCTGCGCCTCGCTGCCGGACCTGCACTCGGCAGCGGTTCGACCAGCAACCGCATCTCGGCCCACGATGGTTCGTGCCTGGCACGCACCGAACGCATCAACAAGCCCAACGTCCCGCCTTGTTCGGCGGCCAATTGCAACCGGCGGAAGGCGTGCGGATCGATACGCTCGGCCCAGGCCCAAACCGCGTCTACCGCCGTGCAACGCAGGGCCTGATCCAGGGCCCAATCGTGGTCCGCTGCGTCCTGCGGACGCACGAGGACGATGCGTTGCAAATCGATTCCGGCCCGGGCCGCGGCCGGTGGATAAAACACCCGTCGGCCGTCCAGAACGACCAAGGCCCCCCCCTGGCAACAAGCCTCGCGTGCCAATCGCATGGCCAGCGTTTCCGCCCCGCCCCCATCCCCCGCCGAGAGCCATTCGACCAGTGTTCCAGGGCGAAATCCGCCGTGTGGGACAATGTGCTCTAAGTCCTTGTATTTAAATACAATCGGTTTCGATTCAGCCTGCCGCCTACTCCCCTCCAAGCGTTGGATCTGCTGGCGCAGAGCTTCTACCAGCGCATGGACGGGCGTCGTAGAGACGTTAGGTGTTCGTGTCATGCCAGCACTGCCTGCGAATAGTGTACATCCGTACCGGTTCGGCGTCAACTCCTTCTATCGGCAGTCGCCCGGCCACTTCACCAGACACGCCACGTCCTTCTCCTATTTCGTTCTGTTACGAAAGACCGAGCGACCAACGGGAGCCGTGTGCAGTCAATCGAGCGGCAGCTCGCTCTGGTCAGCGGCACTCTGCCGCCCGCACAGGTTGGCGGCCCTGCCGCCCTGTGTTACGATGAGCGGTTCGATGAAGAACCCGGCCGGTGGAATACGGGGGGAACCCGCACGTTCGCCTTCCCGCGACGAACCTCAACGCTGTCCCGCACGGCATTTCGCAACGCCCTGATCGCGCAAAGGAGCACGCTGACATGCTTCGCCCGCTATTGTCCGTACTCCGCCGTGGCCCGATCGGGGCGATACCCTGCCTGCAGGTCTCCATCGCCCTGGGGCTTTCGCTCGTCGCGGCCGAATCCGTGCCCGCTGGCTCACAGGCGCCTTCTTCAGGCGAGCGGCTGGCCCTCTGGCCCGATCAGGCTCCGGTCGGCGACGGCAGCCGCGACGCCGCCAACGCCTTCATCACGGTCCGTCGCCCGGTGCCCGACAAGGCCAACCGCGCGGCGGTCGTGATCTGTCCTGGCGGCGGATACCGCGGCCTGGTTGTGGGGCCCGAAGGACACGGCATCGCCCAGTGGCTCAACCAGCACGGCATCGCGGGAATCGTGCTCGAATACCGACTGCCCCAAGGCCGCCCTTTCGTGCCCTTGCTGGATGCCCAGCGTGCCATCCGCACGGTCCGGGCCAATGCGCGCCAGTGGAACGTCGACCCGCAGCGGATTGGCATTATCGGCTTCTCCGCCGGCGGGCACCTGGCTTCGACCGTAGGCACCCATTTCGACTTGGGAGACCCCAAGGCGCAAGATCCCATCGAACGTGTCAGTTGCCGGCCTGACTTCATGATTCTCGTCTATCCCGTCATTTCTTTCGGCCCGACAGCGCATCTCGGTTCCAGAACTAACCTGCTCGGCCCGGAGCCCAAACCCGAATTGATCGACCTGTTCTGTAACGAAAAACAGGTAACGGACCGCACTCCTCCCGCCTTCCTGGCCCATGCCAAGGACGACAAGACCGTCCCCTCGGAGCACAGCCAGATGTTCCGCGACGCCTTGCATGCTCATCGGGTTGCCGCCGAGTACCTGGAATTGCCCAGCGGCGGTCACGGGCTCAACCGCTACCAAGGGCCCATGTGGGATGCCTGGCAGGCACGCGCGCTGCAGTGGCTGGCGGCCCAGAAGATGATTCCGCCGGCCGATGCTTCGGAGACAGCAGGAAGCGGCGTCCGGCAGGGTGTGCGATGACGCGCGCCGATCAGGTTCGGTTAGGGGTGGCCCACATCCGTGCGGCCGACGCCACTTTGCGGCGTGTCGTGGACGCGGTCGGCCCGTTCCTCGTGCGCCCCGCGCGAAATCGCTTCGCAATCCTGGTGCGTTCCATCATCTCCCAACAGATCTCGACCGGTGCAGCCCGGTCCATCCACCAGCGTCTGGACGAACGGCTATCTCCGGAAGGCATAACGCCCCAAGCCGTCTCGCGGCTGAGCGTGTCGGATCTGCGTTCGGTAGGCATGTCCCGCCCCAAGGCCTCTTATCTCCTGGACCTGGCACAGAAGACGCTCGACGGCAGCGTGCGACTCGATCGCATCGGCCGGCTGAGCGATGCGGACGTCATCCAGATGTTGACGCAGGTCCGCGGCATCGGTCGCTGGACGGCCGAAATGTTCCTCATCTTCTCGCTGGGCCGGCTCGATGTGCTGCCCTGTGATGACCTCGGGTTCCGCTCGGCCCTGAAACATCTCTACGGACTGAACGGGTTGCCCGACAAGAAGACCTGCTTCCAGATTGCAGAGCCTTGGCGCCCCTATGCCAGCATCGGATGTTGGTACTGCTGGCGCGGTCTCGACCTGCGGCGCCAGACGTAACTGTCCCTGCGGCATCGCTTCCGGCCCGCGTCCATCAGGGGCGTGGCCTCCTCGACGGCTTCTTGCCCGCCACTGGCAAGTCTGCCTGGGGAAAGTTCGGGCTATAGAGGATGGGCTTGGGTCGCAGTCCCAAATCGCCGTTGACCACAAACGGCTCGCCCCGTTCGCTCAGATGCTCAACCAGCCGCCCTCGCCATGTCTGCAACAACTCGCGGTACTCCGGTCGGGACGCCAGGTCACACGTCTCCCCAGGGTCCTTTTCCAGGTCAAACAACTGCTGCCTTCCGTCGGGGGCGTAGTAGATGTACTTCACGCGCCCGTCGGTCAATCCCGACCAGTAGTTGCTCGGCGCGTAGCAGGTGGCGTGTTCCAGGTCGATCCATTGGCGCCAGCCTTCGGTTCGCCCTCGCACCAGATCGAGCATACTGCGTCCGTCGAACCAGTCGGCTTCGTACTCGCTCCCGGCCGCATCGAGCAGAGTGGGGAGGATGTCGCGCAGTTCGACCGGCTGACGCAACACCTGGCCGCGCCGCGCTGCAAGGAGCCCCTCTGGCCATCGCAGCAGCATGGGAATGCGTGCCGAGGGCTCGTAAGCGTAGGTCTTTCGCCATAGGTGGTGGTCGCCCAACATGTCGCCGTGGTCCGCCGTGAAGAGGATCAAGGTTTCTTCCAGCCATCCGCGCTGCTCCAGGGCGGCCAGAATGCGCCCGATCTGCTCATCAATGAAGGAAACGTTTGCATAGTATCCGCACCGCGCGGTTAGTGCCTTCTCCGGTCCCAGGTCGCCTTGCCAAAGCGCGTCCGGGTGCGGTTTTCCTCGCTCGGCATGCCGCTCGGCCCAGTCGCCCACAACTGCCGGCGGCAGCGACGTCTTCTCGTAATGTTCCCACCACCGCGTCGGCCCGTCGTAGGGACTATGGGGTCGCGCAAACGACACCTTGAGGAAGAACGGGGCCGTGCCCCGGTACTCCTCCAGGAACTTCACGGCTTCGTCCCCCGTCCAACGTGTCGGATGAAGGTGTTCGGGCAGGGCGTACGGCGCCCCGCGATGGTCGTTCCAGCCGATGCCCGTGGCGTCCGGATTCAACTCCGGCGCTACCGACTTGAACCACTGCCGGTAGTCGCTCACGAAATCAGGCGATTCCACGCGCCCCGACTCATCGAGGATCGTCTGATGAAAGCCGTGAAGGTTGCGCTGCGGATGATAGTGCATCTTACCGATGCCCAAAGTGTAATAGCCCGTATCCCGCAGCAACTGCGGCAACTCCCGCGCGTATTTCGTAGCCACGCGCCCGTAGCCCAGCATTCCGTGATGCCACGGCGACAAGCCGGTGAGGATCGTGGCCCGGGCTGGCGTGCACGAAGGGACCGATGAGTAGGCGCAACGAAACCGCACCCCTTCGGCAGCCAACCGGTCGAGGTTCGAGGTGCTGATCGCCCAATTGCCGTCGGCTCCCAAACAGTCGCCCCGCATCTGATCGGCCATCAGAAACAACAGGTGGGGACGGACGGACCGTCCTTGAACCGCCGACTCCGCTCCCAACACGCCCGTGACCAGGGAAAGTGCCCCCAGAAACGACACCAGTTCGCACCGGATGACGGTCGGCATGCATTTCTCCTTGCAGATTGGTTTTCGGACATTGTAGTCCTTTCCGACCCGGCCAAGCCAGCACCATTACGCCGGAAACCACGCCCGCATCCCATCGCTGCCTCGCCCCGCCGAGGCTCAGGGCTGTGGGTGGTAGACAGCCCCAAACCGTGCGTGCTATACAGGGAGTATCCGGTTTCTCACGCCTTTGGCCTCCGAAGGCGCTGTCGAGTCTTGCCCAGGAAGTTTCTATGAAACGACGCGATTTCGTGCGCCTCAGCGGTTTGGGTGTCATGTTGCCTCTGGGACATGCCGCTTCCGGCCTCGGTGCAGCACCGGGCGCCGCCCCCGGCCCGAACGTCATCTCCGAACCGGCGAGGCAGACGCCCATCGCCGCTCAGGCCGACGTGGTGGTCTGCGGCGGCGGACCCGCCGGAGTCGCAGCGGCCCTGTCGGCCGCGCGCCAGGGGGCCAAGACGCTGCTGCTGGAGGCCCACGGATGCCTGGGCGGCATATGGACCTCCGGTCTCCTGGCCTACATCCTCGACACCAAGAACAAGGCCGGCCTGATGCGGGAGATCATGGAGCGAATCGCCCAGGGCGAGACCGAGGCCTCCGGTACGCCCGCTCAGCCGACCACCTGCTGCGATCCGGAGGTCGTGAAGTTCGTCCTGGAGCAAATGTGCGCTGAGGCCGGCGTTGCAGTGCAGTATCACACGCGCGTCTGCGCCGCCGCCGTCGATCGCTCGCGAGACAACCGCTTGACCCACGCGATCTTCGAATCCAAGTCGGGACGCGAGGCCGTGGCTGGCCAGGTCTTCATCGACTGCACGGGCGACGGCGACCTGGGCGCCTTGGCCGGGTGCGAGTATCGCTTCGGGCATCCTGAGACGGGACTCTGCCAGCCCATGTCCATGATCTGCCTGCTGACCGGTCTGGTCCCAGCCGAGGTCAAGGACTACTACCGCGGCGAGGGGGCCAAGAGCAGTTGGGCCGCGCCCAAAGATGCCCTTCGTGCGGAGATGGAAAGGGGAGGCCATTCTCCCTCCTACGCCAAGCCCTCGCTGTTCCACGTCCATGACGACCTGTTCATCCTCATGGCCAACCACGAATACCAGGTCAAGGGAACCGATGTCCGCGACGTCACCGCCGCCACGCTCCGCGCGCGGCGCGAATTGCACCTGCTGATCAATGGTCTGCGGTCTCTGGGCGGAGTGTGGAAGAACGTCCGTCTCGTGGCCACCGCTGAACAGATCGGCGTGCGCGAGGGCCGGCGACTCGTCGGCCTCTACGAATTGAATGCCGAGGACCTACGCACCGGCCGCCGGCATCCCGACGGCATCTGCCGTGCCACCTTCTCCATCGATGTGCACGCCACCAATCCGCACAAGGAAAAAGGCATCGAAAAGGCCGGCTTCCGCGCCCAACCGTACGATATCCCGCTCCGCGCCCTGATCGCCAAGGACGTACGCGGCCTGCTCATGGCCGGCCGCTGCATCAGCGGCGACTTCCTGGCCCACTCCAGCTACCGCGTCACGGGCAACGCGGCAGCCATGGGCGAAGCGGCCGGCATCACAGCCGCCCTGGCCGCCGCTTCCCGCCGCCTGCCCCAGGAGGTGCCCTGGGACGAGTTGAAGGACAAACTGCCCAAGCTGGAGTGAACTACGGCGGGCTGTGGCTCGGCAGATGCCGCTCCACCGTCTGCAGCAATTGCTGAGCGTGAATCGGCTTGGCCAGATAGTCGTCAAACCCCGCCTCCAGGCAAGTCTCCCGGTCACCAGTCATGGCGTGCGCCGTGACAGCCACCAGTGGCCCCTTCCAGCCGTTCTCTCGCAGCCGTCGAGCGGCCTCGTTCCCGTCGACGTGCGGCATCTGCACATCCATAAGGATCAGGTCGTAGGGGCGTCCATCCGCCGCTGAAGCCAAGGCCATGCGGCAGCCTTGCTGCCCGTCCTCGGCCAGATCGATCTCCAACCCCGCCCGGGCCAGCAGAGTCTGCACCAGCCGCTGATTGGCGGGCGTGTCTTCCATCAGCAGCACACGCCCCGCAAGTCGTAACGATGGCTGCTGCGACTCGCTCGGCGGGCCAGCCACAGGCGAATCCTCGCTCACCATCGACATTCTGGCAATAGAACCCGGATCGACGGTCAGCGTGAAGACGCTTCCCTCACCAGGATGGCTTTCCACGGCTATGTCGCCGCCAAGCATCCGCGCCAGACGCCGGGAAATCGTCAATCCCAGCCCCGTGCCGCCAAAACGCCGCGTGGAAGAGGCGTCCGCCTGACTGAAGGGCGCAAAGATCTGGGTCAGGTGCTCGTCGCGTATCCCCACGCCTGTATCCGAAACCGCGAAGTGCAATCGCGGCCCGGACGACGTCTCGGCGAAGGTGGTCGTAATGCGGACCTCCCCCTCCTGCGTGAACTTGATTGCGTTGCCCACCAGGTTCACCAGGATCTGCCGCAAACGCGTCGGATCCGTGCAGATCACGGCCGGCAAGGGCCACACGTAGGTTGCGTCCAGCAACAAGTGCTTCTGCCGTGCCCGAACCTGCATCAACGAGAGCACCTCTTCGATCACTTGCCGCGGCGAACACTGCACCGCGTCGATCGTCAGCTTCCCGGCCTCGATCTTGGACAAATCCAGGATGTCGTCGATCAGTTGCAGCAGCCCTTTCCCGCTCTGCAGGATCGTATCCAGGTATTCACGCTGTTCCTCCGGAGAACACTCGATGTTGGCCAGCAGTTCGGCAAAGCCCATGACGGCCGTCATGGGCGTGCGGATCTCGTGGCTCATGTTGGCCAGGAATTCGCTCTTCGCCTGGTTGGCCGCCTCCGCGGCCAGCTTCGCATCGCGCATCGCCTCCTCGGCCCGCCGGCGGTCGGTGACGTCCACAAACGTCGTCAGGACGCTGTCCTCAATGCGAATCCCTGCAATCTCCACCAGGCGCACCTCGCCGTCTTTGCAGGTCACGTTGTACTCGCACGGTTCGATGTCGCAGCCTTCGTTGGTGGCCCTGGCCAAAGCCGCTTCCCAATTCTCTATCACCCATCGGCGATAGCCCTCGTCGGGATAGGCGCGCGGCCACCAGTCCGCGACCGTCCCAATCTCCCCTGACGTGTAGCCGAAGACGCGTGTGAATCGCTCATTGAGATAGTCCACCGCACCGTCAGCCTTCATCACGCACACCGGGATCGGCGCCAATTCGACCAGCCGCCGGAATCGCCCCTCGCTCTCGCGGAGCGACTTCATCAGCGAGTCCAACTGAGCCAACGACCTCGCTAGTTTCAGATTGCTGTAGCTCACTTGCGAGAGCATCTCCGCCAACCGTATGTAGTAGGCGATGCTGCCGTAGACAATATCCCGACCCAGTCGCGGAACGCGATCCAACGCCGCCAGATACTCCTCTTCGGCAAAGGCGTATTCGCGCGCCTGGGCGCGGAACGCCTCGCGGTCGACAACGTCGTCGTCAAAGAAGAACTGACCAATGTACAAGTTGCCCATGTGCTGGCCCCCGACCATGATCGGCGTGGCCATGTCCCACATGCTGTTCTTGCACTTGTACAGACGAAACTCGCCGGCCGGAACATTGGCCGCCAGCAGGGTGTCGCTCTCGCGGCAGTGGACACAGGTCCGGGGATGGATCCGGTGAAACCGGGTGCAGATGTCCTGCCAACCCGCGCCCACCAGTACCCGCCCCTGCAAATCGAGAATGGCCATCGGAACCGGCACAATCTCCTGCAGCCGATCGACCAGCAGTTGCACCGCCGGAACGTCCAGGATGTCAGCCAATTCCAGCTTGGCGATTTCTCCTTCCGGGGCGAGAATGCTCTGCAGTTTCAACCGCACGCGGCGTTCGCTCTCGCGCAGCACCTCCTGCGCGCGGCGTTTGTCCGTCACATCATGGAACACCAGCACCACGCCCTCGACCTCGCCGGTCGCCCCCAGGATCGGCGCGGCGCTGTCCTCGATGGGAATCTGCCGGCCATCCTTGGCTATCAGGCACGTGTTGTTCGCGATCGTGACTGCACGTCCTTCGCGCAAGACCGTCGCGACGATGTCCTCCGCGGGCTTCCCGCTCTGTTCGTTGACGATCCGGAAGACGCCCTGCAATGGCTGCCCCAACGCCTCTTTGCTGGTCCAACCGGTCAGCACGACTGCCACCGGATTGATGAACGTGACGTGGCCGGCCACGTCGCAGGCGACCACGCCATCACCGATGCTCGTCAGAGTGACCCGCAGCCATTGGCGTTGTCGCTGCACCTCGTCGCGGCTCTCACGCAGCGCTCGTTCGTTGTCCGCCGCCACCTTCGCTAACCGCTGCTGAAGAGCCAGGTCCGCACGATAGTCGGCTGCCCTGCGCTGCGCCCGGTTGTACAACCCGGCCCCAACGCTGATCAACACGCCCATCAACGAGAACAGGCTGAATCCCACGAGATCGGCCGGGCTCTCCGCCTTGAACTGTCCCACCGGGGGCAGAATCCAGTAGCCAGCCAACAACCCGGATAGCACCGTCGCTGCCAGTCCCGGTCCGACGCCCACCGTGGCCGCCGTGAGCATGACCGCCGGGTAGAAGGTGATATACGTCGGCAATTCGCCGCCAGCCATCTCCTGCAACAGCAGGCGCAGCCACAACCCCGCGCCCACGGTCAGTGCCGCAGTGGCATAACGGCCTGCTAGCCGCGCCACGCCCGATATGGAGAACCTGACGCCCATGCCCACCCCACCGCGGTCAGAACTTGCCTCGCTTCCTGGCCTCGCGCGACTCACGCGCCTTAACGAAAGGCCCTTGGGCAGAGGCCGGGGGGGACGATTCCTCCGCCGCCCCAACCCCGCCGGCTGGTTGCCTGCCACTCGGCGGATCGCGACCGGTGCTGGCAAGCTGCGTGTTTCCCCTGCTGATCTCCTCCAACTCGGTCTGCACCATCTTCAGCAAGGTCTGCAGAAAGGCCACCACCATCGGCCCCACGAAGATCCCGATCGGTCCCAGCGCCTTGACGCCCCCCAGCACGCTCAGCAGCGCCAACAGCGGATGAAGATTGGAGCGTCCGTGCAGAATCAAGGGCTTAATCACGTTGTCGATCGTCGAAACCACGCCCGCTCCCCAAATCGCCAACAGGATCGCCGGCGTGTAGCGATCCTCGACGAAGAACAACCACAGGCTGCAAGGAAGCCATACCGAGATCGCGCCCACAAAGGGAATCATGGCCAACAACATGGTCAGGACCATCAGCAGGAACACCGGTTTCAGTCCTGCCAGATAGTAGCCTAGCCCTCCCAACAACCCCTGAGTGATGGCCGCCGCCACCGTGGCCAGAACCACCGACCGGCTCACCTCCCCAAATTGCGCCACGAGTTGTTCCTCGTAGCGGTTGTCCAGCGGCGAAAGGTGCATCACCGACTCGATCATCTGCGGGCCGTCCAGAAGGAAGAAATACAGCGAGACCAGCATCACGATCAGGCCCAGTATGAAATTGCCCACGAACTGCGTCGTACTCACGGCGATGGGAGCCAGTCCTTGCTGCACGCGCAGCGCGATCGAGTGCTCCAGTTCGTCCGCCTTCAACTCCACTCCGAACTGGGCCCCCGCGCTGACCAGGGCATCCGATACAGAATGCAGATCCAGTTTACGGTCCTTGATCTGCTCGTAAAGCGTCACGCCCTCGGCCGAAGCCTGCACGAGGATTGTCATCAACGGCACGAGGAACACAACAAGAATCACAAGCGTGGTCAGGGCGGCAGCCACGTGCGCCTTGTGCCAGCACTTCTCGTAGAACCATTCGTGCAACGGTTTGAAGAGGATGACCAACATCGCTGCCAGGAACATCGGCAGCAGAAATTCGGCCAGCACCCGAAAGAAGAGCACCGCGATCCCCAGCAAGATCGCCAGCAGGACCACAAACGATGCAATTCGCGTCATGCCCTGAATCTCCACGAGAGTCTCACCATTCTAGCACGGTAGCCCGCCCAGCCTAGCATGCCGGCAGGACGTTCGCACAGGCCCAGGTGCTTCGGCCCTCAGGCCGGCCGACTCAAACCCGCGACGGATGGCTGGGAACCAAGCCCAAAACTGCCATAACCCGCTCGGGCGGCCCAGCGGAAGCGAACTGCCGATAGGTTCTGGAACCGGCTCCTAGAACCTCCCCACAACTGCCACGGCCGGCTCGGGCGGCCCAGCGGAAGCAAACTGCCGATAGGTTCTGGAACCGGCTCCTAGACGGCCCACTTCCACACATGCCCGCACGACCGTCCTTGGATTGATCGCTGCGGTGCCACACATGAAGTCTTGCCCCCAAAACAACCGCGCCACCCGCATTGACGCGATGTGCCCACAAGGGCCAACGTCGCTCCACTCGGTGACGCATGGCACAACCTGTGCGACTCACCTGCGTTCTCCACATAGAGGGGGCAAAAATCCTGGTGGACGCTTGATCGCCGTGCCTTTTTGGCCCCACGTGCAGGCCAGCCAAGACATCGCGGCGAGCCCCCCCCGCTGGTGAATCCGGAACCAAGAACGCAGCGACTGGCTCGCCGCAATGCGGATGGGGGATGTGAGCATCAGCCACCAACCCCCAGACCTGTTGACTACTCCTCCCCAATCTGGGAACCTCTCAGGATATGGTGGCCCTTCCTTGCCATCTCCACGGACCGCAATGAAATCCCTGAGGCCTGGCTTGCCCATGAACGTCGAGTGGTTTGGAGACCCGCGAATACCGGCCGCGCAACGGCCGGTATGTCACTGGCGACATCGCCAGCAGTGAGTACATGGGCGACGATTGGACCACTTCGAGCAGCAGCATGATCCCAGCCACCAGAAACTCAAATGGTACGGCAGGGCCCGCGTGGCGGGCCTCGGCCGAGGCCCGCCACGATCGAGCCTCTGGATCCGAGCGATCGTGGCGGCGAAAGACCCTCGTGGTGATCGTCAAACTGCTGATTGTAGCGGCGGTCATTTACGGCGTGCGCAAGACACTTGTGGCCGGTGTCCAGGAACTCGGCCGGCAAGAGTGGACCCTGCACCCCGCCTGGCTGGCCTTGGGCGGCCTGCTGTATCTTCTTTCCACACTGCCGGCCGGCGTGTTCTGGTGGCAAGTTCTGCGTGTGATGGGCCAAGGTCCCAGCCTGGCCAGCGCCTTGCGCGCCTACTACATCGGACACTTGGGCAAGTACGTCCCAGGCAAAGCCTTGGTCGTCATTCTCCGCGCTGGGCTGGTCGGCGGCAGAGGCGTGGATCCGGTGATCGCCGGCGTGGGCGTCTTCGTCGAGACCCTTACCATGATGGCCGTAGGCGCATTCCTGGCCGCCGCCATCCTGCCGCTGTGGTACCGCGACCAGCAGCAGGCCGGCCTCGTTTTGCTCTCCCTGGGGCTGATGGCCGTCGTGGCCATTCCCACCCTCCCGCCCATCTTCCGCCGCATCCTGCGTCTCACCCCCGTGGTGCGCAAAGATCCCCAGCGCCTCTTGTGCCTGGACAACCTCCGCGCCGGAACCCTCGTGCAGGGTTGGCTGCTCATGGCCCTGGGCTGGTTCGTCACGGGCGCGAGCCTGTGGGCCGTCCTGCGCGGAGTAGGGGCGGACAGCGTAGATCTCGGCCGGCAATTGCCGCTCTACACGGCCACCGCGGCCCTAGCCAATGTGACCGGGTTCCTGTTGATGATCCCCGGGGGGCTGGGAATCCGTGAAGGGGTGCTGATCAAACTCTTGGAGGGCGCCTTTGGTCCTGGCGCGGCCTTGGCCGCGACGCTCGGGCTCCGTCTGGTCTCGCTGGTAGCGGAAGTCCTGATTTCGGTTATCCTGTATCTTGCCGGCCCGCGGCCTGTACCGCCGACTCAAGCCGCGTCAAACACAAACCACTAACCACCCACGGCTGCCAGCATGCTTTCCATTGTCATTCCCGTATTCAACGAGTCCGAGAGTCTGGAGCGACTGCACCAGGAGCTGTCCGATGTGGCGCAAGCCAACGGCTACGAATTGGACATCGTGTTCGTCGACGACGGATCTCGCGATGCGTCGTGGGAGATTATCAGCCGCCTGGCGGCCCAGGATCCTCGTGTGCGCGGCATCCGCTTCCGCCGCAATTTCGGCAAGGCCGCCGCGCTCAGCGCCGGATTTGCCGAGGCCCGCGGTGAACTGGTCATGACCCTGGATGCCGACCTGCAGGATGATCCGCACGAGATCCCCCGCTTCCTCGCCCAGATGGAAAAGGACCTGGACGTGGTCAGCGGTTGGAAGAAAGTCCGCCACGACCCGTGGCACAAGGTCCTGCCCAGCCGCGTATTCAACGCCATGGTCAGCCGCCTGACGGGCGTCGTCCTGCACGACCACAACTGCGGCATGAAGTGCTATCGGCGGCAGATCTTCGATGAGGTGCAACTCTACGGCGAACTGCACCGCTTCGTGCCGGTGCTGGCCGCGGCGCGCGGCTATCGCGTGGGAGAACTGGAAATCCATCATCGGCCGCGCACCTTCGGCCACTCCAAGTACGGTGTCAGCCGCTTCATCAAAGGCTTCCTCGATCTGCTGACGGTGAAGTTCCTCACCGGCTTCGGACAGCGCCCCCAACATATCTTGGGGGCGGTGGGCCTGGCCGCCTTTGCCCTGGGCGCCGCCGGCCTGGTCTATCTCGCCGCCTACTGGGGCATCTCGCAGTTGTGTCCGCAGCGCGGGATGTTGCCCCTGCACCAGCGGCCGGCCGTGATCTATTCCGTCGGCTTGCTGCTGCTCGGTGGCCAGCTCATGTCCATCGGTTTCCTGGCCGAGTTGTTCATCGCCTACCAGAGTCCCGCCAGCCGGGCCTATTCCATCTCGCAGCGCACCTTCCCATCCCCGCCTCCTCCCTCGCAGAAGACGCCATGAACCCAAGCACGCCCCCGCCCGACGTGACGCCTTCCCCTGGTTCCGCTGCCGGGCCGCGCGCCCCATCGCCCACCAGTTCGGACCCGGACCCCACCGCGCGACTCCGCCGCAGCGTCTACAGTCTCTTCATCGTGGTCGCCGCGGGCGCCATGCTGGGCCGCATCTTGGCGGTCAATGCGGTGGACCGCGTGGAGTTGGAACGCTATCGCATCGAGCGCGCCGTGGACACCAAACGCGAGGCCCTGGCGAAGCTTGGCCTGAAAGGCCCGGAATTGCAGGAAGCCCTGGACTACGAGGAAACGCGGATCCGCAATGCCTTGCAGCTTCAACGCCCCTTCCTTAGCGGTAACGACCGTAGCCGCTGGTGCACGGTGCGCGCCTTGGTTGAGGACAAGTTCCGCGTCGAGGGGGCCCCTTACGCCATCGACAAGCTGATCGATGAACCGCTCTGGGACACGATCGACATGGTCCGCGCCCCCAACGGCCACTACTACTCCAGCAAACCTCCCCTCTTGCCCACCCTCATGGCCGGCCCCTACTGGCTCATTCACCGACTCACCGGCGCGACCTTGGGCACACACCCGTACGAAATCGGCCGGGCATTTCTCATCGTCTTGAACGTGATTCCGCTGGTGGTCTACTTCTTCCTCCTCGCCGGCTTGGCCGAGCGTTTGGCCACCAGCGACTGGGCGCGCCTGGCCATGATGGCGACCGCCAGCCTGGGCACGTTCCTGAACACCTTTGCCACCGTGCTCAACAACCACCTCTTCGGCGCCGTCTGCGCCGGGGCCGTGCTGTACTTTCTGGTGCGGATCTGGTTCGAGGGCCAGCGCCGTCCCTGGGTGTTCTTCCTCACCGGCCTGCTGGCCGCCTTCATGGTCGCCAACGAGTTGCCCAGCCTGGCCTTCGCCGCGCCGGTGGCCCTGTTTCTCTTGTACAAGGCGCCCCGGCCCACCTTGTTCTGGTTCGCGCCCGGGGCCTTGTTGGTGGCGGCCGGCTTCTTCGGCACCAATTGGATCGCCTTCCAGACGCTCAAGCCCGCCTACGCCCACCGCACCGGCCCCGGCAACTGGTACGACTACACCTACCAGCGCAACGGCAAGACGTACGAAAGCTACTGGAAGAACCCCAAGAGCGTCGACCAGGGCGAGCCCTCCGTGGCCGTCTATGTCAACCAATGCCTGGTCGGCCACCACGGGATCTTCTCGCTCACGCCGATGTGGCTCCTGAGTCTGGTGGGCGGCCTGATTTGGCTCTGCGGGCCCACGCGCAAGCCACCCGACGCCTGCCCCGTGCCGGCCTCGCCGCCGGTTCGACTCTTGGCCCTGGCCCTCCTTGCCGTCAGCCTCGTGTGCCTGACCTTCTATCTCTTCCTGCAGCCGCTGGAAAACCGTAACTACGGCGGCATGTGCAGCGGACTGCGGTGGGTGTTCTGGCTGGCCCCCCTGTGGTTGGTGCTCATGCTGCCCGCCCTCGATCGGATGGCGCAACGCGCCTGCCTGCGTCTGGTAGCCTTGATCCTCCTGGCGGCTTCGGTCCTGTCTGCCGTCTACCCCATCTGGAATCCCTGGACCCATCCCTGGCTCTACAACTTCATGTACTACTTGGACTGGATCTGATACCCTGGTGGCAGCCGCTCTTGCCGTTTGTAACCCAATCCCGACTTCGCCGGGGCTTTTCCGACAACTCGCAGGCGTCAAACGACCATGAAGACCAAGAAAACCATTCGCACGGGCATTGTCGGATCGGGCTTCTCGGCCACCTTTCATTTTGATGCCCTCAGCCGGGTCCACGGGACCCACGTGGATGTCGTCGGCGTGCACTCCAAGGACCGCCAGCAAGGCGCCGCCTATGCCGCCAAACGCGAAATCCGCTTCTTCGAGACGCTGGATGAACTTCTCGACCAGGTCGACGCGATCCACGTCTGCGTGCCGCCCATGTTCCACGAGCCCATCTCCGTGGCCGGATTGGCGCGTGACAAGTTCGTGGTCTGCGAAAAGCCGCTGACCGGCTATTTCGGCGATGGCTCGCCCGACTTCCACTGGGATCGCGCCGACAAGCAGGTGGCCTTGGACTCGGCCCTGGCCAGCGTGCAGCGGATCATGGCTGCGGAGCAGAAGAGCAAGGGCCGACTGCTGTACGCCGAGAACTGGGTCTACGCCCCGGCCGTGCAAAAGGAACGGGAAATCCTCGAAAAGACCGGCGGCCAGATCCTCTGGATCCACGGCGAAGAGGCCCACAGCGGCTCGCACTCCGTGGACTACGCCCATGCGGCGCGCTGCGGCGGGGGCGTGCTGATTGGCAAGGGCTGTCACCCGCTCAGCGCCGCCCTGTATCTCAAACGCGTCGAGGGTCGAACCCGCACCGGCACGCCCCTGCGGCCGCGGACCGTTTCCGCTCGCACTCACGCCATCACGCGCCTGGAGACCTTCCGCGACGAAGGCCATATCCGCCGCGATTACTACGATATCGACGATTTCTCCATCATGCACGTGGAGTTCGACGACGGCACCATCGCCGACGTGTTTGCCTCCGACATCGTCTTGGGCGGCATCCACAACTGGCTGGAAGTCTGCGCCAACAACCACCGCGCCCTGTGCAACATCAATCCCAACACGGCCATGCAGACCTACAA
>CALARR010000140.1 GCA_937889015.1 uncultured Planctomycetales bacterium | reverse complement strand
GAAGCAGATTCTTCCCCACGCGACTTCATTCGCGAGATCATCGATGCGGACAACCGCACGGGCAAGCACGCCGGCCGCGTGCACACCCGTTTCCCGCCCGAGCCCAACGGTTACCTGCATATCGGGCATGCCAAGTCGATCTGCCTGAACTTCGGCATCGCCCTGGAGTTCGGTGGCAAGTGCAACCTCCGCTTCGACGACACCAATCCCGAGAAGGAGGAGCAGGAGTACGTCGATTCGATCCGCGCGGATGTGCGCTGGCTGGGCTTCGACTGGGACGACCGCGAGTTCTACGCCTCGGACTACTTTGGCCCGCTCTACCAGTGGGCCGAACAGTTGATCCTCGCCGGCAAGGCCTACGTCTGCGACCTCTCGGCCGATGAAGTCCGCCAGTATCGCGGCACCCTCACCGAGCCCGGACGGCCCAGCCCCTATCGCGACCGTTCCGTGGAGGAGAACCTGGACCTCTTCCGCCGCATGCGCGCCGGCGAGTTCCCCGACGGCTCGCGTACGCTCCGCGCCAAGATCGACATGGCCTCGCCCAATGTCAATATGCGCGACCCGGTCATGTACCGCATCCTCCGCGCCACGCACCACCGCACGGGCGACGACTGGTGCATCTATCCCACCTACGACTGGACGCACGGGCAGTCGGACTCCATCGAACGCATCACCCATTCCATCTGCACGCTGGAGTTCGAGAACCATCGCCCCTTGTACGACTGGTACGTCGAGCAACTGGGCATCTTCCACCCGCAGCAGATCGAGTTCGCGCGGCTCAACTTGACCTACACCCTGATGAGCAAGCGGCGCTTGCTGGAACTGGTCAAGGAAGGCCACGTGCGCGGCTGGGACGATCCGCGCATGCCCACCCTCTCCGGCATTCGCCGCCGCGGCTACACGCCCGAGGCCATCCGCAACTTCTGCAAGCGGATTGGCGTGGCCAAGGTCGAGGGCGTGGTCGACTACGCGCTGTTGGAGTTCTGCGTGCGCGAAGACCTCAACAAGCGCACCCCGCGCGTGATGAGCGTGCTGCGTCCGCTGAAGGTCGTGCTGGAAAACTATCCCGAGGGGCAGGTCGAGGAACTCGAGGCGGTCAACAATCCCGAAGATCCGGACGCCGGTACGCGCCAGGTGCCCTTCTCGCGCGTGCTCTACATCGAGCAGGACGATTTCCGCGAAGACCCGCCCTCCAAGTTCTACCGCCTCGCTCCGGGGCGAGAAGTCCGCCTCCGCTGGGGCTACTACATCAAGTGCCACAGCGTGGTCAAAGACCCGCAGACCGGCCAGATCGTGGAACTGCGCTGCACCTACGATCCGGCCACGCGCGGCGGCAACTCGCCCGATGGACGCAAGGTCAAGGCCACCATCCACTGGGTCTCGGCCGCCCACGCGATTCGGGCCGAAGTCCGCCTCTACGACTACCTCTTCCGTACGGCCGATCCCTACGATCTGCCCGAAGGGGGCGACTGGCGCCAGAACCTCAATCCCAACTCGCTGGAGGTCCTCGAATCCGCCTGGCTGGAGCCCAGCGTGGCCGGCGCCGCGCCCGGCGCCCGCTATCAGTTCGAGCGCCTGGGCTACTTCTGCGTCGATCGCGACTCGCAGCCTGACAA
The DNA here is from genome assembly GCA_937889015.1 of uncultured Planctomycetales bacterium. Taxonomy (GTDB): domain Bacteria; phylum Planctomycetota; class Planctomycetia; order Pirellulales; family Thermoguttaceae; genus CALARR01. The sequence continues at coordinate 16,585 of CALARR010000140.1, read as the reverse complement.
GCTGGTGTTCAACCGCACCGTCACCCTGGTGGACACCTGGGCCAAGATCGAAAAGGCCCAGGGCCAGCAGAAGAAGACATCCCGCTAGCGCAGTCTGTCGCGCAGAGGGGGCGTCAAGCGGGAACAGAGAGGCGAGGGGCGAGGGACGAGAGGCAGATCGCGCTCACGCGTAGGTCATGCTTCAGCATAACGCCATCCGCTCTCGGCTTTCCGCTTTCGACCTTTTCGACCGTGTAGGGCGTCGCCGAGCGGAGCTTTCCGCTCTCGGCTCTCTGTTCTCCAATCGCTCGCCGGCGCAAGCGGCGCCAGTCCGCCGCACGCGCCTCCGCATGCTGCTCCCCCCAGGTCCCTGCGGTCCTTGTGCCCATCGGCTTGGACTCCTAGAATAGGCCGCAGTCAGAGTCTTTTTCCCGCTCGGTGGATGGAGAGCCGATTATGCCGCTCTTGGTCGTGGGTTCAGTGGCCTTGGACAGTGTGGAGACCCCCACCCAATCACGCGACAACGTGCTGGGCGGTTCGGCCGTCTTCTTCTCTTTTGCCGCCAGCTATTTCACTCCCGTCAGGTTGGTGGGCGTGGTCGGCGACGACTGGCCCGCCGAACATACGCGTCTCTTGCAGGAACGCCAGATCGACACGGCCGGCCTGCAGATCGTGGCCGGCGGCAAAACATTCCGCTGGCGCGGCAAGTACCTGGAGAATCTCAACGATCGGGAAACGCTGGACGTGCAGCTCAACGTCATGTTGGACTACGCGCCCGTTCTGCCCGAAGAGTTCAAACGCTGCCGCTACCTGTTCCTGGCCAACGGCTCTCCCCTGATCCAGATGAAAGTCCTGGACCAGGTCCCCGGCGCGGATCTGGTCGTGGCCGATACCATGGACCTCTACATCCGCTCCGAGCGCGACGCCCTGCTGCAACTGCTCAAACGCATCGACGGCCTGGTGATCAACGATAGCGAGGCGCGCCTCCTGACCGGCGAAGAGAACCTGGTCCGCGCCGGCCAGTGCATTCGGGCCATGGGCCCCAGTTTCGTCGTGCTGAAGAAGGGTGAGCATGGCGCCATGTTCTTCAGCAAGCACGAGACCTATGTCCTGCCCGCCTATCCCACGTCGGATGTCGTAGATCCGACCGGAGCGGGCGATAGTTTCGCCGGCGGCATGATGGGCTATCTGGCCGAAACGGGAAGGGTCGATCCCAAGACCCTCAAGGAGGCCTTGGCCTATGGAACCCTCGTCGCCAGCTTCACGGTCGAGGACTTCAGCCTGGACCGGCTCAAGCAGATCACGCGCGACGACCTCAACCGCCGCATGGAAGAGTATCGGAGAATGCTAAGCTTCTGAACTGCTGATAGCTGAAAGCTGATAGCTCTCCCATGAAACAAACCATCCGCAGTTTCATCGCCGTGGAGATGGGGTTGGCCGTGCGCGAGGCCGCGGCGCGCATGGTGGCCCAGCTTCAGCCGGCCCGCGCCGACGTCAAATGGGTCGAGACCCAGAATCTGCACCTCACGCTGGCCTTCCTGGGCGACGTTCTGCTGCGTGAAACCCACGAAATCTGCAAGGTGTTGACCGAAGCGGTGCAGGATCTGCCCCCCTTTGATCTGGAGATCCGCGGTGCCGGGGCCTTTCCCACGTTGCAGCGCCCGCGCACCATCTGGCTGGGGGCTGCGGCCGGTCGCGAGCCCATGATCGCGTTGCAGGAGCGGATCGAAACCGCGCTGCACAAGAAGTTGGGCTACCGCCGCGAAAGCCGCCGCTTTCAACCGCACCTGACGATCGGCCGAGTGCGCAGCGGCGGACCAGCGATCGCCGAATTGGCACGCATCCTCACCGAACACGCCGACTACGAGTTCGGCCTCACGGCCGTAGACGAGGTGGTGCTCTTCTCCAGCGAGCTGACGCCCAAGGGGCCCATCTACGAAGCCCTCGGCCATGCGGAATTGCGCGAGAAACCCTGACGAGATCTGGCTGCCATTGTCCCTAGAGCGAGTGGTATCGTAAAGAACGGCTCAGGTCGCTATCATTCACTCCTGTAGGTCAGGCTCCCCGTGCCAGACCAATACCCGGACCTGCGGCCCGCGTTCCAACGGGCCTTGCAGGGAATACTGAACATCGGTATACTTACTCTGTTCGGCTCCCACGTTTGTTCGGTCGCCGCCGCAGGCAGGGTGGCATCGAGCCGTCGGGGGCTCAGCAAGCAATTGGGCTCGCCCCTAGTCTCTGCCAAGCACTGAGGTCCAGCACCGTCATGGCCAAGAAATCCGCCCCCGAACGTAGCACCAAGTCCACCGACAAAGAGGCACCTGCCCAGCAAACGATGGTGGCCTCGATGCTCGACGCCAACCCGATGCTCAAGAACACGGTCGCCCAGATCGAGAAGCAGTTCGGCGAGGGGGCCATCATGTCCTTGGGCGGCGACAAGAACGTCCGGATTGCCGGCATCCCCACCGGTAGCCTGGCCCTGGACATCGCCTTGGGCGGCCAAGGCGTTCCCCGCGGTCGGGTGATCGAGGTCTTCGGCCCCGAGTCCAGCGGCAAGACCACCCTCGCCCTGCACATCGTCGCCCAGGCCCAGCGCGCAGGGGGAATCGCCGCCTTCATCGATGCCGAGCACGCCCTCGATCCCACCTGGGCCAAGAAGCTCGGGGTCGAGCTGGAGACTCTTCTGGTCAGCCAGCCCAGCAGCGGCGAAGAGGCCATGCACATCGCCGAAATGCTCATCAAGTCCAACGCAGTCGACGTGATCGTGATCGACTCGGTCGCGGCCCTGGTCCCGCAGAAGGAACTCGAAGGCGAGATCGGCGACTCCCACGTCGGCCTCCAGGCCCGGCTCATGAGCCAGTCGTTGCGAAAACTGACCGGCGCCATCGCCAAGAGCAAGGCCACCGTGATCTTCATCAACCAGATCCGCGAGAAGATCGGCGTCATGTTCGGCAGCCCCGAGACCACGCCCGGCGGCCGCGCCCTGAAGTTCTACAGCTCTTGCCGGATCGACGTGCGCCGTATCGGGCAACTGAAGGAAGGGGAGGTCGTGGTCGGCCAGCGCGTCCGGGCCAAGGTGGTGAAGAACAAGGTTGCCCCCCCCTTCCGTATGGCGGAATTCGACATGATGCACGATAGCGGTATCAGCTATGAAGGGGATGTGCTGGACCTGGCGACCGCCGCCAAATTGGTCACGCGCACCGGCACCTGGTTCCGATACGGAGAAAAGCAACTGGGCCAAGGTCGCGAGAAGACCCGCGAATACCTTAAAGAGAATCCCGAGCTGGTAGCCGAGCTTCGCGAGAAGGTCCTCGCCGCCGGCAGTCTGGCTGCCTCCTGTGCCGAGTAGCGGAATGCTCAGGACTGATCCGCGCGAGTTGAGTGCCACTGCGGGCTTGTCCAGCAGTGCCGGAAGGTCGGTTGGACAAGCCAACCGCGCCGCGCGCCGCAGCGAAGGATCTCGAACCGGGCGGATTCTTCGCGGCGCGGCCAGCGCCACGCGGCAGTGCGTGCGGCTCGGGGCCTTCGGCTTGAGTCTGTTGGCCGCCGCGCTGTGGGGCGGCATGTCGAACAGGGTTGCCCTGGGCGCGGAGCCCGACGGTCTGCAGACCGTGCAGGCCATGGAGCAGACCCTGGTCAAGGTCATCGCCCAGGCCGAACCGTCCGTCGTGGCCGTGGCGCGCGTGCGCAAGGAACAGCCCGGCGAATCGCTGCCCTTGGAACTCCGGCCCGATCCCTTGGGTCGCCGGCTCTCAGCCCCTTCGATTGCTGGTCCCACCGACCCCGATTTCATCCCCAATGAATATGCGGCGGGCGTAGTCATCGACCGCGGCGGACTGGTCCTTACGGCCCATCATGTCCTGGCGCCCGACAGCGAGTACTATGTCACCACGCACCAGCGCCGCGTGTATCGGGCCACGGTCAAAGGGGCCGACCCGCGCAGCGATCTGGCGGTGCTGGCCATCGAGGCCGACGATCTGCAGCCCATTCGTTGGGGCGATGCGGCCGCCGTGCGCAAAGGTCAGATCGTCATCGCCTTGGGAAATCCCTACGCCATCGGCCGCGACGGCCAGGCCAGCGCCAGTTGGGGCATCGTGGCCAACCTGGGCCGCAAGTCGCCCCCCTTGGGCGATGAGCCGGAATCCGCCGGAAAACGCACCCTGCACCAGTTCGGCACCCTCATTCAAACCGACGCGCGGCTCAATCAGGGAGCCAGCGGCGGCGCCTTGCTCAACCTCCGGGGCGAGATGGTGGGCCTGATCGTGGCCCTGGCCAGCACGCCCGGCTTTGAACAGGCGGCCGGCTATGCCATCCCCATCGATAGCATGTTTCGCCGCGTGATCGACACGCTCAAGCAGGGCCGCGAAGTCGAGTACGGATTCCTGGGCATTCGTCCCGCCAATCTGCGCCAGCAGGAGTTGGCCCAGGGCCGCCGCGGCGTGCGCGTCCAGAACGTGGTGCCGGGCACGCCCGCCGAACGCCACGGGCTGCGGCCCGACGATCTGATTCTCGCCGTGGGCGGAGTCTCGGTCGATCGCTCCGACGATCTGATGCTGGAACTGGGGCGGATGCCGGTCGAGGCCGTCGCCCGGCTCCACCTGCTGCGTGGCCGCGATGCGCTCGACCTGGACGTGACGCTGGCCAAATTCCCCGTGCAGGGGATGAAGGTCGTCACGGTCCAACCGCCCGACTGGCGTGGACTGAGAATCGACTATGTAACCGCGGTGACCGAGTCTCCAGCCTGGCCTGCCGGCGCGCGCAGTGTGTCCATGAGCGATGCGGTCGTGGTCACCGAAGTGCAGGAAGGCACCCCCGCTTGGCATGCCGGACTGCGTCCCGGCATGCTCATCAGCCATGTGGGACGCGTCCCCACGCGTACCCCGCGCGAGTTCCAGGCCGCCGTGACCGGCAAACGCACCGCGGTCCAAGTTCGATTGCTCAGTCTGGGCGACCAGCCCTCCGCCAGCACGCGCACCATTGGGCCGGAGTCGTAGGCCGCCCCGATTCATCGCCTGAGCCTGCCTTCCTCTCGTCTTCCCTCGTCCTACTTCTTCCCTCGTTCCGAAGCTCCAGCTTCGGAAAGTCGGCTTGGGAACGCCAGCTTCGGAACGGATCTCACCCCCTGAACAGATGCAACAACCCGTCCAGAAGGGCCGTCAGGGTTGTCCTCCTGTTGCTTGGCGCAACCTGCTCGCAGACAAGGCCTTGAGCAGACCTTCTGAACACCGGCCCATGCAACACCCACGCTGGGGCGTTGCATGTTGCATTCCTGTTGCATCGTGGCGCGTAAAATGGGCGATCTGGGGCGTGTGTCGCACCACTGAAGCCTGAAGCGCAAGCGAAGGCAACCTGGCATTGCTCCCGTGCCTGCGATTCGAGTTTGGAGGGGCTGTGCATGACTTCGGATCAGCGGCAAGCGCAGCCCGAGCATCCGCCGAGTGCTCTTGTCCCGGCTTGCGCCAACAGGTATCCTCCGCAACCCATCCCAGGTCTTTTGCCTGCACCCCTCTTCTCTGGGGAATCGTCCTATGAAGCGTACGCTCCTCTGTCCTCACCGTGAGGTCGTTGACCGTGGAACTCCCGTGGCCCGTGCGCGCAAGCACGTAGGATCACCCGAGGGCTGGGCCTCGCTCCCGAGACTCGCGGCCGTCGCTGGATGCCTTTTGCTGCTGGGACTGACCGGCTGCGAGAGTTTCGCTTCGCGCGGCATGAATGCCGAAGGGGTCCGCCTGTTCCAGCAAGCCAACTATCAGGCCGCCTTGAGCCAGTTCCAGCAAGCGGTGTACACCGACCCAACCAACGCCGATGGCTACTACAATCTGGCGGCCACCTATCATCGGTTGGGCAAGATGAACAACCGCAAGACCGAGTTGGATCAAGCGGAAAGCCTCTACAACCAGTGCCTGGATCGAGACCGTAATCATAGCGACTGCTATCGTGGTTTGGCCGTGCTCTTGGTGGAGCAGAACCGCAACGACGAGGCCTTTCGCCTGGTCGAGGGATGGGTCGACCGGACCCCGACCTCCGCCGATGCGCGCATCGAGTTGGCGCGCCTCTTCGAGGAGTTCGGCGACAAGCGCGCAGCACGCGAACGGCTGGCCGAGGCCCTGCACGTCGACCCCAACAATAGCCGCGCGCTAACGGCGATGGGCAAGCTCTGGGAAGAGATGGGCGAGCCGCAGAAGGCCCTGGTCGATTACCAGCGATCGCTGTGGCTGAACCACTTCCAGCCGGAGGTCCAGTCTCGCGTCGCCGCACTCCAGACCATGACCCCCACTCCGGTCGTCGCCGCCTTGCCCGATAGCACGGTTCAGACCGTGGGCCGCAACCCCACACCGCGGCGATAGCCTGCCCATCCTCCGGTTGGGTGCGTTGAAGCATCCACGCGGCGATTCTACAATAGACGCCTTTGAACCCATCACGGGCGCCTATGTCCACGAATCCATCTCACGAGCCCCGCGGCCCCTCCGGTCCTGCGCGGCAACCCGGATCGGCGAGCCAGTCGGGCATTGGGCCCCGGTATCGTCTCATGACCCCCGGTCCAACCCCGGTCCCCGAGCCCGCCCTCTTGGCCATGGCGCGCGCCCTGCGCCACCATCGCACGTCCGAGTTTCGGGCCGTGCTCCAGGAGGTCCAGGAGGGGATTCGCTACGTCCTGCAAACGCAGAACGACGTGGCGCTGCTGAGTTGCTCCGGTACCGGGGCGATGGAGGCTGCGGTCGCCAATCTGGTGCCTCGCGGCGGCAAGGCGATCGTCCTGGAATCGGGCAAGTTTTCGGAGCGCTGGCGAGTCCTTTGTGAGACCTTCGGCGCGGAGGTTGTACGCTACGAGGTCCCCTGGGGCGAGCCTTTTCAGCCGGAAGTCGTCGCCTCGTTGCTGCAACAGCATCCCGATACGGTGGCGGTCTTCTCCACCTTGCTAGAGACCAGCACCGGCGTGGGCCATGACATCGAAGGACTCGGCCGCGTCGTGGGGCCCAGCAAGGCCCTGTTCGTGGTCGATGGCATCAGCGGGGCGGGAGCCATGGAATGCCGCACCGACGACTGGCAGATCGATGTTTTGGCTGTCGGCGGCCAGAAGGCCCTGATGACCCCGCCCGGGCTGTCTCTGTTGGCCATCAGCCCTGCCGCCTGGAAGCAGATCGAGGCCATTCAACGCCCCGTCTTCTACTTCGATCTGCTGGCCTACCGCAAGGCGCTGGCCAAGTCCGACACACCGTACACTCCCCCCATCAGCCTCGTGCTCGCCCTGGCCGAAAACCTGCGCCTGATGCGCGCCGAAGGGATCGAGGCGATCTGGACTCGCTGTGGGCGTCTGGCTCGGGCCACCCAGGCGGGTGTCCAGGCCCTCGGGCTGCGCCTGTTCGCCTCTCGTCCGGCGGCGGCCATGACCGCCGTCTGTCTGCCTGCCGAGATCAGTGGCGATGTCTTCAACCGGCGGCTTCAGGAACGTTTTGGGGTCAAGGTAGCGGGCGGACAAGGTGAGGCCAAGGGCCGCATCTTCCGCATCGCGCACATGGGGTTGATCGACGAGTTGGATGTCTTGTCCACCTTGGCGGCCATTGAATTGGTACTTGTCGAGTTGGGCCAGAATGTTAAGCTGGGATCGGCCGTCGGAGCCGCAAGCGAGGTCCTGGCCGGCTCCTGAACGATGCGCCGATTGTACGATGCGACGATGGAATGCCAGGGAAGTTATGTTGTGAGCGTGACGAACCGGCCTCCGGCTGGTCCTGGCCGCTCCGGGAATCGCCGCGACACGACTTTTCTGCGAACCAATAACCACTAACCGCTAGCACCAAACACCCAAGCCGCTGCCATGCCAAGAATCATCGTTTTGGATCCCTTGTCCGAAGACGGTCTCGCGCTGTTGAACTCCGCGGGAAACATCGAAGTCGAAGTCCGTACGGGACTCAAAGGCGATGCCCTGAAGACCGCGCTCACGGAATTCGACGGCGCCATCTGCCGCAGCGGAGTGAAACTCACGGCCGAGATCCTGGAGGGCAACCGCCGGCTCAAGGCGATCGCCCGGGCCGGCGTCGGTGTCGACAATATCGACACCGAGGCGGCCACGCGCCAGGGCATCGTGGTTATGAACACGCCAGCCGGCAATACGCTCTCCACGGCCGAGCACGCCATTGCCATGATGATGGCCCTCTCACGCTGCATCCATCCCGCCTACCAGAGCCTGGTCGAAGGCCGCTGGGATCGCAAGAAGTACATGGGCACGCAATTGGCGGGCAAGACCTTGGGCGTCATCGGCTTGGGGCGCATCGGTCAGGCCGTGGCCAAGCGTGCGCAGGCTTTGGAGATGCGGGTCCTGGGTTACGACCCCTTCCTTTCGCCCCAGCGTGCCAAAGAGTTGGGCATCGAGGTCTATCCTTCTCCGCAGGAGATCTTCCCGCACGTCGATTATCTGACCGTCCACACCCCCCTGACCGACGAGACCCGCAATCTCGTGGGCCAGAAGGAAATCGCCATGATGAAGAAGGGCGTGCGGTTGATCAACTGCGCACGTGGCGGGATCTACAACGAAGAAGCCTTGGTCGAAGGACTCAAGGAAGGACGAGTGGGTGGCGTGGCCCTGGACGTGTACGTTGAGGAGCCCTGCACGAATAGCCCCTTGTTCGGTATGCCCAACGTGCTCTGCACGCCGCACCTGGGGGCCAGCACCGAGGAGGCCCAGGCCAATGTGGCGGTCGAAGCGGCCGAGTTGCTGATCGACTTCTTCACCACCGGCGCCATTCGTCAGTCGGTCAATATGTCGCCGCTGGATCCCAAGACGCTCGCCAGTCTGCGCGGCTACCTGAACGTCGCCTATCGCCTGGGGCTCCTCTTGTCGCAGGTCGACCGCTGTGCGCCCACCACCTGCAGCCTGCGCTACAAGGGCGAGGTCGCCAAGAAGGACACCCGGCTCTTGTCGGCCGCCTTCGCCGCCGGCCTGTTGCAGCAGGCCACCGAGGGAGTCAACATCGTCAACGCCGAGATCTTCCTCGAAGAACGCGGCATCAAGCTGGTGGAAGAACGCAATAGCGATATGGGCGACTTCAGCTCGTTGATCACGGCCGAAGTCGTCAGCGAAGAGAAGACCTCGCTGGCCGCGGGCACGCTCTTCGGCAACAACATGCCGCGCCTGGTGCAGAAGGGCAACTGCCGCCTGGAAAGCTACCTGGACGGCGTACTGCTGCTGTTCCTGCACCGCGACGTGCCTGGAATCATCGGCAAGGTGGGCAACGTGTTCGGCAAGCACCGCGTGAATATCGCCCAGATGTCGGTGGGCCGCCCCACCAGCCGGCCTGGCGGCGAGGCGATCGGCGTGCTCGCCCTGGACTCGCAGCCCCCGGCCGAGGCCCTGGCCGAAATCCTCGGCCTGGGCGACGTGGTGCGCGCCTGGATCGTCAAGTTGCCCGGCCCCAACGAAATGCCGACTTGGCTCGGCGGCTAGTCGCGCCGTCGAATTGCCGATCTATTTGCTCGGCCCGACGATGGGTTGACCGTGCCCTTACGATTCCCACGTCGCCTTGGGCTGGGTGCTGAGCATTCTCGCACGCCAGATCCGGTGAGCGCACTGCCACAAGCCAGCTTTCTTGGCCGTGGTGAGCCGGCGGCGATGGCCAGTGCGTAGTCGGCCGCACCAGGACGGAACCTACGTCCGGAAATAGCCTACAACCCGCCTAAGTTGACCGGATTCGGTGGGTTCTTCATGTTTCCTAAAGTATGTCATTTAGCCGCGCAGAACGGTTTCCGATAAGAAAAAATGGGTAAGTTGCCCCCCACAGCTTGGGACCGGTCCGACAGCCGCCTCAGCCGATCTGAGCGGCTAATCAAAGCCGTGCGGCCACACGGTTTTGGGGACCGGGTCTGAGTGAGAATGGCGTGCCAAGCGGCGGCAGTTCTCGGTATCGGTACGGTGCAATCCCTACGACCGGAAAAACCATTCCCTTCTGCCTGGTGGATGAATCGATGAGCGAAATGGAACTCGGCTTGAGCGATCGGCTCCTCTCGGCCCTGGAACGCAACCCCTACTTGTCACGCAAGAACCTGCGATTTGAGACCAGCGCTGGCAAGGTGACATTGCGCGGGGTGGTTGGGTCTTATTATCACAAACAGATGGCCCAGGAAGTGCTGCGACATGTGGACGGAGTCTCGCACATTCAGAACGAACTGGAGGTCGCCTGGGTCTGAGGACCTATCCCATAACCGCCCCAGCCAGATCGGGCGGCCCAGCAGGACTGAGCTGCCGACAGGTTTTGGGACCGGCCCTAAGAGTGATCGTCGGACGCAGAACAGAGAATGAGGCACGTGTCACCGCGAGGCGACGCGTGCCTCGTGTGTTCTGTGGGTCCGGATAAGTGCGCCAGGCACCGGGATCAACGAGGGTGGCGAGGCAACGAATCGCCCAGCACGGCTTCCTCGCGGTCCTCATAGGCCACGAAACGGTCATCCAGACGGTGATCGAACAGGATGCGGCGGTTCTCCGGCGACAGCCCACACAGTCGCATCAGCCCGCCGTGCGCCATCACGCGATCGTGGACGGTAGCGAGTTGATCCAGCAATTCGCCATCCAGGACATCCACCTGGTCCAGTTCCAGGACGAGGCGGTACGTGAGGTGCTGCTCCAGGAGTGACCACAAGACCTCCGCCAGCGAAGGCGTACCACGTCCGGCCCTACGTGGTGGCTGGACTCTGACCAGCAGCCAGTCCGGGCCTCGCTCGACATCCAATCCCCAGCCGCGGTTAACCTTGAGCATGGTATCCATCCTCCACGCCGTGCAGCGAACGCTGCGAAAGAGAAGTCCCGAAAATCCATGATAGTTTTCGGGGTGCCCCATACAACCCCCCTGAAGACGCAAATAGGAAAAATCCGCCTTTTTGCTACAAAAGTCATTGGCGGAACCTCGCCGCATGTGACAGGATGTCGTCCCGGCGGCGCGTGGCGCGTCTCAGAACAGCGGGCGCTGGCCGCCTGAGGTTGGGCCGCTGGGCGGCAGCAACCCCAGGTGATCGAACCCCACCGCCGTCAATCGCCGGCCGCGCGGCGTACGCACGATCAACTCCGTGCGCAGCAAGTAGGGTTCAACCTCGTCGATCAGGGTGTCGGGCGAGAGATTCATGGTGTGGGCCACGGATTCCACCCCCACCGGCCCGCCGCCGAACACGCGTGCGATGGTCTCCAGGAACTTGCGGTCCTGCGGATCCAGGCCCAGGGGGTCGATGCCCAGCATGGCCAGGGCGTCGCGCGCCACCTTCAGCGTGATCCTCCCGCCCGCGCGGCTCACCGCATAGTCGCGCACCCAGCGCAGGCGGTTGTTGGCGATTCGCGGCGTGCCGCGACTGCGACTGGCGATCTCGGTAGACGCCTCGTTGTCGATTTCCACGCGAAGCTTCTTGGCGTTGCGCGACACGATCTCCGCCAGTTCGTCCACCGTGTAGAAGTCCAGGTGCTGTTGCATCTGGAAACGATCGCGCAGCGGGGCCGAGAGCAGGCCCGTGCGCGTGGTGGCGCCAATCAGCGTGAATGGCTTCAGCGGCATGTTCATCGTGCGCGCGTTGATGCCTTCGCCCAGCGTCAAATCGATGCGGAAGTCCTCCATCGCCGGGTAGAGGAACTCTTCCACCGCCTTTTGCATGCGGTGGATCTCGTCGATGAACAGCACCGATCGCTCTTCGGCGTTGGTCAGATAGGGGATCAGGTCCTTGGGGGCCCGGAGCGTGGCGCCGGTGGCGATCTGGAAGTTGACACCCATCTCGCGCGGGATGCACATGGCGAAGGTCGTCTTGCCTAATCCCGGCGGTCCGTCGAAGAGCAGGTGGCCCAACGGTTCGGCACGCTTCATCGCGGCGTCGATGGCGATCTGCAGCCGCGCGTACACTTCGCGCTGGCCGACCATTTCTCCCATCCGCTGCGGACGCAGGTCACGGTCGTCGTCGGGCACACCCAAGGGCGAGGATAGTATCGCTTCGCGAGCCATGCGTGATTCGTTCTCAAGGCCAGTCCCGGTCGGCGCTTTCATCATGGCGCGCCGTCCGGGCTGGTGGTGGTTCTGGCGGGGCTACTCGATTCGACTTTCGCTGCTCAGCGGAAAACACCGGATCGTCCGTCGGCGGCCGCTGCCCGGCCACGGACCACGCGTCACTTCTCATGTCGATACTCGTAGATGACCTGGAGCAGGCTCTGTACATCGGCGTATTTCTTCTTCTTGGCCAAGGCCGCGTCCAGCAGACGCCGGGCGTCGCTCTCCGCATGCCCCAGTTGCCGCAGGATATCGTAAGTCTCGGAGACCACGTCCGGCTGCACTTCCGCCTCGGCCGCCTGTTGCTGCGTCACCATCAAGGCGAATTTGGGCACCTTGCGGCGCAGCTTGGCAATCACCCGCTCGGCCATGGCTGGCCCGATTCCGGGCAGACTGGCGAGGAGCTTGGTGTCTTGCTCTTCGATGGCCGTGGCCACGTCGTTCACCGGTCGCAACATGGCTCGCAAGGCCTTGCGTACGCCAATCCCGTCCACCGAGCAAAACAGCTCGAAGAATTCCCGCTCGACTTCGTTCAAGAAGCCGATCAGGCGCGGAGTCATTCGCCCCTGCATGGGATTGCCGTCCAGGTACTGGATTGTGTGCAGGCTGATTTCCTGGCCCAGGCGGTCTTGCAGGTGACGGCGATTGAACTCGGGAATCAGGATCTCGTACTCGAAGGCTCCAATCTGGAGCGTGAGTTGGCCCTCGCCCAGGGCGACCAGCTTGCCGGTAATCTTGGTAATCATGCGTCAGCGACTAAGGAGCGATTGCTTCTGGAAAAGGTAGTGGTGGCAAATGGCCAAGGCCAGGGCGTCGGCCACGTCGGGCGGATCCGGCACTTGCGTCAAACGCAACTCGTGCTGGATGGCACGCTGCACCTGGGCCTTCGAGGCTCGGCCCGCGCCGGTCAGGATCCGCTTGACCTGGGTCGCCGAATAGCTGCTCACGGGCACTCCGGCCAGGGCGGCCGCCAGGCAGATCACGCCGCGCGCGTGGCCCATCAGGATTGCCGTGCGCGGGCGTGCGTAGTGCGAGTAAAGTTCTTCCAAGGCGACCGCGGTAGGCTTCAGAGCGGCGATCACTTCGCACACCCCCTGGTGGATCTCGACCAGCCGGCCTGTGAGCGAACCCCGGCTCTTCCCCCGAATCACGCCCGCCTCCAGAACCTCCAACCGCCCGCACCGCCGCTCCAGCACGCCGTAGCCCGTGATGTTCAGGCCCGGATCGATGCCCAGGATGCGCGAAGAAACCGAGTCAGGAGGCATGGAAAACAGGCAATCCACAAACGGAGGTTCTACCTTCAGCGGCCCACCGCCGCCGCGGCTACTGCAGGCTCCAGACGGTGCCGCCGGGGCGATCTTCCAGGGTCACCCCGATCTCGCTCAGGCGCGTCCGGACCTTGTCTGCGGTGGCGAAGTTCTTGGCCTTGCGCGCGTCGGCCCGGATCTCGATCAACAGCTCGATCAGCTTACCTACCAAGGCGTTGTCACCCGAGGATTTCTCTTCCGGCGGCTGACGGAACAGGCCCACGGTCTGCGCCAGTTCACGGAGCACCGTGGCGCCGCGGCGGAGGGCCTCGACCTTCTGCGCGTCGCGTGCCTCGGACGCCTCCAGTTTCTCCTCGTCGACGAACTTGTTCAGCCGCCGCAGGAGTTCGAACAGGTCGCCGATGCCTCCCCCGGTGTTGAAGTCGTCGTCCATCGATTCCAGGAAACGGCTGCGCAATTCGGCCACGTCGGTCAGCAGGGCATCTGCGCCGGGCACGAATTCGCCGCGGCGGTCGGGCGCCTGCAGGGCGTAGAAACTCTCGCTCGTGATCCGCTCGTACCGCTTGAAGAAGCGGTAGAACCCCTCCAGGCCCGCTTGCACCTCGTTGATGCGGCCTTCGCTGTAGTCGATCGGCCGGCGGTAGTGGGTGGAAAGGATGAAGAAGCGGATCACCTCGCCCGAATAACGGGCCAGCATCTCGCGGAACGGCGCCGCCCCCTTGGATTTGCTGATCTTGCCCACTTCCTGGGCCTCTTTGTCTCCTTCGTTGGGCCGCGTGGCACGGCCGCCCACCTTGCCCACCTCGTCCGAGGCCTGCATCAGGCCGTTGTGCATCCAGAAACGAGCCATGGGCTTGCCATGACGGCATTCGCTCTGGGCGATCTCGTTCTCGTGGTGGGGGAAGATCAGGTCCAGGCCGCCGCCGTGGATGTCGAACGTCTCGCCCAGCAGACGCTGGCTCATCACCGAGCACTCGATGTGCCAACCGGGCCGGCCAGGGCCCCAGGGGCTGGGCCAGGAGGGCTCGTTGGGCTTGGCCCGCTTCCACAGGGCGAAGTCCGCGGTCGACCGCTTGCGCTGCGCCGTATCGCCCCCCTCGCCTTGCATGGCCTCGACGCTCCGCCGGCTCAGCTTTCCATAGCCGGACGACTTGTTCACGTCGAAATACACGTCCCCGTCCGATTCGTAGGCGAAACCCTGGCGAATCAGATCCTCGGTGAACTGGAGGATCTGCTGGATATTGTCCGTCGCCTTGGGGAAATGGTCGATCGTGTCGATGCCCATGGCCGACAGGTTGCGCATGTAGTCGGCCGTCATCTCCGTGGCCAACTGGGCCATGCTCATCTTGCGCGCGTTGGACTCGGCGATCAGCTTGTCGTCCACGTCGGTGATGTTCACCACCCACGTCACCTGGTAGCCTGAGTAGGTCAAGTAACGCTTGATCGCGTCGAAGATCACCGGCCCCACCATGTGGCCGATATGGCTGGGCTTGTAGACAGTCGGGCCGCATAGGTACATGCCGACCTTGCCCGGTTCAACAGTCTGGAAGGGCTCTTTGTTACGCGTGAGGGTGTTGAAGACTCGCAGCATGGCTTGTGCTTGGCAAATGGCGGAAAGTGGTAAGTGATACGTATCGCAACCCTCGGCGTCCGCCGAAGGTCTTTCCTTCGAATGCTCCGCGGCTCAGGGGCCACGACGACTGCGCCTCAGGCAAGTCATGCCTATTGGCCCTCAGATAAGTAATGCAGCCAGGGCGACCAACGGGAGCCCGGTTTTTCCGCACAAACGCCACCCTCGCGTTGCATTCCTTTTCTGAACATCAATAAGGCCGACCATCGGGAGGCCGGCTTTTCAGAGCCGCGCGCCCGACTGCTGCGACATTCCTTTTCTGACATCCAATCAACCGGTCGCCGGTGCCCTGCCATCTACTTGGGCACCAGCAGGACCACCGCCACGACTTCGATGGCTTCCTCGCGGCCTACGGGGCCCACGGATTCACCCGTCTTGGCCTTCAGCCCGATCCGTTCCGGCTCAATCTGCAGGATCGCCGAAAGGCGCTGCAGCATGGCCTGCCGATGGGGCAGGAGCTTGGGCCGTTGCAGGGAGATCACGCAATCCAGATTGCCGATCGTCCACCCCAGGGCGGCCGCAGCCTTGCAGGCGGCGACGACCATCTCGCCGCTGTCGCGTCCGCGGTTGATCGGGTCGGTGTCGGGGAACATCTGGCCGATGTCGCCGACCGCCGCAGCGCCAAGAATGGCGTCGGCCACCGCATGCAGGAGCGTATCGGCATCGCTGTGACCGATGGCTTCACGGTCGCAGGGGATGTCGATCCCACCCAGTCGCAGCGGCCCTCCTGGTCGAAGGCGGTGCGTATCGTGTCCGATCCCGACGCGTGGAATCTGCGTGGCCATTCCTCCGTGATGCGCTGTGACGAATAGGCTCGGAAACCGCCGCGACCGTGTCGCGTACCGCTGGATGCCGCTGGCCACAAGGGCCTGGCAGAGGCGGAATTATAGCAGAATTCGGGGGCCAGGGGCCAGAGGGCCGCGCGCGGATCGATCGCCCCGGCCAGTAGCGGAACCAGCGAGCCGCGTGCCAGGTCCTTGCCAACCGCTCGTTTCCCCCGTCAGGAGGAGAGCTTCGAGCATCCTCCGGGACTGTCGCAGCCACGCCGAGCGGTCCAACGAGGGTGAGCGGTCGACGGAGGTGGGACCGGCTCCCAGAACGTGCCCCAGAGCCATTCCGGCCACGCCGAGCGGTCCAACGAGGGTGAGCGGTCGACGGAGGTGGGACCGGCTCTTATAATCGCAGACGTATGGGGGTCATCGAAATCCAAGGACTCGCCAAGTCCTATCGCGTGTACCAGAAACGGGAAGGCCTGCTGGCATCGGTCGGTGGGCTGTTTCGCCGTCGATATCGCCTCGTCGAGGCGGTTCGCGGCATCCACCTCTCGGTCGCTCAGGGCGAGTTCGTGGCCTTTCTGGGGCCCAACGGTGCGGGCAAGACCACGACTCTCAAGCTCTTGTCAGGCGTAATCACCCCCACCTCGGGTTGTGCGGAAGTCCTGGGCCACGTCCCTTGGCGACGGGAAAACGCCTATCGCCGCCGTTTCGCCCTGGTGATGGGCCAGAAGAACCAGCTCTGGTGGGATCTTCCGGCCGCTGAGTCCTTCCGCCTGCACCAGCAGATCTACCGCATCGAGCCCGGACAGTTCGAACGTTGCCGGGACGAGTTGACCGGCCTGCTGAACGTGGGGCATCTCTTGTCGCAGCCGGTGCGCGAACTGTCGCTCGGCGAGCGGATGAAGATGGAACTCATCGCGG
>CALARR010000139.1 GCA_937889015.1 uncultured Planctomycetales bacterium | reverse complement strand
CCCCTTCAAGGAACTCGCCAAGCAGGGCTCGATTCCGCTGGGCGGCGCCGTGCTGACCTCGGCGGGCCGGTTGCCGTTCAAGGCCATCATCCACGTCGCTGGGATCAACATGCTGTGGCGCGCGTCGGACTGGTCGATCCGCCAGTGCGTTCGCAATGCAATGGCCCTGGCCCACGAGAAGGGCTTCCAGTCCATCGCCTTCCCCTTGATCGGAGCCGGATCGGGCGGATTCAACCAGGAGCGAGCCCGGGCGATCATGGAAGACGAGTTGGGGAAGATCGATTCGCCGATGGAGGTGCGATTGGTCGTGTTTGAGAAGTGAACGGTTACCGAGCGAAGCGTGCCGGAGGATGAGTGTGGACGATCGCCAGAGGATTTCGCTGGTCATCCCAGCCTACAACGAAGCGGCCTGGCTGCCCCGACTGTTGGACACGGTGGACGCCGCCCGAAATCGGTATCGGCATGGAGCCGCCCAGATCGAGGTCGTCGTCGCCGACAACGCCTCCACCGACGAGACTCCGCAGAGGGCGCGCGAGCGGGGGTGCCGGGTCGAGCGGATCGAGAAGCGATTGATCGCCGCCGCACGAAACGGTGGTGCGGCGGTGGCCCGGGGCGAGATCCTGGCCTTTGCCGACGCCGACTTCCGCATCCACCCTGAAACCTTCAACTACATCGACGCCGTGATGGCCGATCCGCGCTTCATCGGCGGCGCCACCGGCCTGACCATGGAGCGCTGGTCGCTGGGGATTGCGGCGACGTGGTACTTGATCATGCCCCCGCTTTGGCTTTGTGGTCTGGACGGGGGCGTGTGGTTCTGTCGCCGCGCCGATTTCCTGGAGAGCGACGGATTCGACGAGTCGCGACCCGTTGGCGAAGACGTGGCGTTCTTGTCGCGGTTGAAGCGACTGGGCAGGATTCGCCGCCCGAAACAGCGGCTGGCCACTCGATTCACGGCCCGAGGACTGGGCCTCAGCCCAGCCTTGGTCATCAACTCGTCCCGAAAGTTCGACAAACACGGCGACTGGCACATGATCCCCGATACGCTCCTGGCTGCCCTCTACCTTCTCTTCGCTCGGCACAAGTTCAACGAGTACACCACGCGCTACTGGTATGAAGACCGGTCGGAGAATCGGCAATCGAAGACGCAACCATGACCAGAGAAGTCCACGGCACTTGGGCGATGAGCAGCGGAAGTACAAGGCCTAGGTGAACGAATGGGCGCCGTTTCCACGGCGCAAGGGAGCGGAGGAGAGACCGTACTCGATCACGATTGCGAGCACCGCTGCGCTGAGCACGAGCACGGAGAGGGGCGGAGCAAGCGGCGTCATCTGCCCGGAGCCGCCGGTTGGGGCAGTGGTTGCGGGGCGAAGGGGATTTCACCGCGCAGCAGGGAATCGCCGTGGCTGCACGGGGGTTCGATAGGGCTTACTGTTCCGGAGGCGTCTTCGTCTTCTTCGGTTCCGGTTGGTCTGGGTTGGGATAGGAGCCCAGGATCTTGACGAATCGGCAGTGGATTTGGAGTTCCTTCATCGCTTTGGCCACCTTGGGGTCCTCGGAATGGCCGTCGCAATCGACGAAGAAGAAATACTCCCAGGCTTTGCGCTTGCTGGGACGGGATTCGATCTTCGTCATGTTGATGCGGTAGCGGCGGAAGGGAGCTAGGGAACTGTGGAGCGCACCGGCCTTGTCGGCGACACTGAACATCAAGCTGGTGCGGTCTCGGCCCGTGGGCGGGCTACACTCGCGCCCCAGGACGAGGAACCGCGTGGCGTTGTGCGGGCTGTCTTGGATGTCGGTTTCCAAGACGGGCAGTTCGTATTTGTGTGCCGCCAGGCTGCTGGTGATCGCGGCGGCCGTCGGTTCGGCGGCGGCTTGTTCGGCGGCGCGCGAGTTGGAGGAGGACTCGATGACTTCCACGCCGGGAAGATACTGTCGCACCCAGACGCGGCATTGCCCCAGGGCTTGGGGATGGACGTAGAGCCTCTTCACCGCCTTGAGCCGGCTGTGGCTGGCCAGGCAATACTGGATGCGGAGCACGAGTTGGGAGACGATCTTCAGATCGCTTTCCACGAACATGTCCAAGGTATGCGTGACCACGCCCTCCGTGGAGTTTTCCACCGGCACCAAACCATAATCGGCCCGGTGCTTGCTGACTTCGTAGAAGACGTCGGCGATGGTCTTTTGCGGCGAGTACTTGAGGCTGGAGCCGAAGCGTTGGATCGCGGCCTGGTGCGTGAAGGTGGCCTCCGGCCCGAGATAGGCGATGATCAGCGTCTTCTGCAAGACCAGGGCGCTGGACATGATTTCGCGATAGATGGCGCGCAGCGACTCGTCCGTGACCGGTCCGGGGTTTTTGCGGCAGATCTTCTCCAGCACGGCCAGTTCCCGGTGCGGGGCATAGATTTCCTTGCCGCTGGCCAGTTTGATTTCGCCGATGCGCAGCACATGTTCGGTGCGCTCGTTCAAGAGGCGAACGATTTCGGCGTCCAAGCGGTCGATGATTTTTCGATGTTCGTTGAGAGTCATAGGGGACCAACTTCACCTCCGTAAAGGCCTCTCTCCGTCAGGGATTGGGTTTGCGAGAAGAAATGTCGTGGTCGTTCCGCCCGTTGCCCTGGGAAACCGCCCCCCCATTGGCCGGTCTCGCGGCATGACTTACCTGAAACGCAGCAGGCGATCTGCTCATTATTCAAGCTTGCGACGGGCGGTTACCACTCCTGTATCGCGGCACCGGCGGCCCATGAGGCGCGGGTCCTGCTGCGCGAGGTTCTCCGCGTCCATGACGTGCGCGTGGGACCACGCCCGCCTCTGCGGAGACCATTCTACCCATCTGGTGAACGATTGGCCATTCTACCACTCCGGGCGAATCGCGGAGGGATCATCGCCTCAGCCCTGCCTGTGCTGACGATGACAAGGCCGATCCGGCCGCGGCGTAGCGTTGGAAGCCGGCCACAAGCGAGGAAGCCCTCGAGCGGCTCAAGCGGATTTCCGCTTCCACGAAGTTCGGCAACTGTTGCTTTTGGGCATGGGAGTTGGAATTGGCGATCCTCAAGGGGGACCGCGAGGTGGCTCGGCGGGTCGCGACGCACCTCGCCGGCTTGCAGTGCACGGACGGGCGTTGGGGATTGGGCACCGCGTGGGGCCGCCGCCCTGCGGATTTCAGGGAGCGCCTGCCCGAAGATGCGAAAGCCTGGGATGTGGCGACTGGTGCGGAGGGCTACGTGTCGAGGGTGCTTTTGTGAGTGGACCGGCATTGGTTTCGGCCGTGGTTGACGCCGTTGGCATGATCTATTGGGTGTCAGAAAAGGAATGTCGTGGCTGTCCCGGCCGTTACCCTGAAAAATCGGCCTCCCGATGGTCGGCCTCACGGCATTACTTGCCTGAGACGCAATATTGATTCCGTTGTTGATTGTGCAACACTTTGCCGCGTTCGGTCCCGGGAAACCGGGTTCCCGTCGGTCGCCCTCGTTCCCTAAGTAATACAGGACTCAATAAGGTCAATCCCAGGGGTTGTGGAGAGTGGCTCAGCCAAACGTTAACATGGTGGGTGAGTTGCCGGCCGGAGCGTATCCTGGCGCAGGCTGAATCAACACCGTCGAGAGCGCTGTGTTTCCGACAAGCTTCGGGCAGCACGTTGTTGCGAGGAAACCATGGACATGATTGATGCCGGCGCAGTCAATGATCGCGATTCCGACCGGATTCCAGCCGATGCGGCTGGAATCCGGGGCTCCCGCGGCCGCGGAACGATCATTGGCAATGCGGACCTCAATAGGAACACGAGAACCACGATTCTCAATCAGGGTGATGCCACCGCCAAGCGTGAGGAAATCAGGCAGTATTTCCACGCCACCTACAGCCTGGACGAGCAGCTTTACGATACCCTGGCCTCGGAGTCTGCCTTCTACCTTCGGCCTGAGCCGCTACGGCATCCCCTGATCTTCTATCTCGGACACACGGCGGCCTTCTACATCAACAAGCTCATCGTCGCCAAGATCACGACCCAGAGGATCAACCCCCGCTTCGAATCCATGTTCGCGGTCGGTGTGGATGAGATGTCCTGGGATGACCTGAACGCTGCGCATTATGACTGGCCGACGCTGGACGAGGTCAAAGCGTACCGCGACACGGTGCGCGGTGTTGTGGACGAGACGATCAGGACCATGCCCCTGACGATGCCCATCGACTGGGACAATCCTTTCTGGGTGATCATGATGGGCATCGAGCACCAGAGGATCCACCTGGAAACCTCCTCGGTCATCATTCGCCGGTTGCCGATCGAGACGGTCAGGCAACTGCCGCTGTGGAGCATCTGTCCCGAAACGGGCGAAGCGCCGCAGAACGAACTGGTCCCGGTCGCCGGAGGGCGCGTCGTTCTCGGCAAATCCAAAGAACACCCTCTCTACGGATGGGACAACGAATTCGGCCGTCAGGAAAACGACGTGTGGGACTTCTCGGCCAGCCGTTACCTGGTTTCGAACAAGGAGTACCTCGGCTTCGTCGAAGACCGAGGCTACGAACAAGAGGAGTACTGGACACACGAGGGGTGGAAATGGGTCGGCTACAGCAAAGCCCGACACCCCTTATTCTGGATCGAGTCGCCCGAGGGCTACCGGTTCCGGACCATGGCCCAGATCATCGACATGCCGTGGGATTGGCCGGTCGAGGTCAATTACCTGGAGGCCAAGGCATTCTGTAACTGGCTGGCACGCAAGACCGGAAAGCCCATACGGCTGCCGACCGAGGCCGAATGGTACCGACTGCGGGACCTGCACGAGATTCCAGACCAGCCGTCGTGGCAGAAGGCCCCGGGGAACATCAATCTGGAACACTGGGCCTCGTCCTGCCCGGTGAATTGCTTCTCATTTGAGGAGTTCTTCGATATCATCGGCAATGTTT
The DNA here is from genome assembly GCA_937889015.1 of uncultured Planctomycetales bacterium. Taxonomy (GTDB): domain Bacteria; phylum Planctomycetota; class Planctomycetia; order Pirellulales; family Thermoguttaceae; genus CALARR01. The sequence goes on along the minus strand of CALARR010000139.1, from coordinate 13,317 downwards.
GGCAGTGGACGGAAACGCCGATTACCGGTTTCGACGGGTTCCAGGTCCACCCGTACTACGATGATTTTTCGACCCCGACTTTTGATACGCAGCACAATTTGATCAAAGGCGGGTCGTGGATTTCGACCGGCAACGAGGCGACCCGGGACTCCCGCTACGCGTTCCGGCGACATTTCTTCCAACACGCCGGGCTGCGTTATGTGCAGTCGGAGCAGCCGCTCGTGATGCCGGAAGCGATGTACGAGACGGATACGGCCGTGTCGCAGTATTGCGAAGCCCATTACGGCAAGACCTATTTTGATGTTGCCAACTTCCCCGCGCAATGTGCTGCGGCTTGTTTCCAATACACGCAAGGGCGTCCGCGACGCAAGGCCCTGGACCTGGGCTGTGCCGTGGGGCGGGCATCGTTCGAGCTGGCCAAGGAGTTTGATGTCGTATCGGGCATCGATTTCTCGGCCCGATTCATCCGCGTGGCGCTGCAGCTTAAGGAGAAGGGGAATGTTCATTTCGAACTCGTCGAGGAAGGCGATGTCGTTTCTTACCACGAGGCGCGCTTGTCCGAAGTGGGGCTGGACCACGTGGCAGACCGAGTAGAGTTCTTCCAGGGGGATGCGACGAATCTCAAGCCGCAATTCACGGGTTATGATCTGATTCTGGCCGCCAACTTGATCGATCGGCTCTACGACCCTAGGAAGTTCCTGGAGACCGTTCATGAACGGCTCCACCCCGGGGGGGTGCTGGTGATCGCTTCGCCCTATACATGGCTGGAGGAATTCACGAAGAAAGAGAATTGGCTGGGCGGAGTCCGCCGAGCCGGCGAGCCTTACCTCACGTTGGACGCGCTTCACGAGTTGCTAAGTCCGCATTTCGTCATTCTGGACGAACCGCGGGACGTGGAATTCGTCATTCGCGAAACGCGGCGGAAGTTCCAACACACGCTCGCGGAAGTCACGGCCTGGGAGCGGGTGCGCTGATCGCCCGCGGCGAGGATGCTATGGTGGGGTTACAGAAATACGTCCGACGCTACTGCAGCGACACAGCCGGGCCGCCCCAAGGTAGGCGTGACAAGTGACGTCCAACGCCCGTCAAGAACGAGACGCCGGCAATATGGCACGTGAAGGGCCTCTCACCCTGCTTACCGGCGCGACCGGCTATATTGGCGGTCGTTTGCTGCCGCTGCTCGAGCGGCGTGAGCATCGACTGCGCTGCCTGGCACGGTGTCCGGATAACCTTCGTTCGCGGGTGTGCGCCACGACGGAAGTCGTAGCCGGAGACGTTCTTGAGCCGGACTCGCTGCGCGCTGCTTTCGTGGGCGTTCATACGGCGTACTACTTGATCCATTCGATGGGCGCTTCGGGGGATTTCGAGCGTGACGATCGGCAAGCGGCTGGCAGCTTTGCCGCGGCCGCCAAGCAGGCCGGAGTTCGCAGGATCATCTATCTGGGCGGGCTTGGAAATCCCAAGCATGGCCTGTCGCAGCACCTCCGGAGCCGGCAAGAGACGGGTGAAGTGCTGCGGGCGTCGGGTGTGCCGGTTATCGAACTACGCGCCTCGATTATTATCGGCTCAGGCAGCCTCTCGTTCGAGTTGATTCGCGCCCTGGTGGAGCGGTTGCCGATCATGGTCTGTCCCAAGTGGGTGGCGACGCCCGCTCAACCCATCGCCATCGAGGACGTCCTCGATTACTTGGTTGCCTCGCTAGACTTGCCGGACGGCGGCAACCGCACCTTTGAGATCGGGGGGCCGGATCAGGTCTGTTATGGCGCTATCATGCGGGAGTATGCCCGGCAACGCGGCCTGACGCGTCTGATGATCCCCGTTCCGGTCCTGACGCCCTACTTATCGAGCCTCTGGCTGGGGCTGGTGACTCCAGTCTACGCACGGATCGGCCGAAAACTGGTCGAGGGCCTGCGCAATCCTACTGTGGTGGAAGACCCCTGCGCCTTGGATGCTTTTCCCGTTCGGCCGCGCGGGCTGCGCGATGCGATCGCGCGGGCGATGCTCAACGAAGACCGGGAGTTTGCCCAGACACGCTGGTCGGATGCCCTGTCTTCGGGCGGGCAGTTGCCGCGCTGGGGCGGAGCCCGATTCGGCTCGCGGATCGTGGACTCCCGAACAGCGACGGTCCACGTGACACCTGAGCGGGCCTTTGCCCCCATCCAGCGCATCGGCGGCCAAACGGGCTGGTATTACGGGACCTGGCTCTGGCGACTGCGCGGCTTTCTCGACTTGTTGGTCGGCGGTGTCGGACTTCGGCGTGGTCGCCGCGACGCGGTCGATCTTCGCGTAGGAGACGCGCTCGATTTCTGGCGTGTGGAGGCCTACGAGCCCAATCGCCTGCTGAGACTCCAGGCGGAAATGAAGCTGCCTGGCCGCGCTTGGTTGGAGTTCGAGGTCTCCGGCGAGCCGGAAACCTCCGAAATCCGCCAAACGGCGATCTTCGATCCCGTGGGACTTCTCGGTCTGGCCTACTGGTACGCCTTGTACCCGGTGCACCAGCTCATGTTCTCGGGTATGCTGAAAGCGATCGCACGAGCCGCGCGAGGAGGGTCAAGCATGGCTTCCATTCAGGTTGGCGACCGGGCTCCTGACTTCACGCTGCCTGCTCAGACCGGTGCGCAAGTGTCCCTGGCGGGATTCCGGGGCAAGGCGGTTGTGCTGTTCTTCTACCCCAAGGACGGCACAGCGGTCTGCACGAAGGAGGCCTGCAGTTTCCGCGATGCCTATGAGGATTTTGTCCAAGCCGGGGCGGTGGTCATCGGAGTGAGTTCGGACTCGGCGGAAAGCCACCATGCCTTTGCGAGCAGCCATCGGCTGCCTTTCGTGCTTCTGGCCGATACGGACGGTTCCGTGCGGAAGGCCTTTGGCGTGCCCAAGACCTTAGGGATCATGCCGGGGCGGGTCACGTACGTCATCGACAAAGCGGGGATCGTCCGGCATGTGTTCAGTTCCCAGTTCGCGGCGGATCGGCACGTGGCCGAAGCTCTGGCTGTAGTTCGACAATTGGCGAAAGACTGATGGTGCGGTGCTGCGTGGGTTTGCCAAGGAGCACATCATGAAGATCGCGATTATCGGCTCCGGCATCAGCGGCCTGCTTTCTGCGCGCCTTCTTGCCGACGAGCACGAAGTCCACGTATTCGAGGCCAACGAGTATGCGGGCGGGCACACGAACACGGTCTCGTTCGAGGCGTTCGGCCACCGGTATGCCGCCGACACGGGATTCATGGTCTTCAACGATCGTACGTATCCAAACTTCGTTCAAATGTTGCAGATCCTTGGCGTCCGGGCGCACAACAGCGAGATGAGCTTCAGCGTGCGCTGCGACAAGACAGGATTGGAGTACCAGGGCAGCTCCCTGAACGGGCTTTTCGCCCAACGCCGCAATCTGGTGCGCCCGACCTTCTACCGCATGCTCTTTGAAGTAATTCGCTTCAACCGCCAGTCGCTCGAATTGCTGCGGGGCGAGGACGACGATTTGGAGCTGGGCGAGTACTTGGACCGCAACCGGTACAGCCGGGAGTTCATCGAGCACCAGGTCGCGTTGGAAGTGCAGCAGCAAGTCGTCGGAGGGCATGATCCCTCCGGTGAAGAAGTGTCGCCCCATCCAATTCGACTCTCCCTCGGTCTCAAATGGATAGGCGAACTTCGCGTGGCAGAAGACATGCACCATGAGCTTGCCGGCGGGCTTCAGCCAGGTGGAGATCCGGTGGAGCAGCTTGTCATAATTGCGCACGTGCTCAAACATCTCCACGGACAGCACTCGGTCAAATTGACGTTCGGTGTCGAAATCCGCCACGTTGGCGGTGAGGACTTCGACATTGTTCAGTCCGAGGTCGCGGCAACGCGACTCGATGAACTCCCGCTGGGTGCGCGAATTGGAAATCGCCAGGATCCGAGACCGCGAGTAGTGTTGTGCCAGCCAGATCGAGAGCGAGCCCCAGCCACAACCCAGTTCCAGGACCTCCATCCCGTCCTCGACGCCCGCGCGCTGGCAAAACAGCTCCAACATTGTGTCTTCCGCCTCAGCCAGGGTCGCGCCAACTTGAGGCCAGTAGCAGCAACTGTATTTCAGCCGCGGCCCCAGGACCCGCTGGAAGAATTCGCTGGGGACCTCGTAGTGCTGCGCATTGGCGGCGTCCGTGGCGATAGCGATCGGGCTGGATCGCAAGTCTTCAATGAAGCGCCGCAGCGGTTCTCCGGGTTGGGCCGCTTCGCGCTTAGCCTCCTGGTTGAGCCGTTCTGCCATGAGCCGGCGCATTCCGAAACGAATCAGCCAGTCCGGCAGGACGGCCCGTTCCGCCAGGTCAATCAGGTCCATTGGAGTTCGCCTCCTTCCTGGGGAACCAAGGGACAAAGGCGCTGGTGGTGCGCTGATACTGCCGGTAGTCTTCGCCACGGCTGGTGCTGGCCTGCCGGACATTTCTGAAGAACCAACTTGCACCTACGGGAACGGTCTCCTTCACAACGGGCTGTCAGCCCTTCAATCCCTTCAGCGCCGGGTCCAACCGTTCCGTGCTCTTGAGCACTTCGTCCCATGAAACGATCTGTTTCCGGTACGCTGCGGAGCGGCCGAGGATTGTCACCAGGGTGCTGCGCACGCTGGGCGCAACGGTCGGATTGCGAACATCGCCCTGCTGGATGGCGGTGTGGAAGGCGGCGATGTTAGTCACCGCGCCTTGCTGGTAGATCTGCGGCGAGCTGCCGCCATGCCAGAAATGCTTGCCGCGGATGAACACCTTGCCCCCGTAGGCCGCCTCCAGCACGCCGTCGCTACCGAACATGCGGTTGCGAATGCCCTCGGGCTGCGTGCCGTGGCCCTCGAACTGGCGGGAACTGAAGGTGATGCCCACGTCGTCCGGATACAGGAACACGACGCTGAACGTATCGCAGCAGTTGCCGAAATTGCGGACCTTCTGGGCCCCCGTGCCGAACGCGCACAGCGGCGGCTGGTCCATGATCCAACTGGCCACGTCCAGGGTATGGATGTTCTGCTCGGTGATCACGTCGCCAGACAGGGCGCGGTCAAGGCCCCAGGCCCGAAGCCGCGCTTCCGCGTCCTGGGGATGGGACTGCAGTGCTTCGAGCTGCGCGCCCCAGGGAATGCCCGCGTGGTAGGTGGCCTCGCCGAAGGCGAACTTGCCGATGGCGCCGCCACGAATCCGCTGTAGGGCCTCGATGTAGAACTCGTCGGCACGGGTCTGGAAATCGACCAGGAAGCAGAGCTTCTTGCCCGTGGCCTTCAGGCCGCTTTCCTCTACGGTCCGGCAGCCGGGCACGTCCACGGCGATGGGTTTGGCCACGTAGACGTGCTTGCCGGCGTCCACGGCGGCCATGGCTTGCTCGGGATGGAAGTACGGCGGCGATTCGATGGCCACCGCATCCAGGGGCTGCTCCAGCAGGCGGCGGTAGCCGGTCAAGCCGGTGAAACGCTGAGCGGGCTTCAGGTCCAGGGCGTCGCCGAAGGCATTGACGCGATCGGCAAAGTAATCGGCCCCGGCCACGACGTTGTAGCCGCCGTGCTTCTGGAACAATTTGGCGATCCAGGTGCCACGGTGGCCGCAGCCGATGAGCCCCAAATTGATCTTGGAGTTGGCCTCGGAGCCAAAAACCAGTCGCGCGTCGACCAGTGAGATGCCGGCCGCCGCGGCTGCCGCCCCGGCCACGAAGCCACGTCGCGAGACGGCCGGGCGACCGTCGTTATCGGAAATGCTGCTGTCCTGCAAAGACATGATGACGATCCTCGCGGGGGATATTGGGTGTCAGAAAAGGAATGTCGTACATGGCGGGCCCGTTGCTCTCAAAAGCCGGCCTCCCTTGGTTCATTGACAAGGCAAGCCCCAATCGGAAGGACAGCGGATATCCTCATGCAACGCCAAGGCTACTTCTCGCCGCTCAGTTTCTGCAGGGCTTTGAGGAGGTCGTTGCGAATGCGCGGATCGCTGGTCAGCGGAAGCGCCGCCTTGAGATCGGACTCGGCCTTGGCTCGTTGGCCCTCGGCGGCATGGGCGCGGCCGCGCGCAGCGTAGCCTTCGCCGGCCGCCCAGAACGGCCACCTGGCCAGGTCTTCGCCGCCAAAGCGGTCGATGAGCTCCTTCGTCTTGCGCTCGGCGAGCAGGTTGAGCATCTGGGTGGTCTTCCGTTCGGCTTCGATCGGGATGCGCGCGGCCAACTCGGCGGCGCGCGCGTGGTCTTTCAACGAGCGGGCCGCGGCAGCCGCCTGCTTCAGGGCGTGGGATTGCTGCAGTTCGGTCAATTTGCCTTGGGAGCCGTCGGCCAGGGCGACCAGCGCCGCCAGGGCCTCGGACTTCGGCAGGTTGGCCGCCGCGCGGAGTGCCGTCGGGTAATTCGTCACGGTCGGGTCGGCCTCGAACGTGTGCGACAATCCGGCATGCAGGTGCGCGAAGCTCAGAGGACAATGAAAGCCGGTGGTTCCCGTGGGCGAAAGGGCCGAATGCTCGACCCCGTTGTCCCGCAGGCGTTGGCGGCAGACGTTGAAGTGCCAGGGCAGGCTTTGCGTCGGTTTGTGGCCCACCACCAGGTGCAGCGGGTCGTTCTCGTCATCGGTTATGGGAATGCGGATTTCGACCGTCCATTGGTCGTCGTCGACGCGCGCGGCGACCTCGGCTTCGGAGTCCCAACCGATGGCCGAGTTCTTGTCCATGCCGCGGTCGAGATCGACCACGGCCCCGGCCGGGTTGACGGCGATCTGGTAGTACGAATGCATGTTCGTTTCCAGCAGGACTTCCACCAGGTCGCCGTACCAGATCGCCATGTCGTCGTGTTTGGACGCCGTGACGTTCGGTTTTTGGCCGGGCACCTCGTCGCAGCGCACGGCGATGTACAGGCTGTTGCCGTACCAACCGGCCTTCACCGTGGCGCCCAGGGCGGCTGGCCGGCCGGTTTGCAGTTCGCGCAGCCGACCGGTGGACCCGGGATTGATCGTTTGCCAGAACGGCTCGTCAAGGCGGCCGTCGATGACAATGTCCTTGGCATCGCCCACCAGGCGCAGCTTGGGCACCACGCCGCGTTTCTGACCCAACTGCGCCGATTTCACCCGCAGGTCGTTGAGAAACTGGTCCAGCGGCGCCAATCGCCGTCCCTCAATGCTCGCCGGCGCCACTCTCGCTTTCGCCTCGTCGAACAAAGCCAGCGCCGCGTCAATCTTCGCCTTGTCCTTCTCCATGTCCGGCCAGTTCGTTTCGCTATAGTTGAAGAATGCCTTCATGGCGTCGCCGGCAGGGCCGTAGAGCAGGCGGCAATACTCGTCCAGCAAGGCTTCGGCGTCTTGATCCTTGCCGCCCCAATACATTCGTGCCGTGAAGTAGATCTGGAACGCGTTGAATGCGGCGCTGCCGTCGAAGGTGTCCCGGAGGACATTCATATGGATTCCTTCGCCGCGCGAAATGCCCTTGGTTGCATTGATCTCTTGACCGATGATCCGGGCCGCGAAGCAGGGCTTGTAGTGGCCGCGACTCGTCCACGGATAGTTCTGATACATCTGGATCGGGCGGGCGGTCTTCGGCAGCCAGCTTTGACGCAACGCGCGAAGCTCGGCTTGTTCGGCCGCGGGCATCTGCGGAGCAAGGCGGCCGTTGCAGAGGATCACTTGCACATTCGGTTCGAGTTTCTCGATGTTCGTCGGCGGCAACCGGTAATAGTTGTACGCGAGGTTGTAAATGAGCTTGCGCGGGTGCGTTTTGGCGATTTCCTTCGCTACGCGGTTGACGAAGCCCCATACATAGTTCGAGTGCCTGCCCCGCAGAGGGCGCTCGGGATCGTCCTTCCCTTCGCACAACGGACACTGGCACATGGCAACGTAGCCGTCGGGCGGCATCACCGAAACACCTTCGAAGTCGTAGACGTCGAACTGGGCCCGAACACAGCGGAGCGTTTCGCGGAACAGCCCCTCGTTGGAGTAGCAGAGGTGCTTGATATCCCGTTTGCCCCCGTACAGCGCGAACCACTCCGGGTGGGCATCGAAGATCTCCTTCCGCTGGAACAGAGACATGCCATGTTCGGTCCACGACATAAACGGATTACGCGCTCCTAATCGGCACGTCCATTCCCCCATGTTGTTATGGAAGCCGCGGATTTCAAAGTCGGGGCGTACGGTCCGGTCGATCCGCGGCAGAGCGATCGCTTTCATCCGCGGCACGATCTCGCCTATTTCACCCGGCAGCAGCCAGCGCACGCCAAGCTCCTGCAGAAAGGCGGCGACCGCGTTGTACGATCCCCGCTCGTCGAAAGTCCACATTTCGAGGCTTTCTCTTTTGTTGGGGCGAGGGGCCGCGTCGGGCAGACCGACTTCGGCCGGCAGATGGCGGCGATCCTTCCACATGAGGTTGGCCACGGCCGGCACCAGCCAGGGGCCGCCGGCCGCAGCTTCCCACTCCTTTTGTACACGGCCTTTTTCGTTGGCGTCGCCCCCTCGACGCGCCCAAATCTTGGGTGGGACGAACTCCGTATCGTCGCCGATAAAGACCAGCCAATCGTCGCCCGACACGAGGCGATAGGCGCCGTATTTCAGTCCCTCGGCGGTGATACCGAGCCTATCCGTGCTCGGGCTGCGACCGACGAAGAGCTTGACTGTCTTGCCGCTGGGTTGGGTGACGATCGGCAACCGCGCGCCGCTGATTTTCTCGATGTACTCTTGCAGGTCCGCCGCCGCCAGGCGTGCGGTGCGCGCGGGCCGCTCGGCAATGACGATCTCGGCGCGCGGCTGACCTTCCTCGACGATCATCGGCGCGGCCTGCAGAAGGCCGATCCACGCCGTCATGCCAAAGGCGACCACCGTTCGGAACAGGCAGGTTGCGGTCATGATCGGTCCTTGGGTGTGGTTGTCTGTTATTGGATGTCAGATAAGGAATGTCGTAGCTGTGGGGGCCGTCGCCCTGGAAAGCCGGCCTCCCCGATGGTCGGCCTCAGGGCATTGCTTACCTGAGACGCAATAGCATGAGCGCGCGGCCCCTGTGCGAGTGCGCATGGGGTGACTGTCGCCAGCATTACAGATGCCGCCGAATGATCAAAATACTCGGCCGATCGACAGGTGTCAAACAGCGGGGGGTGACCAGTTGTCCTGGCAACCGTAACCTGGGGCCACGGCAAGGCAGGCGCGACGGGTGGAGACTTGACTGGGAGGGCCCGGAGGTCCACAATCAGGCCCGAGCGACTATTGATCTTCAGAAAAGGAATGCAACACGAAGGTGGCGTTTGCACCGCGAAACCGGGCTCCCGCTGGTCGCCCTCGTTGCATTGTCTATCTGAGGGTCAATAAAGTTCGCCCTTGTTCATTTTGAAGCGTGTCTATTCCCTGCGATCTTCGAGGCCCCTTATGAACACACACTCCGTCACCTCGCGTCGTGGCTTCATCCAGCGCGCACTGTTGACCACCGGAGTCTCGGTTATCGGAGTTCCGGCGGTGGTTTCCGCGAAATCGCCGAACTCGAAGATGAATGTGGCCTGTATCGCCACGGGCGGGCGCGGCAGATCGCACGTGAACGAAGCGAAGAAGATGTCTGACCTGGTGGAACTGGTCGCGCTGTGCGACGTGAACTCGAAGGCCCTCGAATCGGCCGCAGCCCTGTTCCCGCAGGCGCGCACCTACAAGGACTTCCGTGAGCTGCTCGCCAAGGTGGACGATATTGACGCCGTCTTCATCGCGACCACCGAGCACACCCACGCCTTTGCCATTCTGCCGGCGCTGCGCGCCAAGAAGCACGTCTATTGCGAAAAGCCGATCACGCGCGATGTCTTCGAATGCCGTGCCGTCATGGAGGCGGCGAAGAAGGCCGACGTCACCACGCAGATGGGCACGCAGATCCACTCAACACCGAATTATCATCGCGTGGTCGAGCTGATTCAGAGCGGCGCGATCGGGCAAGTGAAGGAAGTCCATACGTGGGTTTCGCGCTCTTGGGGCATGCAGTCGCGCGCCGAGGCCGAGGCGAACAACGATCTCTTCGTCAAGGTCGGCCTCCTGGACTACATCGACAAGATGCCCGCGGAAGGGAAGCCCGTCCCGCCGGAACTGGACTGGGATTTGTGGATCGGTCCCGCGCCCATGCGTCCGTTCCACGACATCTATTTTCCCGGCCCACGCTGGTATCGCTACTGGAGCTTTGCCAACGGCACCATGAGCGATCTGGGCAGCCACGCCAACGACCTGCCGTTCTGGGCCTTGAAGCTGGATCATCCTCTGACCGTTGAAGCCCATGGCCCCAAGCCGCATCCGGAGATCACGCCCGCGAACATGCGCGCCACGTGGACGTACGGCAAACGCGGCGATCTTGCGCCGGTGACCCATCATTGGTATCAAGGCACCGAGAAGCCGAAGGTCTGGACGGAAGGGAAGATCCCGCAATGGAAAGATGGCTCACTCTTCATCGGCGAACAGGGCATGGTGTTGGCGAACTACGGCGCGCACCTGATCATCCTTGATGAGAAGGCACAGGAATTCAAACGCCCGCCGCGCACCATCGAAGACGGACCGAGCCATCAGCAGCAGTTCATCCAGTGCGCTCGGGCCGGAAAGAAGGCGCCGTGCGACTTTGCCTACAGCGGACTGCTGACCGTCGCGAATCATCTCGGCGGTGTTGCGTATCGCGCAGGCAAGAAGCTCAAATGGGACCCCGTCGCCGGCAAGACCAACGATGACGCAGCCAACAAGCTGCTCGCGCGCGAGTACCGCCCGGGATGGAAGCTGATGTAGAGAACAGGTGAGCAGCGGGACGGGAGAGCGGGAGGGCCAATACTCCATCGCCTTGGTTGGCGGCCCTGTCGCCATGTGGATTTGCAATGTTGGTGGCAGGCAGTCGCTGCGTCTTCAGGCGGCCCGATGCTCGACCGCCCACCAGCTTGCCAGCGAACCGGCCACCAGTGCCGCGCACCCCAGCCACAGTCCGGCCGGCGGCGTCACGCGCAAATAGGCCGCCGCGACGAGCGTCGACAAGAGCGGCGTCAGATAAGAACAGGCCGACACCAACCGCATGTCGCCCTGGCGCATGGCCCGATCCCAGCAGGCATAGGCCACCGGCACCGTGAGGCCCATCAGTCCAACCTCGACAAGTGCCGGAATCGTCAGACATCCGCCTTCCGAACGAAGTCCGCTCATGGCCATCAGCAGCACACCCGCCACGAGTACGAACAATGGCACGGCGCCGGCGGAATGCGTGCCGGCCCAACGTCGCGCCAGGTTCGAGTACAGCGCCCAGGAAACAGCCGCAGCCAAGGCGCAGGCAAACGCCACCGGATTGCGTCCCAGGGTTTCGGGCACCGCGGCCAACGGGACCGACTGCCCCAGGCTGAGCACCACGGCCATGCCCGCCAGGCCCAAGAGCGTGCCCGGCACGAGCACCCAACTGGCGCGCGCGTGGAGCAGCGGAAGCGAGAACAGGATCGTCAGCGCGGGCCAGAGGTAATTGACCAGTCCCAGGGCGATCGATTGCTGATGATCTTCGGCCAATCCCAGGGCGAGAAAGAAGGCCGCCGTGTAGAACACGAACAGTCCACCGCAGCCCAGCAGGTAGCGTCGCGGCAGACTCAGCATCACGCGTATCGCCGCCGGTTGCCGAAGCAGGCTCCAGCCCAAGCCGACCACGCCGCCAAACGTGTAAACCGCGGCCGCGGCGCTGAGCGGGCCCAACTGGCGACTCACGCTGCGAGCCAAGGCCACGCTCGTGCTCCACAGCACAATGGCCAAGAGTCCACCGAGGGTCGCGCGACGATTCATCGGGCATTTCCCATCTGGGCTGAGCCAGGAGCGGATGCCAGGCTCTTTCGGCCAGCCATTGTACCGTCCGGCCGCTCGCCCGCGTCTAGCCCGCGTTTCAGGCACCTGTGGCGGCTTTTGCGTTTTCGCAACGGTGGCGACACGCCGCCGGGAACGCGACACATGTGTGCGACATGCACTAGCCCGGAGGCAATTCCTGCCCCGCCTGCCGCAGTTTGAAGGCGGCGTACGCCGAGCGGGCTGGCGCGTCCACGGGCCGCTGCTGCTGGCGGCACCATTGGATCAGTTCTGCGATGCGGACGTCGATCTTCTGCGCCGCCATGCCCTGCGCTGCGAAGTTCACGAGCGCCCGCTGCGCGCCCTGCAGCCATTCGGCGTGGGTCTGCTCGAGGTCCTCGCGGTCCGCCGCCGCGGCCAGCAGTTCCGGCCACTCCTCGGCCCGATACCAGGCGATGCCCACAGCGACGTTGTGACTCTTCTTCGGAGATCTCACGGCTCTTGCAGTAAGGCACCAACTTCTGCGTACCCATTACCCACGACAGACTCGTACACGCTAGACTGGAGCCTGGTGGCGGACATAAATACTGTCCCAACGTTCGCCAGAAATCGAGGATTTACGGCGACACGAGACATAATCGCGGTCAAGGTTGGGACAACTTTCCTGGCCAACGGGCGGCCTTCGGACACAATTCCTGTCAACGTAGTTTGCTGCTTATACCACAGCCCCCAGGCGAGGCTATTGATCCCGTAGCCGATCGCAGACCGCCTGCCACAGTTCCATCAGGCCGAGTTGCTGAGCCCACTCGGCAATGTACACCTGGTCGATCTCCGCCCCGCTTACCTGCAGCATCGCCGCGATGTCGCGGAGATGCTTTTCTGAGCCGCCATCTCGGTAATACCACAGTTTGCCAAGGATCACGTCCTCCGGCGCCGCCGTGTAGCCGGGCCGGCCGGGTAGGATTTGCTCCAGGCGGCGACGCCTGATCTGGCTGCGGCCCCATGCGTCCTGCCGTGCGATCATGAAGTCGATCTTGTTACCGGACGCCGGGTGGATCACGTTGAACTGACCACCCTTGGCCACCGCCTCGTTTGCGGCCTGCTCGCTCACGTAGTAGTCGGCCTCGGGGAAGGCCTGGCAGAGCCGGGCCACTTGATCCTGTCGAAGCTCCAGTACCACGTCGATATCATGAGTCAATCGCGGTTCGCCATACACGCCACTGGCCAATGATCCTACAAGGAGATAGGTGATCTCCTGCTCTTCCAGGACCTCGACGACGTGGCGAAGTAGCTCATCCTGCTCCACGGGACATCCTCCGGGCGATCTCCTGCATCAGCATCTGCTGGTCCCAATCTGGATGACGTGTGCGAAGATGCCCTTCCAATCGCAGGCGCATGGTGCGGTTGGCAGCGAAGATCATGGCCATGCGCTCGGTCGAAGTCTTGCCGCGCAGAACCTCGACGATGGCCTCGTCGAGAAGCTCGATGCACGGACGACTCCGGGAGGCAAGGCGATTGGTCGCGGACATCCTCATGCTCACGATCGACAGGAAGATATCACCAGTCACGTCAGCGATCTTTCCCAGAACCAG
>CALARR010000138.1 GCA_937889015.1 uncultured Planctomycetales bacterium | reverse complement strand
CTCGCGTTGCGGTGGCTCGCGTTGCGGTGGCTCGCGTTGCGGTGGCTCGCGTTGCAGGCCGAAGCGGTAGCGACTCGCCGCGCCCGGCCACGTCTACCGGCCCAGCAGCGACTTGGCCTGGGCGGCGACGTTGGCGGCCGTGATGCCGAAGTGCTTCATCAGCGTGCCGAACGGGCCCGACGCGCCGAAACCGCGCATGCCCACAAAACGGCCCTGCGGTCCCAGGTACTTCTGCCAGCCCATCTCGACACCGGCTTCGACCGCCACGCGCGCCGTGACCGCCGGTGGCAATACGGCGTTCCGGTATTCTTCCGGCTGGGCGTCGAACAGTTCCCAACTGGGCAGGCTGACGACGCGCGCCTGGATTCCCTCGGCGGCCAACTGCTCGCCGGCCTGCACGCACAACGCCAACTCGCTGCCGGTGCCGATCAGGATGATGTCCGGCGTGCCGGCCGTATCGGCCAGCACGTAACCGCCGCGCTGGGTGCCTTCGGCCGACGCGAACCTGGCCCGGTCCAGCGTGGGCAGGTTCTGCCGCGTGAGCACCAAGGCGGCAGGGCGATTGCCGAGCTTCAGAACGGCCTTGTAGGCCTCGGCCACCTCGTTGGCGTCGCCAGGACGCAGCACCACGAGGTTGGGAATGCAGCGCAGGGCGGCCAGGTGTTCCACGGGCTGATGCGTGGGGCCGTCTTCGCCCACGCCGATCGAGTCGTGGGTGAAGATGTACACGACCGGCAGGCCCATCAACGCGGCCAGGCGGATCGCCGGCCGCATGTAATCGGTGAACACGAAGAAGGTCGCCCCGAAGGGGCGCAGACCGCACAGCGCCAGACCGTTGCACAACGAGCCCATGGCGTGCTCGCGAATGCCGAAATGGAAGTTCCGTCCACCGGGGCAGGTGGCCGAGAAGTCGCTGGCGTCGGCCAGGTGCGTGTTGTTCGACGGCGCCAGATCGGCCGAGCCGCCCAAGAGCCACGGGAGCTTCTTGGCGATCTGGTTGAGCACCTTGCCCGACGAAGAACGGCTGGCCATGCCCTTGGCGTCGGCCGGGAAGGGCTTGATTTCCGCGTCCCAGCCCGAGGGCAGCTCGCCGCGCTGCATCCTTTCGAGTTGCTGCGCCTGCTCCGGATACTGCTGAGCATAGGAGTCCCACAGCGCGTGCCAGGCGTTGCGCTGCTGCGCTCCGCGCTGACCGATGCCCTGGCGGAACAGATCGGTGACCTCCTGGGGAACGAGGAAATGCTCGTCGGCCGGCCAGCCGTAGGCCGCCTTGGCCAGACGGATCTCGTCTTCGCCCAACGGGGCGCCGTGGGCGCCGGCCGTGTTCTGCTTGTTGGGGGCGCCCCAGGCGATGACGCTCCGCACGATGACCAGCGTGGGCCGATCCGTGGTCTTCTGGAACGCCTGGATCGATTGGCGCAAGGCGTCCAAGTCGTTGGCGTCGTCCACCTTCAGCACATTCCAGCCATAGCCGGCGAAACGCCGCCCCACGTCTTCGCTGAAGGCCAGATCGGTGTTGCCTTCGATGGTGATCTGGTTGTCGTCGTAGATCCAGCACAGATTGGACAGCTTGAGATGACCGGCCAACGACGCCGCCTCGGCCGCCACCCCTTCCATCAAGTCGCCGTCGCTGCACAGCGCGTAGACGTTGAAGTCGAACAGATCGAAGCCGGGCCGGTTGTACGTCGCCCCCAGCCACCGCGAGGCAATGGCCATGCCGACGCTGTTGCCCACGCCCTGGCCCAGCGGGCCGGTGGTCGTCTCCACGCCCGAGGTGTGACGATACTCGGGGTGGCCGGGGCAGCGGCTGTCGAGCTGCCGGAACTTGCGGATGTCGTCCAGCGAAACGGCCAGCAAACCGGTCGAACGGCCCTTGTCGTCCAGTTGCTTCACGCCCGACAGGTGCAACATCGAGAACAGAAGCATCGAAGCATGCCCGCAGGAAAGCACGAACCGGTCGCGATTGGGCCAGGCGGCGTCGTCCGGGTCGAAGCGCAGGACTTCGTTGAACAGCAGGTAGCCGATGGGCGCCAGGGCCATGGGCGTGCCGGGGTGACCGCTGTTGGCGGCCTGAACGGCATCCATGGAGAGGGTGCGGATGGTGTTGATTGCCAACTGCTGTGCTTTGGGGGTCGCCACGGACATAGTCGCTCTGGGGTTAGACGTACAGTCAGAAACAGTTTTTGGGAAAGGCCACAGCCCCGGCGGGGACAGATCCACCGACACCCCCTATTGGGGCATCATGGAATAGAAACCATCCAGTGTAGGAAACGGTCGGCCAGGCGTCAACCGTCCCAGGCAAAGCCTCTGGCACACGCGGCACCGAGCGTGTTCGGCTCTATTGATGCCGGTGCAGCCAGTGATCGCAATTCCGTCCGGATTCCAGCCGGTACGTCTGGAATCCAGGGCCCCTGCGGCCGTGGAACGGTGATTGGCTATGCGGACCTCAATCATTGTCACCAGTTGGGGGTGGTGCTAGGATCTGGACTGCAGAGGCCGGCAGAAGGCGCACGCCGTTCTGCAGCCACCCCGCGCCGCCCAGGTTTCTGCGTGGCGGGAAAAGGGCCTCGCGTGCCGCGGACAGGCAGGAAGGATCGTATCATGACGACTCGCGTACAGCGGATCTTGGATGACGTCGGAGCCATCGCCTTTCCGGGCGTGTTCGACACGCTCTCGGCCCTGATTGCCCAACGCGTCGGCTACCCGATGGGGTTCGTGTCGGGCTACAGCGTGGCCGCCACGGCCATCGGCGAGCCGGACCTGGGGTTGCTGACCCAAACCGAGATGATCGAGCGCGCGCGGCGAATCTGCACCAGTGTGTCGATCCCGATCATCGTCGATGCCGATACGGGCTATGGCAATCCGTTGAACGTCTATCGCACGGTGCAGGAGCTGATCGCGGCGGGCGCCGCCGGATGTTTCCTGGAGGACCAGGTGTGGCCCAAGAAGTGCGGCCACATGCGCGGCAAACGGGTCATCGAACGGGAGGAGTACGTGCAGAAGATTCGGGCCGCGGTCGAGGCCCGGGCCGGTCGCGATTTCTTCATCGTCGCGCGCACCGACGCCCTGGCCGCCGTGGACATGGACGAGGCCATCGGCCGGGTCTCCGATGCGCGCGCCGCCGGGGCCGACGCCAGTTTCGTCGAGGCGCCCGGCTCGCTGGAGCAATTGGCCGAGATCGGCCGCCGCGCGCCGCCGCCCAACGTGGCCAACATGATCGAAGGCGGGCGCACGCCCTTGTTGTCCAAAGAGCAACTGCACGGCATGGGCTTTCACCTGATCCTGCACCCGCTGGCCGGCCTGTTCGCGGCCGCCAAGGCCATGGAACTCGTCTACGCGCGACTGCACGCCACCGGTTCGACCCAGGGCGCGGGGGCGCCCCAGATGAACTTCGCGGAGTTCAACGACCTGATCGGCGTGGAGCAGAAGTACGCCCTGGCCCAACGCTTTGGGGTCGAGTAGAAGCCCAGCGCGTGCTCCGGTCGGCCCGTTGCGGCGCAAGACGGCGGCCGATGGGCGTTCTGTCGCGGAAGGCCGCCTGGAAGCCGGTCATTCTGAGCGCAGTGAAGCACCTGCCGGGTTCGAGATCCTTCGCGGCGATCAGGATGACGCGGCGTGGGCTTTCCGCAACGGCAATTATCGGGCCAGCATCCGCTGCAGGCAGAGCATGTTCAGCATCTGGTAGCGTGCCTGGTGGAAGTTGTCCTTGCGATTGGCGCTCACGCCCACGCGCTTCAGGTCCTTGCCATAGCGATCCACGGCCTGACGCCAGACGCCGTGCTCAGTCACGGGCATGGTCCGCAGGGTGTAGGTCCGCAATCGCTCGTACCACTGCTGGGCCCAAACTTCGCCTGTCACTTCCAGGACCGACAGGCTGGCGACCATCGCCTCGCAGTGGGCCCACATGGTCTTGACCTCGAACTGCGGCCCGCGGGACTGCTTGTCGGTCCCGAAGACGAAGAAATTGCCGTCGCCAAAGCCTTCGAACACGTGGTCCCAGGTCATTTCCAGCAGCCGGCGAATGCGATTCTTGCACAGGTCCACGGCGGACTGGTCCTTGCGGCGCAAGGCGTCGTGCATGGTCATCCATAGGGCTTCCACGCAGTGGCCGGTGAGCATGTGCTGGGCCGCGCCCTTCAGGCGGCCGTAGTCGTGGCCCAGGTACTCGTTCTGGATGCCGTAGTCCGGATTCCAGAAGCGGTTCAGGATGCAGTCGGCGTGCTGCACGGCCAGTTCTTCCAACCGCGCGTCCGGCCGCCGCGCCAGAAGCCGGGTGAGCAGGCCGATGAGGACCATCGAGTGGCCCTGGGATCGCAGCCCCTCTGAGGGAATGTCCAGGCCCGTGTGCAGCGTGGTGTGCGTATCGCAGTAGGTCGGCGCGTCGTAGGCCTGCATGGCGGCCAGGATCGATTGCCTGGCCAGGGCCCAATCCTCTTCGTTTCCGGTGGACAGATAGTACTCGCCCAATCCGGCCGCGGCGAACAGCCAGCCATAGACGTTGCGTCCCAGGCCCTCGATGAGCTGGCCGTCGGCGCGGACCTTCTCGAACCAGCGCCCCTCGCCGGCATACATGTGCTTGAGCATGAAGTCGCGCGTGCGGCGCGCAATTTCCAGCCAGCGCGCGTCGCGGCCGAATTCGTTGTAGAGGAAGGCGTAGATCCAGATCGCGCGCCCCTGGTACCAGATGAACTTCTCGTCGGCGGCCACCGAGCCGTCGTCGTTCAGTTCGCAGAGAAAACCGCCCCGCTGGCGGTCGTAGCCGCCTTTGTCCCAGAAGGGCAAATACTGCTCAAACAGCCGCCGGCGATAGTCGGCCAGTAGCTCCGGGAGCGTCATGCCGGCCAATTTCTCGGGCCGCGCCGCTAGACGCGGCCAGTCAACGTCAATGGGCTGGCGCACGGGATCGGCGGCAAAGGCCATACGCGCGGGCAGCAAAGCAGGCGCAGCGGCCAAGGCCGTGTGCAGGAATTCACGGCGTCGCATGGTTCTTCACAGTCTCTGTTGGGGAAGGCGGCCTGGATCTCTGTTATTCTGAGAAGCGCAGCGAAGAATCTCCTGTGTCGCCGGGGCAACCGAGATCCTTCGCTGCGCTCAGGATGACCCGGCGTGGGCTTTCGGCAGAAACTCAACTGGGTTGCGCGGCGGCGTCCTTCGTCATGCGCGATGCGCCCTTCTACGCTGGGGTCTTCCGGTTCAGCCGACGGCCTTCCAGGTCTCTCGCGCCACGCGCAGCACGTTGCCGCCGAGGATCTTCTGGATGTCCTGGTCGGAGTAGCCGCGCTGCACCATGCCCACGGTGAGCATGGGCCAGTTGGTCCAGGCCAGGCTGGGGTGCGAACGGCCGGTGCGCGAATCCTTGGGCCAGAAGTTCTCCCACCGCGCACGGCCGCGCGGAACGGTCGTAGCCTTCTTCGCTTCGTCGGGCCAGCGGCAGGAGTAGCCGATATCCATGCCGATCGCCGCGTGGTCCGGCCCGAACCGCTTGACGACATAGTCGATGTGGTCGAGCACCGCGGCGATGTCGCCCGATCCGCCCAGGAAGCCGCCGATGAGGCAAATCCCCATCACCCCGCCCTTGTCGCACACCGCCTTGATGACGTTGTCCGGCTTGGCCCGGCAGTGATGGTTCAGGGCATCGCACACCGAGTGGCTGATCATGATCGGGCGCTCGGAGACCTGGGCCGTTTCCAGGCTGGTTTGCCAGCCGCTGTGGGCCGGATCGGGGATGATGCCGATGCGGTTCATCTCGGCCACGGCCATGCGGCCGAAATCGCTCAAGCCGGCGTTGGCCGGTTCGGCGCAGCCGTCGCCCAGCATGTTGCGGCGGTTGTAGGTCATGTGCATCATGCGC
>CALARR010000137.1 GCA_937889015.1 uncultured Planctomycetales bacterium | reverse complement strand
TGCAACGAGGGCGACCAGCGGGAGCCCGGTTTCGCGGTGCCAACGCCACCTTCGTGTTGCACTGCTTTTCTGAAGATCAATAAAGCCCGGCGGTGCGTGTCGTGCCAAGGGAACTTTTCATGACTCGCGCTCAGCGATACCGCACCGACAGCACGATATCGTGGAGCAGATGGCTGCCGGAACGGACACGGATGGCACGCCAGCAGGCCTCGCCCGTCTCACCGCTGCTGGCCGCGCCGAACAGGACGGCGTTGCGCGACGAAGTGGCGGGTTGGGTGAACTTGCCCGCTCCATTGAGCCGCAGCACGCCATCCACAAAGACCCGGATGTCTTTTCCCTGGATCTCGACGCGGTAGGTGTGGAACTTGTCGGTGGTGTTCATGGCGTAGGTCAGTCCCGCCTGTCGGGCACCGATCTTGTCTGGGTAGAGGCGGATCTCCTGCTCGGCCACGCCGTTGGCGACGATCAGGGAGCTCTTGCCTGCCACGACCTTCGCCACCGCTTCGACCACGGCCGGGCGTGCGGGATCGGCGCCCCAGGCGTACGAGTAATAGAGATACGACCCCTGTTCCGTGCCTTTGTCGGCGATGAGCAGCGCGCCGTCGCGCATGGCCGTGGAAGTGCTGCTGGTGCCCCGCCCCCGAGCCCAGGGCGCGAAGGGCTTGTCCGTGCAGGCGCAGTCCACATCCCACGAGTTGGACGCCGCGGCCTCGTGGATGGAGACCTCCAGTTGATTGGCGCCCGGCCTGGCCCACCCCGGCTGCAGTGGCAGATCGACCCAGCCGTCCTGCACCTCGCCGCCAGACACCGCATGGCCGTTGAACTTGACGCGCAGTTGCTCGGCGCGCGACACGCTGGGCATCTGGAGGTGGCACGTGAGGGCGGGCTGCAGTCCCTTCTGTGGCGCGCGCGTCAGATCGTCCCCCACGGCAATCGACACGCGGAACGGCTGGCGCGGCGAGAGGGACACGGAGCGCTCCGGCGTCAGGATCGGCACGGTCCGGTGTCGGCTGCCGTTGGCGAGAAAGCGATCGGGGCTCCCGTCGCAGACGGTGACGAAGTAGAGCTTATCCATGGTCTGCAGCCTGGCCGGGTCGCCCAGTTCCCGCCAGAGCGGGTGCTGCGGATTGAAGCAGTTGAAGAGATAGATGCCGTCGGCGCCCGCGGCCCAGGCGTTCATGGCGCGGCCGCGGTAGCTCTCATTCGAGCTGCGTTTGAACCGTGATTCGCCTTTCACTCGCGAGTCGGTCAAGCAGGGGTAGACCGGCAGACCGTACTTGTGGCCCAATTCAACGCTGTGCTCCCAGGGGTTGAGGCGGAAGTAGTCCGTGGTGACCAGCAGGTCGAACAACTTTTCCTGCAGGCACGCGTCCAGGTCGAGGCCCATGTCCCGGCAGTAGGCCGCGGAATCGGGCACGCGCGCCGCGACCAGGATCGGGCGGCCGCGGCGCAGGCCCTCCGTTTCGGTCATGGCGCGCACCCGGCGCAAGAGATCGGTCATCAAGCCCGCCTCTTCCGCCGTGGCCCGGCCGCCGTTGGCGACCGTCTTGAAGAACACGAGGTGGCGGAAGAAGTCCATTTCGATTCCGTCCACGTCGTAGTTCCGGCAGATTTCCTCAAACACGCGGAACAAGAAGTCGCGCACCATCGGCTGGGCGAAATCGACGCCCGACCAAGCACCGTGCGCCGGCCGCTGCGTCCGGGAGCCAAAGAGCCAGTCGCGGTGCTGTTCCTTGAACGTGGACCGGTAGTATTGCGGCTTGTCGGGCGATTGCCACGCGTCGTGCGTGTCGTTCATGCGCATGGACCAGAACACCTCTTTGCGGTTCTGGTGGCCATAATCCACCATGACCCGCAGCGGGTCGGTGCCCTGAGCGATGAAGTCGGCCACGATGTTGTTGCGATTGCGCGCAAAGCCTGTCTTGGTGGTGAGCGCGTCGCCGACTTGGGTGTTGTGTGTGAACAGGCCGAAGGGCCGGGCCGTGCAGTAGAAGATCGTGTCCACCAGCGAGTCCAGCAGCGGCGTGGTGCGTTTGGCGAGGAACGCCTCGACGGATGCCGGCCCGTCAAGCAGGTGGTCGTCGCCGTCGTTGTTGAAGATCACCCGGCGCACGCGGCGCGCGGCCTCGGACCGCTGCTGGCGGAGTTGGGACAGGGCCTGGGTCTCGTCCGCGAGGGCCGCGGCCTCAAGCCAAGCAGCCATAGCGCTGACTACGGCGGGAATCGCCAGCCCGGCGGCCAACAAGACGACCATCGCCCGACGCTTCGATTTCATCCCCGTACTCCCACCGGCATTTCCTGGATCGGCCCCGCTCGGACACACCTTACGCGCAACCGTCTCCCCATGCTAGCATGTCGGCGCGAGCGCCGCCAATCGCTGGTCCAGTGGCCGCATCTACCGTCGGCCGCCTCCGGATGGTATTCTTGCGAAGCACAGTTGCTGCAGTGCGAATATCTCGGCGGCCAGGCTGAGCCGGGATATCAGGAACGTTCGGATCACAAAGCAAATCGCCTTGATATCGAGGTCATGCGCATGAACTTTCATTCACGCTGTTATGTCACCTCTGGGCTGCTGGCATGGGTCATGGCGGGGACGACCGCAATGGGCCAAGGCGCGCCTCCCCAAGGCTCCGTCAAGGCGAGCGACGCGGCGACCGTGCTGCACGTCTCCGCCGCGGGGAACGACGCCTGGTCGGGCCGCCTGGCGGCGCCGAACCCCGAACGCACCGACGGGCCACTGGCGACCGTGGGCGCGGCGCGCGACCGGATCCGCGCGCTGACGGCCCAGGCCGGCGGCCTCAAGGCGCCGGTGACGGTCCTGCTGCGCGGGGGCATGTACCGGCAAACCGAGGCGCTGACGTTCACTCCAGCGGATTCCGGCACCGCGGCCTGCCCGATCACCTTCGCGGCCTATCCGGGCGAGCGCCCTGTGCTCAGCGGCGGAGCGGTCCTCCGCGGCTGGCAGCGCGACGACGGCGCGCGCAAAGCCGCGGTCGGACCGGGCAAGTTGTGGTGGGCAAGCGTGCCGAAGCTCGTCGAACCCTCGGCCTGGCGATTCAACCAGCTCTTTGTCGACGGCCAGCGACGCACACGCGCAAGGATCCCTGCCCAAGGCCAGTTCCTCAGGACCGACGGCCCGATCTCAAAAGGCCACCGCAACGGCTTCTTTTTTCACCCCGGCGACCTGCAGCGGTGGATCGCCCTGGAGGAGGCCCTGGTGGTGGTCTACCACTCCTGGGAGACGTCGATCCATCACATCCGCTCGCTGGACGCCGACAACAACACGGTCACCCTGCGCGAGCCGGCGCCGTGGGCCCTGGGCCGGTGGGAGAGGCAGCAGCGCTACTACGTCGAGAACGTCTTCGAGGGGCTGGACGAGCCCGGGGAGTGGTACCTCGACCTGGCCGCCGCGCGGCTCTACTACTACCCGCTTCCCGGCGAGGACATGAGCCGGGCGGAAGTGGTTGCGCCGGTGGTCACGTCGACCCTGGTGGCGATCCAAGGGGAGCCGGCCCAAGGGGCGTACGTCGAGCACCTGCATTTCAAGGGCATTTCCTTCCAGCACAGCAACGCGCACCTGCGGCGTCTCCGCAATCCGGGCCAAGGGGAAGTCTATCAACCAGGGTTGATCCATGCAGCCGGTCTGCGTCATGCCAGCTTCGAGGACTGCGAGATCGCGCATAGCGGCGCCCATGCGGTCTGGCTGGCCGAGGGCTGTTCGGACACGCGCCTCGAGCGCTGCCACCTCCACAGTCTGGGCGGTGGCGGCGTGTATATCGGCGGCGGATGGGGCGTCCACGAGGCCGCGCGCGCCGCGCGGATCACCGTGCATAACTGCTTCATCCACGACGGCTCGCATCTCTTCCACGGCGCGCACGGCGTGTGGATCGGCAAGAGTTCGCACAACACGATCAGCCACAACGAAATCTCGAACTTGGATTATTCCGGCATCTCCTGCGGCTGGTCCTGGGGGTTTCAGGCCAGCACGGCAAACCACAACACCCTGGACAACAACTACATCCACCACCTCGGGAACGGCGACGGGTTGGGCGACATGGGCGCGATCTACACCCTCGGCGTTTCGCCCGGCACCACCGTGCGCCACAACCACATCCACGACGTCTACAACTATGCCCATGTCTCGCACGGCTCGGGCATCTATCCCGACGAGGGCAGCTCCGAGATCCTCATCGAGAACAATGTCGTGTACCGCGTGCGCAACAGCCCGCTGTTCATGCACTACGGCAAGGATTGCCTGGTGCGCAACAACATCCTAGCCTTCGGGGGCAAGGGGCAACTGCGCCGCTCGCGCGAGGACAAGCCATGCCACTACGTGGCCGAGGGCAACATCATCTTTGCCGACATACCCCAGATGCTCGACGGCCCCTGGAAGAACGGCGATTGGCGCCTTGCGCGCAACGTGTACTGGAGCACGGCCGGCACGCCGGACTTTGCAGGCATGGACTTCGCCGCCTGGCAGGCCAAAGGGAACGACGCCGGCTCGATCGTCGCCGATCCGCTGCTGGTGGACCCGGCGGTTGGCGATTTCCGCCTGCGCCCCGGCTCGCCCGCCCTGGCGCTGGGCTTCCGGCCGATCGACGTGAGCCAAAGCGGGCTTTGCGGCGATCCGGCCTGGGTCCAGTTACCGCGGCACTACCCGAACCGCGCGCGCAACGAGATTCCACCCCCGGTCGAGCCCCCCTTGATTATCAATTTCGATTTCGAGGCAGACCAACCGGAGGAGGAGCCGCTCGAAGGGAGCGCGGCCCCGGGCACAAGCGGTGCTTCGCTCAAGGTCTCGGCCGGCACGGCCGCGGGAGGTCGCCACAGCCTCAAGTTCACCGACGCCCCGGGCCAACAACATACCTTCACGCCGCACCTCTACTATCGGAAGACCTACGAGACGGGCACCGTGCGCCTCTCCTGGGACATGCTCAACAGCAAGAGCGCGCCGGCCCGCTTCTCCGTTGAACTGCGGCAGTACGACGGGGGCGCCTACCTGACCGGCCCCGCTGTGGCGGTGGGGGCGGACGGCACGGTCACCGCCGGCGGCCGTCGCGTCGGCACCGTTCCCCTGGGCGTGTGGGCGGGCGCGGAGATCGAGATCACCCTCGGCCGCGACGCCCCGCCGGTCTACCGGCTGGCCCTTCAGGTCCCGGGGCAGAAGCCGCAGGTCTGCGAGCTGCCCGTGGCCAACGAGGCATTCCGTCGGATCACCTGGCTGGGCATCTCCAGCAACAGCCAGGACGCCGCGGAGTTCTACATCGACAACCTGCGCATGGGCACGGCCGAAGACCTCGCCCAACCGCCCCGGCGCCGGGCGTTCCGCCGCGCCGCGCGGCCCGCCCCACCCGCCAATCCCCAGCAGCTCGTCGGCCACTGGACGTTCGACGACGACGATGAATATCTGTTCCGGGATGTTTCGGGGCATGGAAACCACGCCGACGCATGGGCGGAGCAGGTCAAGGGCCCCTTCGGCAAGGCGCTTCTCTGCGAGGCGTCGGGGGCCGATGTGACGGTGGCCGACGATCCCAGCTTGCACTTCGGCACCGGCGACTTCACCATCGCACTGTGGCTTTGCCCCACGCGGCTCGTGTGGGAGGGCGTCGATCCGCGGCGCCGCATCCTCGGCAAGAACGATCATCCCAAGACCTGGTGGGCCCTCGACGTCACGCGCGAAGGCAAAGTGTTTCTCGAAATGGGCGACGCCAACAAGGTCACCTGCCGGCCGGGGTCGGCTGGCTCCATCGCCGAGCAGGCCTGGACCCATGTTGCGGTGGTCGTGGAGCGCGCCGGCCGCCGGGCCCGGTTCTATCTCAACGGCGCGCTGGACAGGACGGTTGAACTTCCGGCAGCCTTCACCGGCCCGTTGGACGTTGCCGGCAAGGACCTTTCCATCGGGTCGCGCTGGCAGCCCTTTGTCGGCCTGCTGGACGAGCTGCGCATCTACCGCCGCGCCTTGAGCGCGGCCGAGATCCGTACGCTCTGGGAGGAGCTGCGAGCCAAGCGCCGCGAAGGATCCGGATCTGCTCGTCGTGATCGGTGCAGCCTAGGGGCGTGAGTCAGAATTGAGGGTCCGTATCGTAGGCAGCCCAGGACAGCTGGGTGCCATGCCACGCCCACGCTCGGCGTGGGCCCGCTTGCCGTGGGCATGCCGAAGCCTG
>CALARR010000136.1 GCA_937889015.1 uncultured Planctomycetales bacterium | reverse complement strand
CACGGGAATATAGTACCCCCAATCCTCTCCGAGTATCCCGTCTGTCTTGATGCCCTTATCGGATAGCTTCTGTACCAAGTACTCGGCGAGACGCTTGCCCCATAGACCAGGGTTGATCTGTTCTTCCTCACCTTCGTAGGGCGGGAACTTCGCGGATCGGAACTCGACTTGAGTCTTCACGGCATAGCCACCGGACCATGTAATTCTGCCGCCGGCCGCGTGCCGTCGTCCCGGGTCATGGCCGCGACTCCGGCAGCACAACAGGCATTTGTCCGTCTCAAATTCTCTTTCTCAAGTCACACCATGTCAATTAGTTGCGACTTGCTCCACCAATATGGACCGGCGTGCTCTGCCGTCCGGCCGCTCGTTGCTCTGGAGGCTCCTGGCCGTACGAACCGCGGAGACATGCACGCGTCTGCCATTTCATAGGCTTACTATGGACTTAGGCTTGTTCCGAAGTCCTCATTCGTCTTTGAGCTGCGTATCCACGCAATCGGAGATCTCCACACATTCCCCTGTCCCTTCCACCGCCCTCCCGTCTTTCTCAAACCGGTTCCCCTCCATGCTCAGGCCCCGCACTCCGCGGACCCGAATGGCCTTGGCCGAGCCGACACGAAAGACGTTGCCGGTGATCGCCAGATCCCGGGCGTCGAGGACCCCCTGCCGGTCCCGGTAAGGGTTGGCCACGACGATTCCAGAACCCTGGAAACCGGCAATCGTGTTCCTGGAGACGCTGACGCCGCGCAACCGGGCGCTTTCGCCCATCGAATAGCTGAAATTCAGGCCGATTACGCCTCCATGCGAGCCGTCCAACTCATTGCCCTCGATGGTCATGTGCTGGGCACGCACCAGCATGGCGTTGCGCATGAAGGGCCTCATCACGTTGTTGCGGATCACGGTGGAGGAGGTCAGCTGGTTCAGATTGAGCACCAGCGCCGTGGCCGGGTCGAATTTCGGCAGTTCCCGGTCGATGACGACCCGGTGGCTGCGGCGCCGTGGGTCGAACTCCACCTTTTCGACGCTCGCGATTCCGACTTCGCGCTTCGTGTTCGTGTCGAGAAACTGAAGCCGGTCTCCCTCGCGGATGGTGTAGTGGTAATAGCGGTTGTCGGTCGTTCGCAAGGTCATGGCCCGGGGATCATCCTTGGACACCTCCACGATCCGCTCCAAGAGGGTTCCGACGTTCAGGCAGTCGTCGCCGGGTGCCTGGACCTCGGAATTCTCGATAAGCAGTCTTCCGCGGATGTTCATCAGGTGCAGGGCGTCCGAGATGGTCGACAGCAGGTTGCGTGTTCCGGGCTTGCGGAGGATGCGCACTTCGCGGAGCGTGACATCGCCTGGCATGTCGGAGACGCGGATTCCGCCGTTCATGGAGCCGAAAAAGGCGAGCTTCTCGAAAGTGATGTTCTCGACCCGGTTCGCAGCGATCTGCGCATAGGTGCTGGCAGACTTGTTCTTTGCCACAACCACTGCGGCTGGCAGGTTGGCCTTGTTGAACCCATAGCTGACCCAATTGCCGACTGCCACGCCCTTCATTCGCGGCACGTAGTCCTCCTTGACGTGAAAGCGGAATACGCCGTGCGCGACGCGCGTGATGTTGCGGATGTAGAGGTGGTCGCTGCCCATTGGTGTGTTGCGCGCGTGTCCGCCCTGTTCAAAGACCATCATGTGCCGCCCGCCCCCGCCGTGGGCTTCGTGACCGTTGGCGGTGAGAAAGGCCTCGTCCGGCGGCTCCGGGTAGCCCTCCATGATCGACACGTCGAGCGTGCCGCCGCCCTCCATCGCCACCACCTCGCCTTGGGTGAATGCCGGTTGGATGGTGTCGAAGGTGAGCCCCCGCACGGTGATGTCGCGCCCGTCTTCGAAGCACAACGCAAGATTCCCCTCTGGGCAGAGCAAGGTTGCACCTCCGCCTTCGATCACGAGGTCCTCGTGGCCCAACAGTTGAAAGTAGTGCCAAGCCGTCGGGTTGTCGCCGAGTCGATAGACCTTTCTCTCAAAGACCACGGTGCTCGGGACGCCATCCGCCTTTGCGGCCTTGAAGGCGGCAGCGATGGCCGGACCGTCGTCGTGGACTCCGTCACCCAGAGCGCCGAACTCTGCGACCCGCAGGGGCGGCCTTGGGCACAGGGATCGGCCCCCGGCGTCATCGCGCGGGCTAGGCGACGGATGGGCAGCGGCGGCGGCTAGCACGGCCGGCGGCGCGATCAACAGGGCGGTGAGCAGGGCGAGGGTGGGTTTCATGGAGCTTCGCGGATTGCGTTTCAGCCAACGGGCTATTGCTCCTTCTGGTTCTTCGATCCGGCCGCCGCGCGCATGAAGGAGCGTCCACTGGCGATGATGGTATCCCAGCACTCCCGGCATTCCTTCGCCATGCGCGCGGTGACGTCGGGGAACTTCGCCTGCACGTCGGTCGTCTCGCCGGGATCGGCTGCGAGGTCATAGAGGGCCGCTTCGCCGCCGGGGATCGCGTGGTATTTGAAACGCGCGCCGCGAAGCGTGAGGTGATGGTCCTCCAAGCGACGCGTCTTGCCCTCCGGCAGGTCTCTTGGCGATCCGGGGCCGGAGATGGCGATGCGGAAGAGGTTCGGTCGGTCCAAGACGGTGGCGGCGTTGTCGAGCCCGGGCCGCAGGCTGATACCGTCGAAGGGGAGATGCTTCACATGATCCGGTGCGATGCCGGCGAGGTCCAGCGCGGTGGGCAGCACATCCTCCGCGCCTCCAAGCTGCGCACGCCTGCCGGGCGCGATGTGGTCTGGCCAGCGCACCAGGAACGGCACGCGAATGCCGTTTTCCCAAGCCGTGGCCTTGTGGCCGCGAAGCTGGTGCAGGTTGCGCTTCTTCCAGTCCTCGGACGAGACCACGTTCTTCAGGTTGTTCTTCTCGCTCATGCCGTTGTCGCTCACGAAGAGGACGATCGTGTTCTTTTCCTGGCCGCTGTCTCGCAAGGCATCAAGCAGGCGACCGATGGCGGCGTCCATCTGCGCGATACTCCCGTAGCAGAGCGCGAGATCCTTCGAGAGTCCGCTCTTCTCAAAGGGCGCGGAATATTTGTCATCGCACTCCCAGGGCAGGTGCGGGATGATGTAGGCGGCGGTGGCGAACCACGGTTCCTGCGGGTGCTGTTTCCAGAAATCGAGGATCAGATCGGTGAGGATGTCCACGGTCCAGCCCTTGGGCTTCAGCGTGCCTTCGCGATGCGGCAAAATAGGATCACGATGCTGGTAACCGCTCACGAAGTAACCCTGGTCCCAGCCGCGCTCCCACGGCGACGAATCCGGCAGTCGCGCTGTGTCCGACTTGCCCGCGTAAAACGTGCGATAGCCCGCATCGCGGAAAAACGCGGGCATGAGCGCTTCGTCGCGCATCAAGTTCGCGCGCGGCGGCACGCCCCATACGCCGGTGATGAGATGATGGCGTCCCGTGTAGAAGCTCGCACGCGAGGGCGAGCACGCAGGTTGCACGACGAAGTTCTCAAATACCGCCGACTGCGCCGCAAGGCGGTCGATGTTCGGTGTCTTCACGAGTTCGTTCCCCGTGAAGCCGAAGTCGCTGTAGCCCTGGTCGTCGCTGATGATGAACAGGACGTTGGGCCGCTGCTTCGGCGCATCGGCGGCGCAAATCGCCGTCAGCGGCGCCAGTAGCAGAGCGAGGAAGCTCCCGAGAATGCCTCTTGTCGTTCCGTTCGTCAGGGGATTCTCCTTCGCACCTGGCGGGGAAACGCACGGCTCTTGGCAACCGCGCGACTTACGTGCCCCCCATTATAGATGCAACGAAGACCCTGTCACAAAGAATTGGCCGGTCGACCGGAACCTGGATCTCCGGTGGCCACGGCACGATCCGTGACAACGCGGACGTCAGTAACATCTTGCCGGCACTGACCTTACGCATTACGGCTGACCTCGGTGGGTGACCTCGGCACCGCGAATTTCGAGTCATCCCCTCGGCGGGCTGGGTGACCTATAGTTTGAAAGACGCGATGAAGACGAACGGCCACATTGGGCCGACTCGCCCCCCCTGCGATATCACTTAGCCATGGCTCCCGCTAGTCTCCGAATCATCCCGAACTGGTCGTTCCGCGACGTGGTCTACCGTCTGCTGGACGCCGGATCGATCCTGGCCGGCCTGTGTCTGGCCGGTTGGTGGACGCACTGCACCGGGAGCGAACCGTTGACTCTCGTGGGTGGCGCCGCGCTGCTGGTCTTCGGCCTGCTGGCCGAGGCCAACGGCATGTATCGCAGTTGGCGCGGCGTGTCGGCAGAGCAGGAGCTGCTGTGTGTCCTATTGACCTGGCTGTTGACCATTCCGACGTTGCTCACCCTGGGCTACCTGGCCGGTTATCTCGATCAACTTCCGCGCGGTTTCAACCTGATTTGGGCCAGCGCCGCGCCTTGCCTGTCGATCGGCGGACGCGTCGCGCTGCGCGGCGTGGCCCGAGTGCTTCGCGGGCGTGGATTCAATACGCGGCGGTTCGCGATTGTCGGCGTCAACGAACTGGGCTTCCGTTTGGCGCGGAATATCGAGTGTTCGCCGGAGACCGGCTTGAAGCTGGTGGGCTTTTACGACGACCGGCCGCAGCACCGCTTGCCGCCGGTGCCGGACGACGTGGGGCATTGTATCGGCCCCATCGACCAACTCGTGCAACAGACACGGCAGCGGGAAGTCGATTGCATCTACATCACCTTCCCCATGCGCGCCGAGGCGCGGATCCGCGGCATCCTTCGCAAACTGGGCGACACGACGGCTTCGGTGTACATTGTGCCGGACTTCTTTGTCTTCGAGATGTTGCACTCGCGCTGGACCAGCATTGGCGGTCTGCCCGTGGTGAGCGTCTTTGAGAGCCCCTTGTACGGCATCGACGGTCTGCTCAAGCGCGGCATGGACTTCCTGCTGGCCAGCCTGTTGGTCGTGCTGTTGGCCCTGCCCATGGCGTGCATCGCGCTGGCCGTGAAGCTCACCTCGCCCGGGCCGGTGTTCTTCCGCCAGCGGCGCTATGGGCTGGACGGCCGCGAGATTCGCGTGTGGAAGTTCCGCTCGATGCGCGTCTGCGAAGACGGGGGCAAAGTGACCCAGGCCACGCAGAACGATACGCGTGTCACTCCGCTGGGCAACTTCCTGCGCAAGACGTCGCTGGATGAACTGCCGCAGTTGTTCAACGTGCTGGAGGGCAGCATGTCGCTGGTGGGACCGCGTCCGCACGCCAGCACACACAACGAGTCGTACCGCAAAGTGATTCAAGGCTACATGCTGCGGCACAAGGTGCGGCCCGGCATCACCGGCCTGGCCCAAGTCAACGGTCTGCGCGGCGAGACGGACACGCTGGAGAAGATGCAGCGCCGCGTGGCCTGCGACCACCAGTACATCCGCGAATGGTCGCTGTGGCTGGACCTGAAGATCCTGTTCAAGACCCTGTTCGTGGTCCTGTCGCGGCAGAACGCATATTAGAGCCGGTCCGAAAACCTGCCGGCAGTTCAGTCTTGCAGGGCCGCCCGAGGTGGCTGGGGCGGTTCTAGGATAGGTTCTTAGGCCAGCCGCACAGAGGGGACCGCCGGATGACCGCCGTGGACATGTCCGAATCGCTGCCCACCACGACCGTGGTTCCACCACAACCACAGTTGCCGACCGCCAAGGCGGTGATTCCGGTGCTGCACGTGATCAACGGCGAGCACTACGCGGGCGCCGAACGAGTGCAGGATCTGCTGGCCCAATGCCTGCTCGCGCAAGGCTTTGAGGCGGCCTTTGCCTGCCTCAAGCCGGGACGTTTTGCGGCGGTGCGGTGCTCGCAGTCGCCCCTGTACGAGTTGGGCATGCGAGGCCGATTCGATCTCCGGCCGGCCTTCGAGATTGCACGCCTGGTGGACCGTGCGGGCTATCGATTGCTGCACGCGCACACGCCGCGCACGGCCATGATTTGTTGCCTGGCCGCGCGCCGTTGCGGCGTGCCGTGGGTCTATCACGTGCACAGCCCCACGGCCCGGGATTCGACGCGACGTTGGCAGAACCTACTCAACCGGCTGATCGAGCGTTGGAGTGTGCGCAGCGCCCGCCGCCTGATTGCCGTTTCCAAGAGCTTGCGTCAGCAGATGGAGCGGGCCGGGGTTGATCCGCGGCGTCTGGTCGTGGTCCACAACGGCGTGCCGCGCATGCAGCCCGCCCCTTTCCGTGCATTGCCCTGCGGCACTTGGACCCTGGGCACGGTGGCCCTTTTCCGGCCGCGCAAGGGGACCGAGGTGCTGCTGGAAGCCCTGGCCTTGCTCCGCCGACAAGGATTCCAGGTCCGCCTGCGCGCGGTCGGGCCCTTTGAGACCCCGCAATACGAGGCGCATCTCAAGGGGCTTTGCCGGCGGTTGGACCTGGATCCCGTCGTCGAGTGGGCCGGATTCTCCGACCAGGTGCCGGCCGAGTTGGCACGCATGGATCTGTTCGTACTGCCCAGCTTGTTTGGCGAAGGCTTGCCGATGGTCGTCTTGGAGGCCATGGCCACCGGCACGCCGGTCGTCGCCACGCAGGTGGAGGGCATTCCCGAGGCGATCAGCGACGGCCGGGATGGCCTGCTCGTCCCGCCCGGCGATGCAGGGGAACTGGCCGCGACCATCGCACGCGTACTCGACGGCCGCGTCGATTGGCGCCAGCTTCGGGCCCATGCCCTGGGCCGTCAGGCCCAGGAGTTCTCCGACCAGAGCATGGCCGCCGGGGTGGCGCGGGTGTATCGCGAGATGTTGGGGATGGGGGAGGGATTAGGGATTAGGGATTAGGGATTAGGGGGCGGAGTCTCGCCGCTCATCGTCACATCCCACATCCTACATTCCACATCCCACATTCGCCCTCACCACTCCACGGCCACGGCGGCCGTGGTCAGGCCGGCGCCCACCGAGCAGAGCACCAGCTTATCGCCCGAGCGCAGCCCTTCCTCGGCCTCGATCATCGCCAAGGGGATGCTGGCGCTGGACGTATTTCCGACCCGCTCCACGTTGAGGAAGAAGCGATCGAACGGCACTCCGCTACGTTTGGCGGCCGCCTTGAGGATTCGCCCGTTGGCCTGGTGCGGAATGACCCAGCGTGTGTCGTCGGCCGCCCAACCGGCGTAGTCCAACATATCGCGGATCAGGTGGATGAAGCTCTCCGTTGCGTAGCGGAATAGAATCTGGCCGTCCAGACGGATCCACGGATCGACCTCGGCATAGCCGTTGGAGACCAGGTAGCCCGGCTCTTCACGACGAGCCATGCGCAGGCCTCGGGCATCGGACCCCAGGATTACCCGGCGGATCTGATGCCCACTGCTGGCGGCGGAAATCACCGCCGCCCCTGCCCCGTCACCAAAAATGAAACACGTATTGCGGTCATTCTTGTCCAGCAAGCGTGACTGCATGTCCACGCCGATGGTCAGCACGTTGCGGGCCATGGAGGTGAGGATCATGTTCTGGGCCATGGCCACGGCGTACAGCCAGCCGGAGCAAGCCGCGTTCAGGTCGAAAGCCGGGATCGAACCCAGCCCCAGCCGATCCTGGAGGATGCAGGCCATCGAAGGCATGGCCACGTCGGGCGTGGTCGTGGCCACGATCACCGCGTCGATGTCCTTGATGGCGATGTTGGCCTTGCGGATGGCCTCCAGGCTGGCGGCGTAGGCCATGTCGGAGGGCTTCTCGCCGTCGGTGGCCCAGCGGCGTTGGCGGATGCCGGTCACCTGGTAGACATAGTCCGGCGAGACATCCGGGAACCACCGCACCAAATCCTCGTTGCTGACCACACGATCCGGCAGATAACCACCCACCCCCAGGATCGCCGCCGTGGGCAGATCGCCCTTACCGGTCTTGCGGTCGGGCAACGGCTGCTGTCGCGGCTCGATCGGCGAGACAGTCACCGCCGGCGGAATCCAGTCGCGCATGCCCTGGTCGGCCGTCTCGATTTCCAGCACCGGCTCCGTGTAAGGAATGGTCTCGCCTTCCAGGTGCAGAAGTCTCATCACGCGCCCGGAACAGGGGGCTTGGAAGTCGAACACCGACTTGACGCTATCGACCTGGGCGAGAACTTGTCCCTTCTCGAAGAAATCCCCCTCGACCACGTGCCATTCGATGAGCGTGGCCTCGGTCTCCGTAGCCCCCTGGGCGGGGAGATAGAGGGGGATCCGGAACGTACTTTCTTCCATCACAATATCCTGCAGCGAATCCGTTGTCTGAAGCAGGGCTCAAGGGCGGCCGGCTCAAAGAACCGCAGTGCCCACACCTTGGTGACAGGCACGATAGTCAAGAACCGGCAGGCAGGCAAGCCCTCCAATGCCCCTTCAGTGGCCCTCGCTTAGTATTTTTTCCATGGTTGCTTGTATTTTTCCCGCGTCCGGCCGATAGTGTGCCTCCAATTCCGGTGCAAAGGGCACAGGAACGTCGGGCGCGGCCAGCAGCCGCGGCGCGCATCTCAACGCCTGGTGAGCCTGCCGGACAACGAGTGAGATGATCCGGTCGCCCAAGCCCTGCGTCTCTCCAGACTCTTGAACGACCAACAACCGACCGGTCTTCTCGACTGACTCAACAATCTGGGCGAGATAAAGAGGCTGCAGAACGAACGGATTCCAGACTTCCACCCCACGATTCAGTCGTCCGGCGGCCGTCAGGGCCTCGAAGACCATCGAACCGATGGCCACCACCGTCAGCTCGTCTCCTTCCGTATACCGCCGTGGACGCCACACATGCCCCAAATCGCCATCAAAGTCGATATCGCCCGACTTACTCCAGTAGAGCTGTTTGTGCTCCAGGACCACGCACGGGTTGCGGTCGAAGAAGCCCGCGAGGATCGCCTCGTAGCACTCCTGGGCCGTGGCCGGGTAGAGGATCTTCAGCCCGGGGAATCGCGACCACAACCCCTCGAACTCGCCGGAGTGAAAGGCCCCTAAGGTGAGCCCTCCTCCGCATGGAAGGCGAAACAGCAGCGGCGCTTCGTGTCCTGACCGATAGTACCAGGTGCCGGCGTTCAGGCCGATCTGCGTCACGGCCTCGGTCGAGAAATCGGCGAACTGGAACTCCATGATCGGCTCGCCGCCGACCTGCGATGCGCCCAGGCAAAACCCGACGGTGGCCGACTCGCACAAGGGCATGTCGATCACCCGTCCCGGTCCATGATGGTCGATCAACCCCTTGCAGGTCTTGAAGGCCGAGCCGTACGTGCCGATATCCAGCCCCAGCAAGAACGCCTTGGGTCGCTTGGCCAGGATGTAGTCCAAGGCCCGCTTGATGGCCTCGCCATTCTTGACCCGCTTGGCCTGGAATGGCTCAACCGGATCCAGCGGGCAGTCCAGGTGCGGCGTCCAGCGTTGGGCCTTGGGGTCGGGCCGAGCGACTTCCAGGGCGCGTGCGACCGCGCCGCGGACTTCTTCCTGGGCCTCCTGCTCCATGCCCTGGATTTCATCCTCGTTGCAGAATACGGCCAACCGCTGACGTGCCTTGGGCAGAGGATCCTGGGCGTGCCAGGCCTCCATCTGCGCCGCGCTGACGTACTCGCCCTTGTCATAGGCGGCGTGCCCGTGCAAACGCACGCACATGCATTCCAGGATTTGCGGCAAGGAGTCCTCGTGCATCTGTTCCAGGGCGTCGTAGACCGATTGGTAGACCTGGTCCAGATCCGTGCCGTCGATCGTTTGTCCGCGGATTCCGTAGCCGGCCGCTCGATCCGACAGCCGGCGGCAATGGTATTGGGCCGAGGTGGGCGTCGAAAACGAGTAATGATTGTTTTGCACGACAAACAGCACTGGCGACTTGAGCACCGAGGCGATGTTGATCGATTCGTGGAAATCGCCCGCGCTGCTCCCGCCGTCGCCGATCACAGCCAGCCCGAACACGTCCTCGCCCTGTTGACGCGCGGCCCAGGTTCCTCCGACGACCGTACCGAGCATGTTGCCCAGGTGGCTGATCATGGGGAACCGGCGCCGGGCCGGATCGCCGTGGTGCACGTTTCCTTCGCGCCCCTGGGTGATGCTGTCGGCGTTGGCCATGTATTGACAGACCAGATCGTAGGGATCGGCCCCAAACAGCAGGTGCGCCGGCAGGTCGCGATGCAGCAGCGCCACCACGTCCCGGCCGGGGCGCAGCGGGAGGGCCATACCGGCGGCGGTGGCCTCGTTGCCGTCGCTGGTGGTGACGGTTCCCTTCACATAGCCTTTGTGGAACAGCTCCAGCAGCCGCTCTTCCAGGCACCGCGAGAGATACATGGCTCGATAGGCCGTGACGTACAACATGTCCGGCTGCAATCGCTCGGGGAAGCGCGCCACGCCAGCCAGCGCACGAAGCAAGCCGTTGTCCTGCATGAGTCTGGTCATGAATCCTCCATCCCAAAAGCCCATTTCGGGACGCTGATGCTAAACCAGTTCACCGATTGAGACAATGGCAGCCAGAAGCCGCGAGCCACCCCGCCGGACGTGGTATCCCAACCTGGGTTGTTCATGACAATACGGCCAGAAAGGTGCAATCACATCGGCGCGCGTCACAAGCCATGAGCGCGCATCGGGGAGGAGTGGCTACTCGCGGCAGAAGCGTGGCAGACGAAGTGACGACCTGGGCGACCACCCTGGTCAACTTGCGAGCCACATCTTCGGGGAGGAGTGGAGCCATGTGTCCTTCATAATCCATCCCCCCCCTGCAGCGCAAGGCCAGTTCGCATATTATCAACGAACGGTTACCAAAGTTTTACGAAGCGCGGGCACGAATGTATACGCCCTACACTTCCCGCAATACCCATCTTCACGCCGATGTGGGTTTTGAATCGGTACTCGT
The DNA here is from genome assembly GCA_937889015.1 of uncultured Planctomycetales bacterium. Taxonomy (GTDB): domain Bacteria; phylum Planctomycetota; class Planctomycetia; order Pirellulales; family Thermoguttaceae; genus CALARR01. The sequence continues at coordinate 18,481 of CALARR010000136.1, read as the reverse complement.
TGATGGCAGGGTGTCGACGTGTTGCGGCTCACGGCAACCCGACACAGTCCACCAGTTGGCCTTGGGAGAGCAACTTGACGCATACGGGCCGTTGGCCGTCGGGCAGTTCGCCCAGGTCGATTTCCATGGGTTGCTTGGCCGGCACGTCCAACAGACGTTTCCCCTCAGCGCCGCACAGCACGATTTGCCCGCGCGTGGTCTCTTGCGCGATTTCCACCTTCAACCGTCGTCCCTGGCTGGCCACCTTCAACCGTTTGGGCAGCCAGGCTACGCACAACACCTCGTCGCGTGGGATGTATCCCTCCAGCGATAGCCCATCGTCCGCGGCTCGGCCCCTCAACTCGCGTCCGCTGAGCAGTTCCACCGCGTGATGCCCGGCCAGTCGCGGCAGGCGTAGCATTGGCCCCGCCACCGAATGACCCGTGGCGTTGTAGAGTGTGTAGATCGTCTTCTCGTCGGCGGCAAAGCGATTGGCATAGACATTTTGCATCAAGGTGGGAACCAACGGCCGGCAGTCGCGACTGGAAAACGCCGCCTGGTTCTCGCGCAGGATGGCGTCCAGAGGCTCGGGATAGTAGCTGCCGAACGAGCCCACCGCGTTCCAGAACCGTTTCCGGTGTTTGCGGTCGGCTCCGCGGTGGTCCAACTCATAGGCCTTGCACTCGGGGAAGTAGAACCGTTGCAGGTTGCACTCCAAGGGTCGCAGGGACGATTTCAGCACCGTCAAATCGTAGGTGATGCAGCCTTCCAGGTGCGGTAGCAGATAGTCGTAACCCGGGTGCTCGGTGGTCAGCACTGAGCCTGGATCGACTTCGTCCATGCCCTGGCGTACCAGGCGGCTGGTCTCGGCAATCGCCTTCTGCCACTCGGTGCAGCCCCATTCGGCAAAGGTGTGCTTGTGCTGCTTGTTGAAGCAGGCGGCCCCGCAGTGGCCGTATTCGTCCAGCCGAATCCCGTCCGCTCCCGTCTCGCGCAGCACGCGCTTCATGGTCTCGGCCACGTATTGGCGATACTCGGCCACGTCGTGGCACATGTTCCACGACTCGTAGTTGGTGCGATACGACCCGTCGGGCTTGACGATTCCCCACAGCTTGCCCCACTGTTGGCCGCAGCGCGTGTTGTCGTCGGCCAGGAGGGGATCGGTATAGAGCGTGACCAGGGGGCATGACTTGCGGTAGTCCTTGATCGCCTGCTGCAAGGCTGGCAGACCGCCCCAGCGCTGGTTGTAGCCGTCGTAGTCGCCCCGGTTGAGCGGATACATGGTCTGGCCGGTCACCGGGTCCTTGACCCAGTAGTTGCTGTACCGCTTGTACAATGCCGCTCCGATCCTCTCCTCCAACTTATCCCACGACGTGCGCCAGGGGCCCAAGGGGGCCCATTCCCACCAGGACATCAGTTCGATGCAGTCGCACCGCGGCTTGATGAACTCGCTGTTGTAGCGGCCGTCGCGGAACAGGGGATTCTTGCCCCAGCCGGCGGCGATCATGTTCCACACGCTGTCCAGACGCGAGGGATGGGGGCGGAACTTCCATTGCCGGTGGCACCAGGCCGCATAGTCCTCCATGGCCGTGTGCCAGTCGCCGGCATGAGCGTGCAACTGCACCGCCTGCGTCTGGAACGATTCGCCCGGGGCGCGCGTGCGCCGCAGATACTCGAACGTCAGGCCGATGCCCGGCACGGCCGGCAGCGAGTTGCTCCACTTGAATTCGTCGGCCGTCGGCGTGCGTGGCAGGTCGGCGTTGACTTCGGCCCGGCCCGGCACGTGCTTGCGCAGGGCCAGGACTTTGTACCAGCCTTCGTTGTCGGTGCAGGCGATCGACAAGCCGGCTCCGCGCTGGGGACTGAACAGGTCCAGCACCTGGTACAGGGCCTGATGGTCGCCGTAGCCGTAGCGAATCAAGGCCGGCGCATTGCTCACCAGGCCGCTGAACGGATAGAAGTAGTAGTCGTCGGCCGGCTGTTGCGACACGGCCAGGCCCGACAGATGCGGAAAAGCCAGCTTGAAGTCCAGCGGCTTGCCGCTGCGGTTGGTTACTGTCAGCCCCAAGCACAGATCGGCGCTGGCCGTGAACTGGGCTTCCAGGCCAATCGCTTCGCACATACATGTGGCTGTGATCGACTGCTTGTCCGACGACAACCGCAGGTCACGGAGCGCGAAGTCCCGCTCGCCGGCATATTGTCGGCCATCGACTTCGACCAGCCACAGCGCCGAGGCATCGGCGTCGCGGACCATTTCCGCCCCAGCCAACTCGTTGTACAGCGATTTCAGCCGCAGGCGGCCTCCAGTAGTGGTCAACACGGCTCGAGCGGTGGGATTCTCCAGCGTCCATTGATCCCCTTCCCGTCGGCAGGGCGCGGTGCGGTCGACCTTTTTGCCGGCCGGCGCGGCAATCGCCGGGGCCATGTCCACCGGCTTCACCGGCGGTTGGTAGCCTTTGGCCGCCTGGAGCGTGATCCGCTTCCACACCGCGTCCGGCGCAAGCTGTACGCCGCTGGGCACGAAAGTGGCCGCCGTGCCAAGTTGGAACATGTGTTTCGGGCCTGGCCCTTTGGCCGGCTTGGCCAGCGGGAGCCCGCTCTCGTACAGCCACCACAACTCGATCGGCTGGCCGCCGGCCGTTTCCACCGTCACGCGCGGCATCACCGATCGATCCAACCGCGACAGGTCCCACTCGATCCGCGGCCGGCCGCTGTGTGTGCCCGCGTATTGGATCACGCCTGCCGGATCGCGGGGGTCTTGGCCGGGCTCCCACGAGGCGATCAGCTCGCGCGTGCCGGCCAGCAATACCAACCGCACCATGTACTCCCCGGTGGCCCCCAAGGCGTTCAGTTTATCGGGATGCCACGCGCTGGCGGCACTGAGCTTGCCCCAACTTCGACCGCTCGGCACCTGGCTGTCGATTCCCAGATAGAGATAATCGTCCGGCTTCTTGCCCGCCGGGGCGGCGAGGCGAAACACGATCTCGTTGGGACCGCGCAGGAGGTATTCCTTGGGCAGGCGGAACTCGTGCCAGCGCATGGCCATGCCGCCGACGCTGGTGCCGGTCCAGGCGGGCAGGCCGGCCTTGGTCGGCACGGCGATGACGTGCTCGTTGACCACGATTTCGAGCGTTTCGTCCAGCCCGTTGGCCTTGCCCAGGTCGTGCTCCGAGTAGTCGCGCACGCAGAAGAAGGCCGACAAGCGGACTTCGGTCACATGTCGCCAGAACTCTTCGGGCACGTCGGCCAGATCGAGCCGCTTCTTGGCCTGGTAGTTCGGCCCGCGCTGGTGCGTGATGCCCTTGGAGGGCCCGCCCCAATTGCCCGAGTCGTCGCGAATCAGGTAGGCGTCGTCCGCCAATCGCTCGGCGGTCGAAGCGCCCGACGCCGGCGTGGACCCAAGACTCGCAGCGACAACAACGGCCAGCAGACCCAACTCCACGCGCGCTACCAATCGACATCCCATGGCGCAACCCTCCTCCCAGAATCCCAAAGTACGCCACGATCATAGGCCATTGGCCGGACGACGTCGAGCACCGCGGCTACGGATTGGGCTTGGCCACGGGCGGTTGCTCTTCGAAGACCGGCGTGCCGTACGGGACGGCTGGCTTGACGTGCGTGGCGGTTGCGATCGAGGTGATGACCCACGCGTTGGACTCCGGCGTCAGGAGCACGCGTTGTCGCTCCACTCGATCGGCGAAGACCAGTTCCAGGTTCAAGGCGACCGTGTTGCCCGAGGGCTGGCCGGCGCGCGTCACAGCCAACCCCTTGATGCCGGTATTGGTTCGCTTGAGATTTTCCCGGAACGCTGCCGGGCCCAGTTGTTGCCGCGTTTGCCGCAGCGACTCGCGCAACGCTCCGCCGGTCAATCGCAGGTACTGCTCGTCGTCACCCTGGCTGGCGGCATCGAAGAGAGCGGCGACCGTGGCCTCGGGCGTTTCGGGTCGCGGTCGGCGGTCGCGCAAGAGCACGGCCCCGGCGACCAGCGCCAACACGACGATCGCATGCGGAAGCCACTTCTTCATGGCCGTTCTTTTCCAACGTTCACGGGCCCCGGCCCCTTTGGACCGGCCTGAACGACTACTGTTCTTCCAACAGCCCCAGGTCCAGGCGCCCGTTGCGTGCGTCGACCACCACCTTCTTCAGCCGCGGCAAGACCTCCTCCATCGTCTCCAGAATCAGGCGGCGGATGGTCAGATCGCGCGTCGCGGCCAGTTGCCCCAGCATAGCCAGGAAGCGTTGGGCGTCGCCCTGGGCTTTTTCGCGAACCTCGGCCGCATAGCCTTCCGACTCCAACCGCACGCGCTGCGCCTCGCCGCGCGCGCTGGGCAGCAGGCTGTCGGCGTAGGCCTGCGCCTCGTTGACCGCGCGTTGCCGGTCCTGGCGAGCGGCGATCACGTCGCCGAAGGCTTGTTCCACTTCCTTGGGCGGGGCGATGCCGTTGGCCGGCAGCGAGACCGACTGCAGTTGCACGCCGGCCCCATAGCGATCCAGGGCGGCCTGCGTCGCGCGGAGCACCTGCGATTGAATCAACGCACGTTGCGCGCCATCGAACACATCGTCGACCTTCATTCCCGCCACTACCGAGGTCAAGGCCGCCGCGGTGACAATCTCGACCAGGGTCGACACGCCCTGGGACGGCGAGCCGCCCTCGCGTGCCGGCAGATCGGCCACTTGGAACAAGTAGGCCTTCGGATCGACGATGCGATACTGGACCACGGCCGTCACGCGAATCAGGTTCCGATCGCCCGTCAGGCACTCGGCCTGGCGCGGATCGATGGCCCGGCCCAGGGCCGACTCGGCCGGAGCCGCATTGACCTGCACCTCCTTGGATTCGAGCACCTTGAGCTTGTCGACGCGGTCGATGCCCCACGGGAAACCGAAGTGCAGGCCCGGCGTGCGGACCTGGGGCAAGACCTGACCGCAGCGCCGCACGACGGCCTGCTCGCTGGTCTGCACCGAGTACAGTCCGGTGGCCAGATAGCCTGCCAAGAGCCACGGCCCCAGTGTCCACCAGCGAAAGCGCCGGTGTGGGGCGTGACGATCGGGCTGTGGATGGTAAGCGCGGTGCATCAGAGACGATGTGGAATGTTGGATGTCGGATGTTCAATTTGGGATATGCGCGTCGTTACGAAGCTCCCGCTCCGCAACGCCTTACTTCTTCTCCGGTTTCCGGTCGCCAGATTCCGACTTCCGACTCCCGACTTCCGACTTCCCGCTTCCGGTCAGGTACTTCAACAACTCCGAATCTGCGGACAAGAGCAGGGTCGTCTTCTCGTCCAGGATCTTCTTGTAGCTTTCCAGCGTTCGCAGCAACTCATAGAAGGCCGGGTCCTTCTGATGGGCCTGGCCGTAGATGCGGATGGCGTCGGCCTCGGCCTGGCCGCGGACCTTCTCGGCCTGGCCGTAGGCCTGGGCCAGCACGATCGTCCGCTGCTTGTCGGCCGTGGCCCGGATCTGCATCGCTTGTTCCTTGCCTTCGGAGCGGTAGCGCTCGGCGATCTTGGCGCGCTCGGTGCGCATGCGTTGGAAGACGCTCTCCAGGATCTGCGTGGGAAAACCGATGCGTCGCAAACGCACGTCCACGATTCGCAGACCGTAGCTCTGGCTGGCGCGCTGATCGCACCGCTGGGCCACGCCTTCGGCCATCTGGTCCAGCCGGTGCGCGGCCGGATCCACGGAGACCAGGGCCTCCATCGGGCTGCGCCCCACCTCGGCCGCCAGTTCGGACCACACGATGTCGTGGATCCGGGCCTCGGCGGCCAGCGCGTCGCCCACCGTCTCGACGAACCGCTGCGGCTGTTCCACGCGCCAGCACACAAACACGTCCAGGTTCACGTTCTTCTTCTCAGCGGCCAGAAACTCGGCCGGACGCGGGTTGCTGTAGATTTGCAAGCGGCGGTCGATGCTCAGCCCAGATTGGTAAGGCAGCTTGAAGTGCAGCCCCGCTTCGGTGATCGTGCGCACCGGCCGGCCGAACTGCGTGACAATCACGAACTGCGTCTCGTCTACGAACAGCAGGCTGCGCCAAACGCAAACGGCGGCCAGCAACACCAGGCTCGTCAGCAAAAGACGTCTCATAGTCCCCATTCTCCTCGCGATGCCGGCGCCGGCGTCTGTTCTGCTTCCGGCCGCGTCTCGCCTTCCGTTTCCGCCGGGACGGTCGCCGGCAGGCGCAACAGGCCCTTGGGCCCCAAGTACAACAGTCGCCGGGCACCCTCCGGCACATGATCCAGAATCACCTTCCGCCGGCCGGCCAACACCTCCTCCACGGCCTGCAAGTAGAGCCGCAGGCGCGTTACCTCGGGCGCCGAGGCATAGGCCCCGGCCACGTCCACGAACCGCTGGGCACTGCCCTCGGCGCGCGACGTGCGATCCACCTGGAACCCCTCGGCCACGGCCACCTGCTGCGCAGCTTGTCCCTGGGCCAGGGCCTGTGTTTCATACTGGTAACGTTCGGCCTGGTTGATGGCCGACTCCTTCTCTTCCGCAGCGCTGGCCACATCGCGGAAGGCGGGGACCACGTCGACCGGTGGATGGATGTCGCCCAAGCAGACAGCCTCGACCGCAAACCCGCATTCATAACGCCCCAGCACGGCCGCGATCCGCGTCTGGACGGCCTCGGCCACCGCCTGGCGCTCGGAGGCCAGCAGGGCGTCCATCGGCCGGCCCGACATTTCCGCATGAAAACAGGCTTCGGCCACGGCGCGGACCATGTGGTCCCACTTGTTCGCGCCGTCGGCCAGGGTCGGTCCCACGTGGAACAGGGCGGCGTGCGGATCGCGCACCCGGTATTGGACCACGTAGTTCACGTCGGCCAGGTTCTCGTCCCCGGCCCACACCGCCGCCTCTTCCGCTTGCTGTTGGTGGCGTCCGCCCCGGTGTTGCACATTCCATTCGTAAGCCGGCGGCTCGGCAAACGCGCCGCTGATGGTCCGAAAGCCGACCTCCACCCTTCGCATCTCATCCGGACGCACCCGCCAGTGCGTCCCCATTGGCGCCGGCCAGCGCCAGTGAAGTCCGGGCGGTTCGACCGGCTCGACAAAGCGGCCGAACTGTTGCACCACGCCCACCTGGCCCACGCCCACCACGTGCAGGCCGCTCAAGGCATATCCGGCCAGCAGCAGGACTATCGTTCCGGCAGCCAGGCGCCGACGTTGCGCCACCAGGTGTTCCCACTCGTGCTCCAGGTGATGCCGCAGATGGCGCCAATCCACCAACAGTCGCAACGAGTTGAGCACCACGGTCAGCGAACTGACCTGGTGCAAGACGGCTGCCGCCACCGGCGAGAGCCATCCCAGCGAAGCCGCGGCCACGGCCAGCGCATTGACCACCAGGGCAAAGGCCATGATGTTCTGCCAGATGATCCGCAACATGCGCTGGCCACAGGCCACGGCCTCGGCCAGCTTGCGCAGATCGTCGCCCACCAGCACCAACCCCGCCGAACTGATCGTCACGTCGCTGCCCATCTCGGCCATGGCCACGCCCACGTCGGCCACGACCAGCGACGGCGCGTCGTTGATCCCGTCGCCGACCATGGCCACCGGGCCCGCTTCGCGCTGCAACTGGCGCACGGCCTCGACCTTGTCGGCCGGCAACAGACCGCTTTGAATCTGGTCGATGCCCAAGGCCGCCGCCACGGCATGCGCCGCGGCCGCGTGATCGCCGGTGAGCATCACGATCCGTCCCACGCCCAACTCGCGCAGCCGGGCGATGGCTGCCGCCGCCTCAGGCCGCACCGTGTCGCGCAGGGCAATCGCCCCGATCGCGTCCGCGTCGCTGGCCACCAGGATCACCGTGTTGCCGTCGTTGCCCAAACGCACGACCTCGGAGGCCAGGGCCTCGGGCAGGGCCGTGCTGCAAAGCTCCATGTAGCGTGCGCTGCCCACGCACAGATTCCGCCCCCCAACCACCGCCTCCGCGCCCAGGCCCGGATGAGCCAGAAAGTGTTTGACCTCGGGCAGGGTGATCTGCTGCTGCCGGGCCTGTTCCACCACCAGCCGGGCCACGGGATGCTCGGACTGCCGCTCCACGGCCGCCGCCAGGCGCAGCACTTCGTCGCGACTGTGGCCCGGCGCCGGCACGATCTCCTGAATCTGCAGCCGAGCCAGGGTCAACGTGCCTGTCTTGTCGAAGACCATCGTGCGCAACCGGCCCAAGGTCTCCAAGACCACGCCGCCTTTGACCAGCACGCCGCGGCGAACCATAGCCCCAATGCCGGCCGCCACGGCCGTGGGCGTGGCCAGGACCAGCGCGCAGGGACAGGCCACGACCAGCACGGCCACGGCCCGTTTCACGTCCCGCGTGAAGTACCAGGTGAGCAGGGCCGCCACCAACACAATCGGCACGAACCAGGTGGCATAGCGGTCGGCCAGGCGTTGAGCCGGGGCCTTGGCCGACTCGGCGTGCTCCACGAGGTGGATGATCTGCTCCAGGGTCGTGTCGTGCCCGACCCGTTCCACGTCCAGTTCCAGCGCACCGTACAGGTTGATCGTGCCGGCGAAGACCTCGTCGCCCGGCGACTTGTCGGCCGGCAGCGATTCGCCCGTGATCGGGCTCTGATCGATCGAGGAATGCCCGCTCCGCACGCGTCCATCCACGGGGATCCGCTCGCCCGGCCGGACCAGCACCAGGTCGTCGAGGCGGACTTCCTGGGCCGGGATTTCGTACTCGTGCTCATGGTCCTGGCCGTGGTCATGGTTGTGGCCGTGACCATGGTCATGCTCATGTCCGTGTTGATGTTCATGGCCATGGCTGGCGTGGCGCCGCCGTACGCGCGCCGTCTCCGGCCGCAATCGCAGAAGGGCGGCGATGCCAGCGCGCGTGCGATCGACGGCAAAATGCTCCAGCGATTCGCCGATGAGCATGATGAAGATCACTTCGGCCGCCACCAGGAACTCGCCGATCCACAAAGCGGCAAAAGCGGCCAGGGTCACGGCCAGATCGGCCGAGAGCCGACCACGCAACAGGGCCGCGGCCGCCTCGAAGTAGACCGGATAGCCGCCGACCAGGGCCAGCAGCAGGGCCAGGTCATAGCCATACACCGCCGGCAGCGACCCGCTGAGATACGCGGCCAGCCCCATCCCGACCAGGATGGTCAGCAGCAGGTGGCGGCGGTGGGGATCGCGGATGAGGTCCAACATGCACGGGCGTCTGCCGAGGAAGGGGGGCGAACCTTCAGCATAGTCAGCCCGCAAATCCCACGCAAACCACCCGGATAAGCATCCTCGGGTGTTACGCCATGTGGTGTTGGTGTGACGGATCAGCCTGGTTCCGATCCAGTCTGGGCACGCTGCTGAGCCCAGGCGGTCAGGGAGTCGAGGAGGGGCTCGTAACGTGGAGTGGTGGCCACGATTCGCACAGCGCGCGCCTGCTCACCGATGACTTCGAAGTGGATTTCCACGCGATCGCGGGGCAGGACATCCAGCACGCGGTCGGCCCATTCGATCAGCACCAGGCCGTTGCGATCGTAGTACTCTTCCGGGCCGAGTTGCAGGAATTCGTCCTCGTCGCGCAGCCGATAGGTGTCGAAGTGGTAGATGGGCCGGCGTCCGGTCGTGTACTCTTGGACCAGAACAAAAGTCGGGCTGACCACCTGGCGCCGATCCACCCCAGTGGCCTCGGCAATAGCCTGGACCAGCCGGGTCTTGCCCGAGCCCAGTGTGCCGAACAGGCCCACAAGGCTGCCATCGGGCAGGAAGTCGGCCAGGGCCTGGCCCAGGGCTTGGGTGTCGGCTTCGCCGGTGGATAGGTAGCTGAACTGATTCATGCGTCCAACTGGTGCTGATAGCCTTGGGGTGCGAGCGGACGACGGCCTTGGCGTGGGTCCTGCTGCCACAGGCCTTGTTCTGTGACGAACTGGCCGATCACGGTCAGCGGCACGCCCAAGGGCTGGTCGCGGAGCATCTGCGCCGCGGCGTCGGGAGGCACGGCCAGGATCAACTCGAAGTCTTCGCCGTCGCTCAAGGCGTGGTCCAGAGGCGAGCGGTTGGCGCCGTCCTGGCGCGACAGACGCTGGGCCGCATCGCTGATCGGCACCGCATCCAGGTCGATCAGGGCTCCGCAACCGCTTTCCCGGCAGAGGCGATCCAGATCCAGCGACAGTCCATCGCTGACGTCGATGCCGGCGTGCAGCGCATAGCGTTGGTGCAGCAGCAGGGCCTCGTGGACACGGGGTTCAAAGTCCAGGTGGCGTCCGAGGATGCTGCCGCCGAACGCCCCGGTGACCACGATGCGGTCGCCGGGCCGGGCCCCGGCCCGGCGCAGCGGGCCGCGTGGGGTGAGCGTGCCCAGGGCCGTAATGCTGACGACCAGGGGGCCGTCCCAGCTATTGGTGTCGCCGCCGGCAATGGCCAGTTCGTATTGCTCGGCCAGGGGCAGCAGCCCTTCGTACAACTGCTGGGCCAGTTGCATGCCACCGTGCCGCGGCAGGGCCAGGGCAATCACGGCGCCCAGCGGTTGGCTGGCCATGGCCGCCAGGTCGCTGAGATTGACGGCCAGGGACTTGCGCCCCACACGCCGTGGATCGACCTCGCCGAGGCGGAAATCCACCCCGTCCATGAGCATATCGACCGTCACCACGCACGACGGTGAGTTGGCCAGGCTCAGCAGGGCCGCGTCATCGCCGGGCCCCAGGGCCAATTGAGGATGGCCGGGCAGCCGGCGGCGGAGATAGTCGATCCATTGGAGTTCCATGGTCGCACTTCGCAGCACATTACTTGGCACAGCGGGGGGACTGGCACGCGGCCGCACGACTTGCCGCGTGCCGGGCTGAGGTCCGTCCGTCGCCTACGCCTGCGCCAATTTCTCCACTACGGCCCGCACCGCGGCGAGCTGCGCCTCCAGGTCGCGCAGGGCGTCGCGCTCCTTTTGAACCACGTCGGCGGGCGCACGCTGCACGAAGCTCTCGTTGGCCAGTTTCTTCTGTTTGGCGGCCACGGCGGACTCGAGTTTGGTCAACTCCTGGCGCTTGCGCGCCAATTCGGCCGCCACGTCGATCACGCCGGACAGGTCTACATAGACGTCGAGGCCGGAAGCGTTGACATTGGCCGACAGGGCGGGCGCGGTGACCGTGGGCCCTTGAACGGTGAGCGTGGCTCCGGCCATGAGGTCGAAGTAGGGGCCCATCGGCTCCAGCAGCGAGGCCACGGCCGCATCGCAGCGTACGGCGAATTTGATCGCCTGCTTCGGCGGAACGTTTTGCCGGCTGCGGATCTCGCGCACCGCGCGTAAGACCTCCTGGAAGCGGGCGAACTGGTCTTCGATCTGGGTGTCGCGCCACGTGGCATTCGGTTTCGGCCAAGGCGCGATCATGATGCTCTCGGTGGGCGTGGTGGGGTGTCCCAAGCCGCGCTGCGGTGCCGCCTCGCCCAGCAACTGCCACACTTCTTCGGTGAGGAAGGGGATCATGGGATGCAGAAGCCGCAGGATCGTATCCAACGTGTGCGCTAAGACGCGCTGCGCGTTGGCCCTGGTCTCGGCTTGCTGCAGGCCCCACTTGGACATTTCCACGTAGAAGCTGCAGAACTCGTCCCAGGTGAATTCGTACAGCAGGCGCGCGGCGTCTGCATAGCGATACTCGGCCAAGGCTTGCGTCACGTTCTCGGTGACGGTGCTCAGGCGGCTGAGGATCCACCGTTCCTCCAGCAGCAGTTTCGCACCTTCCAGGCTACCGGGCACGTAATCCTCGAGGTTCATCAGCACGAACCGCGAGGCGTTCCACAGTTTGTTGCAGAAGTTGCGCGCTAACTCGAACCGTTCGCTGACCACCGGGCCGCGCGGCAGGGCTTTGTCGGCGGGCTTTTCGGCCCATTGCGTGGCGAATTCCTTGCCGCAGTGCTTGCACTTGATCCGCGGCAGCACGCGGTTCTGCTGCGTCTGCTCGACCAGCGCGTTGCAGTGGGGGCACTCGAAGTCCACCGGCATGCGGATGTCCTGGGTCTCGGTCGTGAGATAAGCCAGGCCGAAGCGGAGCGAATCGGCGCCGAACTTCTCGATCACGTCGACCGGGTCCACGCCGTTGCCCTTGGACTTGGACATGCCCTCGCCATAGGCGTCGAGGATCTTGGGGTGGATGTACACGTCGTGGAAGGGAATCTGGCCCACGTTGTACAGGCCCGTGAGCACCATGCGTGCGACCCAGAGCGTGATGATGTCGCGGCTGGTGATGAGCACGTTGGTGGGGTAGTAGTATTTCAGTTCGGACGTGGGCTCGGGCCAACCGAGGGTGGAGTGGGGCCAGAGGGCGGAGCTGAACCAGGTGTCCAGCACGTCCGACTCGCGCACCAGTTTGTGGCCGGGGACCGAGTCTTCGGCCAGGTCTTCCTCCTGGGCGCAGATGAGCCATTGGCCATACTCTTCGTCGCGATACCAGACCACGTCCTTGCGCCCGGCAAAGGCCTTTTGCAGGTCCTTTTCGCTGGCCGTCTTCGAGTACCAGATGGGGATCTGGTGTCCCCACCAGAGTTGGCGGCTGATGGGCCAGTCGCGTTTCTCGCCGAGCCAGTCCTGGTAGCCCTTGGCATATCGACCGGGGATGATCGTGACCCGGCCGTCGCTGACGGCATCCATGGCGGTTTGGGCCAGTTGTTCCATCTGGACGAACCACTGATCGGTCAGCAGCGGCTCGATGGGCGTTTTGGAGCGGTCGGAATGGGCCAGGTCGATCACGCGATCTTCGGTTTGTTCCAGGAGGCCCAGGGCTTCCAGATCGGCCACCACGCGGCGGCGCGCATCGAGGACGACCTGCCCCTGGTAGGGGCCGGCGTTCTCGTTGAGCGTGCCGTCGAGATTGAGGATGTTGACCATGGGCAGTTTCTGGCGCAGCCCGACCTCGTAGTCGTTGGGATCGTGGGCCGGGGTGATCTTGACGCAGCCGGTGCCCATTTCGGGCTTGGCCCACTGGTCGGCGACCAGTGGGATCGGCCGATTCAGCAGGGGCAACATGAGTTGTCGTCCTGCGAGGGCCATGTCGCGGAGCTTCAGCAGTAGTGGCAGGTGGGTCTCGCGCCGGGCGCGCACGGCGTCCAGTTCGGCCTGGATTTCGGCCTTCTGCTTCTCGGGAGCGGCTTGCAGACGCTGCACCAGATCGGTCTCGGCCTGGGCCAGGGCCGCTTCAGGATCGGGATGCACGGCCACGGCCGTATCGCCGAGCATGGTTTCCGGCCGGGTTGTGGCGATGGTCACGTGCGTGGGCTCGCCGGGCTGGGGGCTGATGACCGGATAGCGGAAGTACCAGAAATGGCCCGGCACGGCCTCGTGAAACACCTCGTCGTCGCTGACCGCGGTCTGCAGCATCGTGTCCCAATTGACGAGACGCTTGCCGCGGTAGACCAACCGATCGCGGAAGAGGCTGAAGAAGGTGTGCCGCACGGCGCGCGCGCAGACGGCGTCGAGCGTGAAGCGGGTGCGCTGCCAATCGCAGCTACAGCCCATGAGCTTCAATTGGCCGAGGATCCGCGATTCGTAGTCGTTTTTCCATTTCCAGATGCGGGCCACGAGGCCTTCGCGGCCCAGGGTGTGGCGCGATTGGTTCTCTTCGCTGAGCAAGCGGCGTTCGACCACGGCTTGGGTGGCGATGCCGGCGTGGTCGGTGCCGGGCATCCACAGCGTTTCGTAGCCCTGCATGCGTTTCTGGCGGATGAGGATGTCCTGCAGGGTGTTGTTCAGGGCATGGCCCAGGTGCAGGGCGCCGGTCACGTTGGGCGGCGGGATGACGATCGTATACGGTTTGCGCGAGGCGTCGGGCTGGCTGTGGAAGTAGCCGCGATGTTCCCAGAAGGGATACCAGCGGCGTTGGGCCGCCTGGTGATCGTACTGCTTGGGCAAATCGCGCTGCGAAGGATTGGTGGACATGGTTAGTTCTGTTCTTCGTCCTTGTAGAGCTTGTATTCGAAGCTGTCGACCAGGGCCTGCCAGCTTGCATCGATGACGTTTTCGCTCACGCCGACGGTGCCCCAAACGTCGTTTTCGTCCTGGCTTTCGACCACCACGCGCACGCCGGCCGCGGTGGCCGCCTGCGAGTTGATGACGCGCACTTTGTAGTCCACCAGGCGGAGCTTGTTCAAGGCGGGAAAATGGCCATTGAGCGCTTTGCGCATGGCGGCGTCGAGGGCGTTGACGGGGCCATCTCCCTCGGCCACTTCGTGGCGGATCTCGTCGCCGATGCGGATCTTGACCGTAGCCAAGGTGGTCAGCACGCCGCCGTCGTCGTTCTCGACGTTGACATGGTACTTGATCAATTCGAAGTGCGGCCGGAAGGCGCCCTGGCAGCGGCGCACGAGGAGGTTGAAGGACCCGTCGGCCGCCTCGAACTGGTAGCCCGCGTTCTCCAGCGAGACGACGTGGGCCAGGATCTTTTCCAGCAGTTTCGGATCCTGGGGCATGTTCTGCTTGTTGGTTCGGGCGACGATGTTCGACCGGCCCGACAATTCACTGACCAGGATGCGGCGTTCATTGCCGACCGTAGCCGGGTCGATGTGCTCGTAGCTGGCGGCCACGCGGGCCACACCGCTGACGTGCATGCCGCCCTTGTGCGCGAAGGCGCTTTTGCCCACGAAGGGCTGGTTCGAACGGAAGTTGAGGTTGACGACTTCGTAGACGTAGCGCGACAGTTCCGTCAGGTGCACCACTCCTTCCGGATCGAGCACTTGCAGGCCGGTCTTCTTGCAGGCCAGATTGCCGATGACCGAGATCAAGTCGGCATTCCCGCAGCGTTCGCCGAAACCATTGATGGTTCCCTGGACATGGCCGGCGCCGGCGTCCACGGCGGCCAGCGAATTGGCCACCGCCAGGTCGCAGTCGTTGTGGCAGTGGATACCCACGGCCACCGGCAAGGCCGCTACGACGGCGCGCGTGGCGGCGGCGATCACGTCGGGCATGGTGCCGCCATTGGTGTCGCAAAGGACCACGGCGCTGGCGCCGGCCTGGACCGCGGCCTGGATCGTCTGCAAAGCGTAGTCCGGGTTCTGCTTCCAGCCGTCGAAGAAGTGTTCGGCGTCGAAGATCACCTCGCGAGGCGCGCGCGCGATGAGTCCCACGCTGTCGCGGATCATGGCCAGGTTCTCTTCCAGGGTGGTTTGCAGGACTTCGGTCACTTGGAAGGCCGAGGCCTTGCCGACAATGGTCACGACCGGCGTGCCGACCTCCAGCAGGGTCTGCAGTCCCTTGTCGTCTTCGGCACGCAGGCCCTTGCGGCGGGTCATGCCGAAGGCCGCCACCTTGGTCCGCTTGAGGTCGAGCCGTTTCACGGCGTGGAAGTAGTGCAGGTCCTTTTCGTTGGAAAGCGGGTAGCCGCCTTCCACGTAGTCGACGCCCAGGCTATCGAGGCGCGCGGTGAGTTGCAACTTCTCTTCCAGGGAGAAGCTGATGTTCTCGCCTTGAGCCCCGTCGCGGAGGGTTGTGTCGTAGATCAGAATGCGGCGCATGATGGTTGGACTTCGCTCTTGGGCCTTAGGTCTTGGGGCCTGGCCTCAGGGCTTGGGTCTGGAAACGCGAGACCCACGGCCTACGGCCCAAGACCTAGCTTGAAAAAAAAGCCCTCAGGCCTCGTCTGGCCTCAGGGCTTGGTTGTTCTGGTGCAGTGCCGGATCAAGCCCTCAAGGCCGCCAGATCCCAATAATAATGCCGACGGCTACCCCGGCGACGCCGAGGGCAAGTCGGTGAAAGGGATGGACGACCCGAGTGCGGTTCATTGCTGGTAACTTCGCAAAAGGGACCGGCGAAACACGATTGGGGGTCAGAAAAGGAATGTCGTGGCTGTCCCGGCCGTTGCCCGGGAAAACCGGCCTCCCGATGGTCGGCCGCACGGCATTCCTTATCTGAGACGCAATCAACTTTACGGTCGCGAGAGGCTTGTGTCAACGACAGGAAACCCACCTGTCGGGTGGTCGGCATCTGTTCTGGTGGCCCGAGTGACGCTGGCCGGCACGCGTGTCCGGCTATGGATCGACTGCGTCCGGTGCGGAGCAGTGGAGTCGCTATGCGGTCGGCTCTGTGTTCTTTTCCAGCTTGATGACCTGCCACAGCATCCAGGCGACCACGAGCACGGCGGCCACGAACAGCAGCAAGAAGACCAGCAGTGGGCTCCACTGGGTGTTGACCGGCACCTCGGCCACCTTGAACACGGGGACCAGTTCCAGGTTCTGCACCACCTGTCGGCTGATGGCGTTGATGGCCAGCACGCCCAACTGAGCCAGGGCCACCAGAGTCGCTTCCGCGGCGGTGAGCATTTGTTGACGCCGCAGCAGGAGCCAGGCGGCGGGCAGGGCTGGAGCGGCGATCGTCAGCAGTGTTAAGACGATCCACGGGAAGGAGAACATGGCGGAGCGGACCTCGGGCGACCAGGTGCCTAAGACGTACCAGGCGCCGGACAGATAGGCCCAGGCTCCCCCGAGGATGAACATCCGCGTGGCAAAGGACTGCGCCCAGGCCTGATAGCCGGGGCCTTCGCTGGCGCCCAGCCAATAGGCGTCGACCAGAGACCAGGCGGCGGTGGTGCCGAGGGCCAACCCGAGCATCAACAGCCAGCGCGGCCCGAGGGTGGGGTCCGAGAGGTTCAGAGCGGTGCCTGTGGCCGCACCGGCCACACTGTGATCCTTCCACAGATCGGCCCAGGCGGCGACGTTGGTGGTGAGACTGAAGGCGTTGGCGAACAGGAAGCCGATGGCCAGGAACATGAGGCAGGCGACCCAAGCCGCCACGCGTCGCGCCAGACCGAGCTGACCCGACCGGAGTCCAAATGCGTAATAGTACACGCCGTAATAAGCCACAATCAGCAGACCGATGATCGACAGCCAGTACCAGGCCATGAGGATCGTGGCGGGATAGAAGATTCGATTGTAGGCCAGTTGCAGGAACAACAAGGGAACGATGCCGAAGTTGATGCCGAAGGCCACGATCACCGGCATCTGGTTCATCAGGCGCGAGGAGAACCGCTGGCCGTGCGGACCGCCGCGAAACCAGAGCACCAAGGCCACCGCGATACCGGCATACCAGAGGTTCATAGGCACGAGGTGCAGCACGAACCCCAGGACCTTGAAGAACTGGACGAACCAGAAGGGGGCGGGCAGGTCGGGGACAGACGTGGAGTCGACCAGAGTCAAGGTGTCCATTAGTGGGTCTCCATCGCAGTCGCGGCGGGGGCCATTCCGCGGGGCCGTGGCGGGGCAATCGACGTCAAGTAGCGCGTGAGCAGTTCGGCCTCGTCCGGCGTGCCGGCCCAAGGGGGCATGAAGAAATGGGCCTGATCCAGATGTTCGATCATGGTGCGGATCATGGTCGGGGTATGGCCGCGGATCATCGGGGCCACGGCCGAGTAGCCGGCCTGGGCGGCGTGACAATCGTTGCAGTGATACTGGAAGAGGACTTCGCCCAGGCGGATCTGGTCCTGGTCGGGCAATTGCCGGAGGACCTTTTCATCGATCTTGCCGTCCTTCACCGCCTGGGGATAGTTGGCCTGCACGAAGGCACGCGTCCACAAGCCGCCTTCCAGATAGCCGGTGCGGCGGAGTTGAACCACCTGTTCCGGGTAGATCTGATTGCCGAAGACGACGTTGTAGATCACGTAGGGTTTGCGCACGGCTTCGCGGATGAACTCGCCCGTGCTAAAGGCGGCGATTCCGAGGATCAGCAGGGCACCGGCAAAGCCCGGCGTAAGCCAACCGGGGTTGCGGTAGGGGCCCAAGTACAGGAGCAGGAACACGGCCACGGTCAGGGCGAAGATCAGCCCCATGAAGACATTGAGCACGGCGGCGGAGGCGAGGACGGCGCGGGCCGATTCGGGCAGGGTGAAGTACCAGGCCAGGCCGCCCGCCGTGATGAGGATCGAGCCCAACAGCGCGGGCCGCGCCGAGCGGGCCTGGATGAGATCATGCAACTGTCGATCTTTGACGGCCAGCGACGAGTGCAGGTAGACATAGAGCGAACTGAGCAGCAAGGCCCCGCCGGTGCGCGCGATGATTTGCGGAATGCACTGCGGATTGAGGAATGCGATCCAGAAGTTGTTTCGTTCGGCGAGCCAGGGGCCGGGTGAGAGCATGAAGCCGGTGATGCCGGTAATGAGCACCAGGCTCATCCAGGCCGCGAAGGCGTAGATATAGCCGATGCGCGTGTGGGTCTTGGGGGCAAGCCGCCCCCAGTAGTAGTAGAAGATGAAGGCGGCGACCAATTCCAGGACGAAGAAGGCATACTCCATGGCCCAGCCGAAGACGAAGGTACGAATCAGAAGCTCGGTGGCCAAAGGCGAGGCCAGGGCAATCGTCCACCAGATACCGACGCCGGTGATGGCCCCGAAAACCACGGTAATCAGGATGAAGAACTTGGCGTGGGAGCGGAGGTAGTCCAAGTAACCGGGATTCTTGGACTTGTAGGCGAAGTCGGTTTCGATGGCCAGGAACAGTCCGCCGCCGACGGCGTAGTGCGAGACCAGCACATGGACCACGGAGATGGCCGCGATGAGCATCGGCGCGGTCATGTGTGGGACATACCACCAGGGATAGTGCAT
>CALARR010000135.1 GCA_937889015.1 uncultured Planctomycetales bacterium | reverse complement strand
ATGCCCGCCAGGGCCCAGAGGGTCAATAGGCTCACAAACCAGGGATGATCGTGAAGCATCGGGAGACCCTGGGGTTGCGGGAGTTGGAAGCCATTCCGATATGTAGGGGCGTCGGCTATTTGCTAGTCGCGCGGGCGTTTGGCGCTTTGAGCGTGGCAATCAGGTAGTCGGTGGCGGCGGCATATTGGACATCCGGCGCGCCAGGATAGACCAGTTGGCAAGGCACGCCCACGCTTTTGAGTCTTTCTTGCAGCTTGACGCCAAAATTGGCCGTGTGCGTGGGGTCCTTCTGCTCCTGGCCCAGCGCCGGTGGCGCGGAGAAATAGAGGGCCACCGGCGGATCGTCGGCCGTGACCAGGTGATAGGGCGAATACTCGTTGATCCAGGGCAGCAGCTTGTCGCGCGCCGCCAGGAACTCGGGAAATTGCGTGTCGCGCGTCTTGCGATCGGTGGGATCGGGCATGAAACCAAAGGCGTGGCCGCCGTAGCGGCTGTTGGGCGTCCACTCCTTCATTTGCTTCGGATCGAGTGTGGTTTGGGCGCCGATCACGGCGGCGCACCACAATCGCGTGGACTGGCTCGCCACGGGGTCGCCGCTCTTCGGATCGGCCATGTCGGGGTGGAACGCCAGCCACAGGCTGGAGCAGGCGCCGGCCGATCCGCCGGTGGCCCCGATCCGCGTCTTGTCGATGTTCCATTCGGCGGCCTTGCTGCGCACGAACTGCAGGGCGCGCGCGGCGTCGTGCAGCGACCACTGCACCGGCGGCTTCACGCCGGCCTGGATGGCCTGCGTTACGTAGCGGTAGTTGATCGAGACCACCGAGATCTTCGACGCGAGAACCTTGTCCACGTCGATACTGCTGAAGATCGTCTTGTCGCCGCCGACCCAGCCGCCGCCGTGGATGTTGAAAAGGACCGGCGTGGGCGTGGACGAGTCGGCCTTCCAGAAGTCGAGGATCTGACGCTCGTGTGTGCCATAGGCCACGTCGGCCAAGGTCGGCTTGGGCAGCGGCTTCTTCGTCTTCTTGGCCGCCGTCTTAGAGCCGGTCCCGGAACCTGTCGGCAACTCAGTCTTACCGGGCCGCCCGACCTGGCTGGGGCTGTTCTGGGCTAGGTTCTCAGCGGCGGCCGTCTTGGGTTTGGCGGGCGCATCGGCGGCCAGGGTAAAGCCGCACAGCAAGGCGAAGTTGCACAGGAGAACAAGCGTCGCTTTCATGTCTTGGACCTCGGGTCTCGGGAAAGTGGCTGTCTAGTAGAAGTCTTGATAAACGCTGGCAATCTGGCAAGGTTCACTTGCGGGGAAACGTGCGTGCCGGATCCCAGACGATCGCCGCCAGGTGGTAGTTCTTATACGAATCGGGCGGGTCGCCGGGCAAGGCCGAGCAGTAGTAGGCGGTGACCACCTGGCCGTCGGATCGCTGCACGCAGGACGGATAGCCGCCGTCCAGGCCGTTCCAGTCGACCAGCCGCACCGGCGCGCTCCAGGTCTCGCCGCCATCGGCGCTGAGCATGGCCTCCAGCCCGCGTTTTCCGAAGTCGGAGGCTCGGTCGCCGTAACTGAACAGCACGCGCCCATCGCGCAACCGCGCCAGGTGCCCGGTGACGCGCTGGAAATCGGTCATGGTGCGTTTGCAGGACCAGGTGCGCCCGTCATCGTCCGAGGCGAACAGGAGCAACTGGTCCTTCTTCTCCACGCCGCTGCCGATCCGTGCGCAGGCCAGCCAACGCCCTTGGCCCAGGTGCAGCACGGTGGTTTCGTTGGAGTCGGGGCCGATCACCACCGGCTCGCCCCAGGTCTGGCCGTCATCCTGGCTGCGGAAGAGGTAGGAGCGGAAGCGGCGCTCGTCGTATTTCTCCCAAGGACCCTGCGTGGAGTACACGGCCGCGCACAGGTCGCCGTTGTGCGCGATCTGCAGATCGCCGAAGGGGACCGCCGGCTGGCCGGCCGGCGTCATCTGCGGGAAGGCGTCCTTGTGGACCCACCATGAGCGTCCGTTGTCCGGGGAGCGGCTCAGCCACGGGCCGAGCACTTCGTAGCGGAATCGGCCGCGCGTTGGCTTGACTCCGGCGGGCCATCGTCCCGACCAACCGGATGTCAGCACGATCAGGTCGCCATTGGCGGCCAGGCCCGCCGCGTGGTTCATGCGGATGGTGTCCGGTTCGTGCTGGGTGGCGGCGCTGCCGAATTTCCAGGTGGCCCCGCCGTCGGCGCTGAGCCAGCACTCGATATCGCCCGGATGATGGCCGTGGCTGGCGTCGTTGAAGATCAGCGCGGCCAGCGTGCGCCCGTCGCGGAGCAGTTTGAGATTCGGCCAGGCACAGTGGCTGGGAGCCGTGAAGACCGGCACGGGGCGCTGGCCGCTGCGATCCAGGGCATAGGGCATCTCGCCGGCGGCGCGCAGCGGGACCAGCAGCAGGAGGGCGAGGCCAAGGACCGCGCTGCGTTTCCCGTTAAGGCTCAACGAGGGGGTCATAGGTGTCTCGTCAGACGCTGGGCAGGAACGTGTCAGGGCAGGCCGGACATTGGACCCTGCGGCCAGTGGCCCACAGCATCCGCCAGTGTACTGACAGGGATGGGCCGTTGCAACTTGCGGCTGGGGGATGGAGAATGCGGGAACCGCTGCCATGGCGGAAGCCGCTGCCAGGGGTTGCGGCCGAAATGGTCGAGATCATGACCCAATTCTTTAGGGATGAACAACATGACAACGTCGTTTTCGCGAGTCACGCTGCTGGTGGTGCT
>CALARR010000134.1 GCA_937889015.1 uncultured Planctomycetales bacterium | reverse complement strand
GGTGCGTGCTTGCACGCACCAATGCTCGCAACCTTCTGTTGGTGCGTGCAAGCACGCACCCTACACTGCGCCCAGCACGCGCCTAACGCGGCTTACGGGGTCGGGGCGGTCAGCTCGCGCCGGCCGGCCGCGTCGATGGCTGCCCGGGCGTCCGCCTCCAGCAGCAGCCCGGCCTGCTGCAATTCCAGCGCGGCCTGCTTGACGCGCGCCACGTAGGCTTCGCGCGTCGGGTAGCGCTCGGCGATCGAGGGGCGCGGGTCGCCCGACTGTTGGCGTTCGGCCTTGGTCCGGGCCAAGGGCAGATAGGAGCCGTGGAACGGGGCGAGCATCTCCTCGGCCCCCGCTTCCTTGGAACGCAGGTTCCAGCCGGTGTAGGTGGCCAGGGGCACGGCCACCTCGGGCAGGCGAATGCCGGCCAGTTCGTTGCCGTCGGCATCCACCGCCGGCACCAGCGTGTTGTACTCCGGACCGATCTCGGGCGGCACGCGGTCGGCGATGCCTTGCGAATCCCAGCGCGGGCCGAAGTCGAGCCGGGCCGGCCGGTAGAAGGTCTTGGGCAAGTTCACGCCGGGGATCTTGGGGAACGCGGCGCGCAACTTGTCGAGACTGACCAGCGTGCCCTGGTCGATCCGCGGGTAGCGGCTCTGGGGCGGCTGCTGGCCGGACTGCACCCAGCGATCCAGGGCCACCAACAGCGCGCGGAGCACCGGCCCGCGGTCGTCCAGCGGATTGCGCAGGTTCTGCCACAGGCCGCGCTCGGCGGGGGTGCCGCCCAGGTGCTGCGAGCCGGCCACAGTGTACAGGCGCACGTGGGGATCGAGCGGGATGTCGCCGCGACCTTGCACGTCGGTGTGCAGCAGCGAGGCGCCGCGCGTCCAATACTCGGTGGCGCTCTGGGTGAACATGATCTTGGGCAGATGGCCGGCCGCGCGGCAACGCGCGTAGATCTCGCCGCTGCGCCCGGTGACCGGATCGGTCTGGACCGTGGTGGCAAAGGGGAACGACTCGCTGCCGCAGATCTGGTTCTCGTGGGCCGTGCCGGCCAGGGTGGTCATGCCGAAACGGCGGTTGAACTGGCCGCGCCCGCTGCCGGAGACATGGATCAGGGCCGCGTCGAAGACCATGCGCCGGGCTTCGTCGGTGTTGAAGCCATCGAACAGGAACTCGTTGATGAACCGGCCCGACTGGGAAATGCCGAAGATGCAGGCCCGGCGCACGCCGCCGGCCAGTGGATTGGCCGCCTGCTGGCGATCGGCCGGGGCGTAGCGGAAGAAGGAGACGCAATCGCGGACCGCGGCCAGCCCCAGGCCGGTGACGCGCGGATCCTGGCCTTCGTAGACCAACTCGTACAACCAGCCCGGCCGAAGGCCCTCCTTCACGTACAGGTGCACCGGATCGGGCACCAGCTTGCCGTCTTCCCAGCGGCCAAAGGACCACTGGTCGTGGGCCAGGGTCACGGCCGGGTGCAGCCGGTCGGGCCGCATGGTGAGCGTGGCCGCGCGATGGTCGGGACGAACCGGCAGGTAGGCCGTGGAGATGCCCCACGGGCCCCAGTAGAAGGGCTGGCTGATGACCTTTTCGTCGCGGCAGATCTCTACGTGGATCTTGCCGGTCAGCGGCCGGTCGCCGTCGCGCGCCACAGGCACGCTGGTCAGCAGGCGTCCGTCCCCTTCGACCACGTCGCCGTTCCAGCCGCACCACAGCACCGAGTAGCCTTGCTCCATGAGGAAGCCGTTGCCGGCATCGGCCCGGCTGAGGGGCGTGTTGCCCCGCGCGTCGTTGAAGGTCCACAGGGCCAGCTTGTTGCCGCGGTTGTTCACGTCGTAGAGCAAGGCCCCGTTGCCGCGCTGCGGATCGACCGGCTTGAGCAGGTAGAAGTCGCTCCAGAACTCGACGCGGCCGCGCGCGTTGCGCGGGGCGTATTTCAGGTCGGTGATCACGGCATTGCCCGGCAGGTCGGGATCGACCTCCAGAAAAAGGCGTCCGGCGATCCGTTCGTAGGGGCCGACTTTTCCGAAAGCTTGTCCTTCGGCGAACGAATCGCGCTGGTCGATCCGCACGCGGACCACCTCGGCCCGGGCTGGAAGAGCAGTGAGAACGGCCAGCAGGAAAGTCCCCAGTCGCACAGAGTTGCTTTGCAGGTGCATGTTCTTTCTCCAGAAGTAGGTCAGGCACCCCCGTGCCTGACAATTTGCGGCCTGCCGCCAGAACAAGTGTCAGGCACAGGGGTGCCTGACCTACCGTTGCGGAAAGTGCCACCAGGGTCGGGTCAGGGTAAAGTCTTCGCCCAGCGTGCCCAGGGCGCTGACCGTCAGGGCGCTGATTTGCCAGGCCGCGCCGTCCAGGCCCTGGAACTCGATCTGGAGGTGGTCCCGATCGGAAGTGATCCATAATAACTCGGCCCGGTAGCGTCCGGAAGGCAGGGCCAGACGCTCGATCTGCGGTTGACCGTTGACCAGGACGCGCAGCGGGCCGACGGGGCCGTCCGGATCGCCGAAGTTGAGCGTCAGATAGTAGTGGCCCGGCGGCAAATCGATGCGGAACCGCCCCGGCTGCTGGGAGCCGACATGCGCGCCGTACAACGGCACCGAAGTGGAACATGACTGGAGTTTGAGATCCTCCGTAGTCCCCAACCAGCCATAGCCCGTCTTGGAACGATAGGCCTGCACGCCCACCGGCCGGCGCTCGTAGGGCTTCTTCGGTTTGGGGCCGCTGCTGAATTCGAGTTTCACGACCTTCTCGAAGGCGTGGCGGTAGTTCATCAGGCGGAAGGGATGCAGGCGCTCGAACGCAGCCGGCGGCGCATAGAAGATCAGCTTGGCCCGGAAGCACGCCGGGTGCGAACCTGGCAAAACGCAGCGCAGTTCCAGGCCGTCGTTCACCGGGCAGCAAACCAGGGCGCGCATCACGCCCGCAGAATCGGCCGGCGTGTCGCCCATCGCTCCCCTGGGCTGGGTGTCGAGGGCATAGCTCAACCCAGGAGCGTCGACCGTGATGAACCGCACCATGGAGATCGAATCGGCGGCGCGTGGCGACTTGCCGGCCGCCCGTTGTGAAATGGTCGTCGTCTGCGGCTCGCGCTCGAACGTGCCATGCACGATGGACGCCTTGCCCTTCTCGGGCAGCGGCAGATGCAGCACGCACCAGGGCTTCTGCGGCGGCGGGAGCTGGAACTCCACCGTGTATTCCAGGCGGTCGGCAAACGCGGCCAATTCCAGGCGCCAACCCTCGCCCGCGGCCACGCCGCCGCTGGGCTGCGGCGCGATCCGCGGCACGGACAGGCCGGCCGGCATGCCGGCGCGCGCGATCGTCTGGCCCTGGCAGCGGATTTCCAGGCCCTGGTCGGTATGGATGGAGAACGGGCTTTCGGCTCCGATGGCATCTGGACAGCAGGCCAACATCAGGAGCAACGTCCAGCGGGGCCAAGGACACGTCATGGCTTGACCTCCAGGCGAACGAAGGCCGAAAGACGAAAACTGGCCGGCGGTATCTCCAGACGCCAGTCCGCTCCTTGACCGACAACCGACATGGCCAGCGGCTTGTCGCTCTCGGCGCTGAGCAGCAGCGGCGCAGCGCTCAACGGCATGCGCATTCGGATGCGGATCGGTTCCAAGTCAGGATAGCTGGGCACGGCCTTGGCAATCGGCTTGCCCGGCGGCAGGCGTTCCAGGCCGGCCACGTTGGCCATGCGCAGCCAGGCGCGCGAGCCATGCTGCCAGGCCGAGCTGAGGATGCCCTGCCCCTCGACCGCGATGCGGTCGGCGCCGCCGGTGGCCTCCTGGGCCAGGGCGCGCACCAGGCTCAAGACCCGCGGCGGATGCCAGTTCCGCGCGAGCGTGGTCTGCGACGCGCGCGGCTGAAAGGCGGCCTTGCCCGGCAAAACGGCCAGGTACAGGCACCGTCCTTTGCCTTGCCGCCAGGCGCCGACGGCCGGTTGGCCGTCGGCGAAGCGCGCGAGAACCTCGGCCGAAGCGGGCAGCGTGACCGCGAAGCGGTAGGTGTCGGGAAGAACGATGCTCCGCGGCAAATCGGGCAGGAAGCCGGGCTCCAGGCGGATCTGGTGCTCGGCAGTGCCCAGGAAGGTCGCTTTCTTGCGGTCGAATCCGATCTCGCCGGCCGCCTCGACGCGGCGCAGTCCCAGACGCTGGGCCAGCGCCTGTTGGCCCGCGGGCAAATACAGCACATCGCGCGATCCCACTTCGCCGCTGAGCACGGCCGTGCCGCCTTGTTCCACAAATTGCCGCACGGCCTCGCCGGTCGCCGTCGGCAACATCAAGGCATCGGGCACGATCAGGGCGCGATACGGACGCAGATGCTCGACTTGAGCGTACTTGCCGGGCACGGGATTGAACTGGATTCCGCTCAGGCCCAGGGCCTGCATCCAACCGCAGGCCTCGGCGCAGCAGGCGGCCGCGCGCTGCGGCGGGCCGTAGCGGTTGCTGGACGACCAGAGCACGCCCACGTCGGCCAGCGGTTCGGCCGCGGCCAACGACTCTTCGACGTGCGCCCAGCGCCCCGATTTCTCCAGCGCTTCGTGCTGCGCGGGATCGATCCAGCCCCACGGCCCATTGCCGGTCAACGGGGCGAAGCCCAGGCTGGCAAAGGTGCGTTCCTCGTCGTTGCCAGCGGGATACTGGGCCCAAGTCGGCCGGCCGAAGAAGCGGCTGTTGGCCAGGCTGATGCGGTGCTGGGCAAAGAGGTTCACGCTGCCGCCCCAGGTGAGGTTCGAGCCTTCCGTGCCCGCATAGCAGACGCGCGCGTTCTCGAAGGTGTCGTTGGGCGACTCGGAGGGGGATTCGATGTTCGTGCTGTAGGTCAGGATCACGATCTGCGGGTTGACGGCGCGCAGACGCTGCAGCAGGAATCCGCGGAACTCGCTCAGCGCGTGCATCTGCCATTCCTGCCACAGGCGCCACAGGGGATGGGCCGGATTGCCGATCACCTCGCGATCGTCGCACTCCGGCAGGCGGAAGCCGGTCTTCTGCAGGAACTTCTCACGGCAGTGCTGGCAGCCGCAATGCAGGTCGCCGATCGAGGCGAAGTTGATCTCGTCGAGCATGAAGCCGTCGATCCCTTGCCGGGCGACCTGCTCGACATATCCCGCGTAGAACGCGCGCAGGTCGGGATGGTTGCAGCACAGCCAGCGCGTGGGCGTGCCGTCGCGCAGGCTGCGCTGCGGCCACTGGGCGTTCTGCTTCAGCAAGGCGAACCCCGGCTGCCAGGTGAGGGTCAGATCGAAGTGGGCCAGGCAGGCCAGGCCCTGGGCATGGCAGGCCGCGGCGGCCAGGCGATAGCACTCCAGCAGTCGCGGCGTGTCCTGCGGCCAGTCCAGACGAAAGTGCCGGCCGCGGACAATGGCCACGGTAGCCCCCGTGGATCGTATGTCCGCCGCGCGCTGGGCGGCGGCCTCGGCGGTCGGGTACTCGCCCACGTCGCCCGAGTTGGCTGCGCCCCAGTTCACCATGCGGAATCGACCCAGCAGCTCCTGCGTCTGCGGCGGATCGACGGCCGTGGGCAGATCGTCGTACAGATGGGCCCAGGCGGCGCGCAGCGCGGCGGCATCCGCTTCGGCGGCCGGCAGTTGCAAGCCGTGCAGCAACACCGTGGCGGCCAACAAGACGGCGAGCGCAGCCTTCACCTTCAATACCTCCCCCAGTTCTGGTCGGCGAAATCCATGTAGCGTTGCCAGTCGTACTCGGTCACGTCGTGCTTGCCGTGGCGGATGTGATAGCCGATGGTGCCCATCACCGGCTTCTCCACTTCAGGCATCTGCTCGCAGGGCAGCCCCGTGGTTCCCAGCAATCGGTAAACGGGATGCGCGCCCAGGGCCGAAAGGAACTCACCGCGCGGGTCGGCCCAACGATCCTCTTCGGCGCTGGCCACGTACACCGGGCGCGGGGCGATCAAGGCGATCAGCATGTGCTGGTCCACGGGCAGGGCCGCTTCGCGGTCGTTGTATTGCTTGAAATTCTCGCAGAACCAGTGCGGGAACGAGGTGTTGATCCGCCACACCGTCTCGCCAAAGCAGCGGCGACTGAGGGCCGCGCCGCCGCAGCCGGAATTGTTGGAGATGACCAGCGCAAAACGCTCGTCCTGGGCCCCGGCCCAGAGCGCGGTCTTGCCCAGACGCGAATGCCCCAGCACGGCCACCCGGCCGCGGTCCACGTCCGGGTCGGCCTGCAGACAATCCAGGGCCCGGCTGAGTCCCCAGGCCCAGACGCCGATCGAGCCCCACTCGTCGGCCGCCGGGCGCGTCTGCCCCGGCTTGTAGAACAACGGTTGCACGCCGTTGGCATAGCCGTCGTCGAAGTCAGGATCGAGATCGCCATAGTAGGCCGTTGCCAGCCCGTAGCCGCGACTGAGGATCAGTTCCACCGGCCAGCGCGAGCCATACACGCCCCGCGTACGCTCTGTGGCCCGGTGGTTTTCCACACCGATCTTGTCATTCTCGCGCATCCAAGCCGTGGAGAGCGTGATGCCCGGATCGTTGTGAATGGAGTGATTGCCGTAGAAGTTCAGGCCCAGAAACAAGGGCACGGGCCGATCGCTGCGCGGCAAGTAGACCAGCAAGTCCATGTGCGGGCCGTCGGGATCGGCGGTGAAATGGATGCGCACTTGCTTGCGCACGGATTTGCCTTCCAAGGCATTGGGCTCCAGGGAGCGAAGTTCGAATCGCAGATTCTGGGGCCGGCCGGGCGAGCGGCCGTAGACATGTTCCTGGAACAATCGCAGGATTTCCGGCCGCCGCCGCTGACGCCACGTTTGGGCGTCGCGGACCAGCTCCCCGTTGGACATCACCAGCGGGTCGGGCAGCGTGTAGGCGCGCACCTGGCTCTCGTCGTAGTTGGCTACGAACTTGCGCTGCGCCTGGGGCTCAGCGCCCGCGGTCAACTGGGTCGCCGCCAGCCAACCGGCTGCGGCACAACAAAGGCTTCGGATGCTCATGGCGGTTTCCTATGCAAATGGCTGGCGTCGCAGGACGCGTCGAGCCGCAGCGAGACACGCCACGCGGAAACGAGCAACGGGGTCGCAAGCGCGTCGCTGGAATCGGCGCAAAGTGGCGGGGTGAGCCCCCATGATAGGTCCGGCGGCAACCGGGTTCAATCGCCGCGGGATGCCGTCCAACGGGGTGGTACAGGACGGCGCCGCGTGTGCGAATGGGCACTGGAGCCCCCCAGCGGCGAGGGGGGAACCGACTTTGCCGCCGGAATCCAGTGGTAGAATATCTAGGAGCTGGTCCCAAAACCTGTCGGCCGTTCGATCCGATTAGACCGGGATGGTTCCGAGCGACTTGGTGTCCCGCCTGGTCGCCAGGCGGCAACAGGAATTGCAGGGAGTGCGACCATGCGTTCGAGTTGGACTATCATCTCCGCCACCACGGCATTGTTGCTGAGTGTGCAAACCTGCGCGATGGGGCAGATGTTCGGCCCGACGCCCCTGGGAACCAGTTACGGCACGTTCGGGCCGCGCACCGTGGGGACCACCCTGGCGCCGGCGCCGCGGTCCCTGTTCTCCAGCGAGCCTCGCGACCGGGTGGGGTATCAGGCGGGCATGGGCCTGGGCGGACCGATCAATGTCTACGGCCTGATCCAGTCCTACGAGCCGTTTCCGACGATCAATTCCAATCCGCAGACGCCCCCCTTTTCGACCGCTCGCGATCAGGTGACCCAGGCAGCACTGCAGGGCATTCGGCAGACGGTGCGGCAGATTCCGCCCATAGAGTCCACCGAGATACCCCAGCCGTCCGCAACGGAAGGATCGGCGCCGGTGACTCCCTCCGCAGTCCCAACATCGCCTGCTCCGGCAGCGCAGCCCATGCGCTCGCCGACAAGTTCTACCGCGCCGCAGATGCAGCCCATGCGATTGCCGGCCGCGAGTACGACGGAATCCTTGGCTAGCGGCCCGCCCACCGACGGAGGATTCCCTTCATTTCCGACAACGGTCAGCGTGGGATTCGCCACACGTGCCCCAGACACGCAAACCGAACTGCTGGCGACACTGGGAAGACTGGGAAAGCCGTGGGTGCAAACCATCCGTGTGACGCAAGAGGGGGATGTGGTCGTGCTCCGCGGCCAGGTGCCCAGCGAGCGGGATCGACTGCTAGTCGAGCAATTAGCGCGTCTGGAACCGGGGATCTGGGAAGTCCGCAACGAGTTGACCGTCTCGGCCCTGTCGCAATCTCCACCCCGGCGTTAGTCCGGATTATTCATGGCTCTATTGAAGCCTGAAGCGCAAGCGAAGGCAGAATGACGAGTTGCCTCCGCTTGCGATTCGGCCTTCGATAGCACGCTGCGTTCCAGACACCAGGGGCGACCTTGGCCCCGGGCCGGAAAATTCCCTACTGCCCAAAGTGTCCATCTTGCCTTGACCAGGTCATGCTGATTTGGTACAAGCCGCATCCCGAAATCGGGGACAGGGCCACCGTAACCCGTGCGTTCGCACTCGGCGCCGCCATGCTCCTGGTCCTCGAATCTGACCGTCAACGGGCCAAGAAACGCCGTCCATTGGTGGAACGCCCTGTATGTACCGCCGCCACGGAGACAAGCTGGCCCTCGTGTTCCTGGCGTGCGATCTGGCGGTGACCTCCGCTTTGTGGCTGGTGGCCTATCTCCTGCGATTTTCGCTGCTTCCCTCGCCGCAGGGCGTTCCGCACCTGTCGACCGTGCTGGAGCAACTGCCGGCCGTGCTGGTGCTGGCAGCGGTCGCCTATCGGCTGTGTGGACTGTACGAGATCCACCGGCTCAAGCAGCTTCCCCGAGAGCTGACCCTGGTCTGCAAGGCCAGCCTCTTGCTGTTCCTGTTGGCCATTACCGTGACTTTCTATCGCCGGGAGGTTTACGACTCGCGGCTGGGTTGGTTCGTCTTCCTGGTACTCAATGCCGTCGGCCTCACCGTGGTTCGGCGGATCGTGTGGGGACTGGTGAAGTATCTGCGCGGGCGCGGCCTGAACCACGGCCGGGCCATCGTGATCGGCACCGGCCGCACGGGGCAGCTTGTGGCTCGGGCGATCCAGAACAACAGTTGGACCGGACTGGAAGCGGTCGGTTTTGTGGATCGGCCCGGCGCGCGTGGCAGCAAGCTTCTGCCGCGTCTGGGCGACATCCCCGAGTTGGACCGGATTGTCGCCCAGCACGATATCGACCATGTGTTCATTGCCTTGCCCCTGTCGCGTTTCGGAGAGATCCCCTATTTGCAGCGAATCTTGTCCGATCTGCTGGTCGACGTGCAACTGGTCCCAGGAATCCCCAGCGTCGCGAACATGCGCTTTCAGATGGTCGACATTGACCAACTGGCCTTCCTAGGGTTGAGACAGAACCCGCAGTACGGTTGGGCACGCGCGGCCAAGCGGAGCATGGACGTCGTTGTGGGCGGCCTGGCGCTGCTGGTCCTGTCGCCTCTGATGGCCGCTCTGGCGGTGGCCGTGAAGCTCTCCAGCGCTGGGCCAGTCTTGTACCGTCAAACCCGGTCCGGACTCCGTGGCCAAGACTTCCAGATGCTGAAATTCCGCAGCATGTACGTGAACGCCGAAGGGGCGACCGGGCCGGTATGGGCCACGCGGCACGACATGCGATGCACCCCCTTGGGGCGATTCATGCGCCGTTGGAGCCTGGACGAGCTGCCACAATTGCTCAACGTCCTGGCCGGTCACATGAGTCTGGTGGGCCCACGGCCCGAACGTGGAGTGTTCATAGAAAAATTGCGCAAACAAATTCCCGGCTACACCCAGCGGCAGCAGGTGAAGGCGGGCATGACCGGTTGGGCGCAGGTTCACGGTTGGCGCGGTCGCACGTCCATGCGGCACCGCGTCCAGTGCGATCTGTACTACATCGCCAACTGGTCCATCTGGCTGGACCTGCAGATCCTCTGGCTAACCGTTTGGAGGGGATTGCGCCAGCACAACGCCTACTAAGTTTCTCGTGCGAGAACTCCACGCCGGGTGATCCTGGACGCAGCGAAGGGGCGTGAACTGGGCGGATTCTGCGTCTCGCTCAGTACGGCAGAACTCCAGGCCGCCTTGCGCAACAGAGAGTTCCTCTCCTCTCACCGCCCCCCCCACTTAGCCGCAATCTGCCATCGATTGTGCCTCTGAGAGTCCGTGCAGGACGCAGATTTTCCTCTTTCACCCCAGTCACCCCACTTTCTGCGAAAAAAAACTTTGGAAAGTATTGACGGGCGCGGATTTGCCGTGAAAAAATAGGATTTAACTATTGAGCGTCCCTACACGGGTGTAGATATTCCCGCTGTAAGGGTTATTCGTGTCCTTTTCCGCATTTCGCAGCAGCAGGTTTCCTGCTCGCCGGCACGTTCGCCGGTCATCGAGCCACGGTCTTGAGAACGGTCGCGCCGCATCGTCGGCTTAAGCCGGTCGGGCAAGACCAGGGCTTTATTGGGTGTCAGAAAAGGAATCGTCGTGGCGGTCCCGGCCATTGCCCGGGAAAACCGGCCTCACGGCATTCCTTGCCTGAGACGCAATGGCTGGATGCGCTGTGCGCCAGGACGCGGTCGTGCGTGGTGGGGTGTGGTTGGCGGGGACGTCGTTCAGCAGGTCCGTCGCTCCCTGGGCGGTGGACCGGACGCCAGGCAGGGAGGCATCGCTGGCCTTGCGTGACTGGACCCAAGGAGAGCAACATGAGATTGGGCAAGACGTCGTCGCTGGAAGAGCTGCAGGTCATCAGCCGCTTTGAAGGTCTGCGTAAGATCCTTCTTTCCGAACCTTACGTGGAGCACATTGACAAGCCGCTGGCCTACTGGGCCCTCCCCACCGACCGCCGATTGCCGTTGGCCTTCCTGGGACGCTCGTTGCGCGACCTGTTGGCAACGCCCTTCATGGAGTTGACCGCCACTCCGGGCATCGGCCAGAAGAAGATTCGCTCCTTCGTGAGCCTGCTGGCGCGCGTGGCCAACACCAGTCCCGCAGAATTGCCCTTGGACTTGACCTCGGCCGCTTCGTCGGGCAAGCCGCCGGCATCCAATGGCAACGGCAGTGCGACCTGCTTTGATCCGGGCACGGTTTCGGAGGTGGTCTGGGCGCAGTGGCGCGCGACGATTGTGCGGCACGGCTTGGAGGGCGAGTTGCTGGGGCGTTTTGCCCCCAGCCTGAAGAACATGACGCGCGTCATCTGGAACTCTCCCCTGGGGGCGTATGCGCACTGCACGCTGAATGAGATCCGCGGGATGAAGACCCACGGCGAAAAACGCGTGCGCGCCATCCTGGAGGTCTTCCATAGCCTGCACGCGCTGGCGGCCAATATGGGATCGCAGGAGCACCTGGTCGTGCGGATTGTTCCCCGGCGAATCGCCGACGCCGAAGACTGG
Organism: uncultured Planctomycetales bacterium; assembly: GCA_937889015.1. Classification (GTDB taxonomy): domain Bacteria; phylum Planctomycetota; class Planctomycetia; order Pirellulales; family Thermoguttaceae; genus CALARR01. The sequence continues at coordinate 33,374 of CALARR010000134.1, read as the reverse complement.
ATCCACCGCAAGCTGCAGACGCCGGGCCTGGTGGACCGCGACGAGATCGCCCAGCGCTTGATCGAACCCCTGTTGGAACAGGTTCGCGTCGACGCCACGCAGCAGATCACGACCCTCGCGGAGAATCGCTTGGGGATGCACGGGCCGATCGCCAGCGTGCGACAGGCCGCACGGACCATGGGCTTGACCCGGGCTCGCGTCTACCAACTGCTCAACGAGATCAATGACATCCTGTCAGTGCGGTGGCCGAACGGACGGCACCAGGTCTACGAGTTGAGCGACAAGTTGCAGCGCGAGAGCGAAGCCCACGGATGCGAGCCGGATTTGAGCCAGTTCCGGGCGGCGATCGAGTTGTTCTATCCCGGGGCGCGCCGCGGCGCGGCCGGCCCCTTGGAGCAGGCCATCCACGCCATCGAAGGCGATGAAGCGGCGGCCGAAGAAGAAGCGGAACTGGCTGTGGTGGAGCAACAGCCCGTCTGAAGCCGGCTGCGGCGCAGAGGGCTGTGTCTGGCAAGGGAGTCATCGCGGCCCTTCCGGCTGCTCACCGACCAGGGCGGCGAAGGCTCGTTTTCGCACCCCGATCAGGCACGCCAGGGGCGTTCGCGTTCCGGCATGCGGCGCACGATCTGCCCGGCCAGTTCGCAGTTGGCGCGGATCTGGAAATCGAGCATTCCCACGGCGATGAAGTCGGCCCCGTTCTTGAAGGCGTAGTTGAAGCCCTGTCGCGGCAGGAAGGCCCCAGCGGCCAGCACCTTGAAGGCGATCCAGGGTTTGGCCACCGTCTTCATGAACTCGATCGTCTCCTCGGGATTGATGCACCACATGTTGTCGTACCAGCCCGGGCCGCCGTCGAGCCAGATGAACTCCTTGCGCAATTCCTTGGGCGTGGCCGAAGGATAGTCGTCGCTGTGCAGCGTCTTCACATAGAAGTCGCAGGGCACGTGGGCCTTCTCGCAGGCCTGGGGAACCAGGAGGGAATGGCTGCCGACGCCTACGGGCAGATCGTGCTTCTTGGCCAGTTCTACCGCCTTGGCAATCTGATCAACCGCGCCGGCCTGGATCAGGTTGTCGGCCGACACGCCCCACACGTAGAGGGCCACGGCCCCGGAATCGACCTGTTTCTGGATGTGTTCCTTGAGCGCCGCTTCGCTCTGGCCAAGATCGACCTTGATGTGCGGGATGAACTGCATGTGGCCGTTGAATTCGCGGTTGTAGCGTTGCACGAACTTGGCGCCGGTCTCAAAGACCGTGTTCACGCCGCATTCCTCGGCCAGCTTCAAGGTCTGGATGATCTTCTCTTCCGTGGCATAGGCGCGAAACAGCGGATTGACGTACTTCAAATCCCTGGCGTGCATGAAGCCCGAAATCAGGTTGCCGCCCAGCAGCACGCGGCTGATGCGCGCTTTGCCGAGAGAGGTCCAGGGCACCAGCGATCCTTTGGGCTCTGCGGCCTGCGGCGCGCCACGGTCGCTGGCGGACGCAGGACTGGCCACTTGGGCCGCGGCCACCATTCCGGCCGATCCGGCCGTGGCGAGCGACTGATTCAAGAAATGGCGGCGGCTGACCGGATCGGGCTGCGACACGAGAAGGGCTCCTGTTCCAGGGCAAGGCGGGAGGCGAGAATGGCACGCCTCACGACTATAACGCGCCGTGGGGCCGCGTTCCATTCCAGCCGCCGCGACCACCTCCGGGCGGAGCCTCCCTCACCCCTCCGAAAACAGGGCGGCAAACACCCCGCGCAGCGCGGCTTCGTTCATGCGCGCCGGATTCAAGGTGATCGGCACGCGCGCGTAGGCAAAGGCATTGGCCACAAGCCGGTCCAGCACAGCGGCAGTGGCTTTCTCCGCAACCGGCAGGTGCTGCGCAAGGCCCACCTGTCCCAGCAGAGCGGCAATATGCGCCACGAATCGCTCGGGCAAGGGCTGCGGATCGTCGGCCGTCAGCCCACAGCAGTGGGCCAGCATGGCGTATTCCTGCCGACAACTGACCAGGTTGTAACGGAGCATGACGGGAGTGGCCAGGGCCACGGCCTGCGCGTGCGGCACCTTCAAGACCGCCCCCAGGGCATGTGCCACGGCATGCGCGGCGGTCACCCCAGCGCTGGACAAGGCGAGACCGGCCAATGTGGCCGCCAACAACAGCGATTCGCGCGGCTCGGGATCATCGGGCGCGGCGACGGCTTGCGCGAGGTGGGCGCTGATCAAACGCACCGCCTCGCCGGCCAAGGCCGTGGAGACAGGAGTCGCCCGGCGGCTCAAGCAGGCCTCGATCGCATGCGCCAGAGCATCCACTCCGCTGGCGGCGGTCACTTTCGCCGGGGTGCCGATCGTCAAGTCCGGATCGAGCAGCGCGACTTTGGGCCGAATCGCCGGCCCGAAGAGCGAGGCCTTGAACTCCTGTCCGTGCGCATCGCGATGCCCGACCACGGCGATGTCCGTCACTTCCGCGCCGGTGCCCGCGGTGGTCGGGACGGCCACGACGGGAAGCGCCTCGTCCAAGGGATGTCGCGCCGGGTTGGTCAGAAAGAAGGACTCCAGGGGAGCCTCGGTCCGGCACAGCAAGGCGACCACTTTGGCCGCGTCCAGAACACTCCCCCCGCCAATGCCCAGGATCACATCCGCTCGGATATCGCGCGCGATGGCCGCAAGTTGCACGATCTGCTCGCCGGACGGTTCGGGCGTGATGGCGAGGCCGAGCGACACGCCCAACCCGGCCGCGCGCAGCCGCTCCAAGGCCGCATCGTAGGCCGTCTGCAACTCCCGCGGATCCCGATAACCAACCAGCAGTGCCGTCTTACCCCAGGGCCGAACCGCCTCGGCCAGATTGCGGATCGTGCCGCGCCCAAACACGATCCGCGTTGGTTGATGGAATTCCCACTGGCGGAGCATGGTCAGCCTCAACAAAAAGGGTCTCCGATCACTCCGGCTGGTGAGACGTTGCCAGCTATTGCCCCTCAGATAGATAATTCAACGAGGGTGACCAGCGGGAGCCCGGTTTCGCGGTACAAACGCCCCCCTCGTGTTGCATTCCTTTTCTGAAGATCAATGAACCGCCGCCGAAGACGGGTCAAGAAACAGCCGAACCGGCGCGCCTTGTTATAGCCTAGGCGCGCCGGTTCGACCAGTCATCCGATCGCCCGCTGCGTGAAGCCTCTCGATCATGCCCACCAATCGGTGGCGATTGTTTCTCGTGGGACTCCGAAGACAACGGGTGGTTGCCTGCTACACGTCCGTGCGATACGCACTACACTTTGAGTTTGAATCGGCCGACGAGGTCCTTCAGCCCTGAGGCCTGGGCCCCCAGTTCCTCGCTGCTGGCCGCCATCTCTTCGCTGCTGGCCGCGTTCTGTTCGGTGATCTGCGCCACCCCCTGGATGGCCTTGGAGACCTCTTGGGCATTCGCCGATTGCGTCTGCGTGGCCGAGGCAATCTCGGTGATCTTGGCCACCGTGGCGGCCACGCCGCCCACGATCTCCTTCAGCGAACCGCCCGCCTGATCGCTCAGTTGCGACCCTTCTTCCACACGCTGCGCCGACTCCTTGATCAGGTTGGAGATCTCACGCGCCGCCTGGTTCGAACGCTCCGCCAGCTTGCGGACCTCGTCGGCCACCACCGCGAACCCCATCCCGTGTTCCCCGGCACGCGCCGCTTCGATCGCCGCGTTCAAGGCCAAGAGGTTCGTCTGGCTGGCAATCTCCGAGATCACCTGGATGATCTCGCTGATCTGCTGCGAACTGCTGCGGATCAACTGCATGGCCTCCACCGACTTCTGCACGGCCTTGCCCCCCTGCTCGGCCAATTCGTCGGCCCGCTTGGCCTGCTGGTCCGCCTCCACAGCGCTCTGCTTGACCGTCTCGATCGAACGCACCAGTTCTTCGATCGAGGCGTTCATCTCCTCGATGCTGGCGCTCTGGGCCTGGGCCCCTTGCGCCAGGTGTTGCGAGCTGTCGGCGATGATCCGCGAGCCTTCGTGGAACTGCACCGCGCTCTGCGTCACGTCGCCCACGATCCCGGCCAGGTTGGAGAGCATCTGCCGGATGCCGGCGGCCAGTTCGTCGATGGCCTCGTTGCCCTCCACGGGCACGTCTTGCGTCAGGTCGCCCTGCGCCGCCGCATTCACCACGCTCAGCAGGCTGTCGATCTTCATCCGCAGCATCGCCGCCGCCTCGCGTTCGCGCTGGGCCTGCTGGCGCTCCTTCTCCGCCTGTTCTTCCTGCAACCGGCGTTCGGACTCCATCCGCTCGCGCTCGCGTGCCGCTTCTTCCGCCTGGCGCTGCTGTTCCTGCTCGTTGCGCAGCCGTTCTTCCTCGGCTCGTTGGGCCTGCAGTTGCTTCTCACGCTCGGCCGCCTCGTGGACCTGCTGCAAGGCCTGGTCCGCCGCCTGCACGGCCGTGTTCACGGCCGTGGCCATGCGGCCGAACTCGTCCTTGCTGGCGATGTTCAGCCGCTGGCTGTAATCGCCCGCGGCCACCTTCTCCATCACGCTCACGGTCTGGCTCAAGGGACGTCCCATACGGTTGGCGTACCACCATGCCAGGCCTCCGCACAGGACCATCGACACGAACGCCCCCACGATCGACCAGAGGTTCAAGCTGTCCAGTCCCTCGTCCACGCGCGTCAGGGCGTCTTGATAATCGTCTTCATAGGCCCCGGCGCCGATCACCCAGTCCCAGGGGGCGAAGTAGCTGATGGCCGTGACCTTGTAGCGCGCCTGCGCATCGCCCGCGTTGCGCCACGGATAGCGCTCGAACTCGCACTGATCGCCCTGGATCGCCTTGCCCTTGGCGACGATCGATTGGATGAACAGATTTCCATCGGCGTCCTTGGATTCCCAGATGTTCTCGCCGTCGCGCTTGTTCCGGTGAGAGACGATGTACTGCCCGCGAGCCTCCCCCGATCCGCCCAACACGAACACGTAGCCCGTCTTGCCCACCTGGATGTTGGCGATGGCCTCGCGAACTTCCTTCAGATCGTTCTGTTTGACTCCGCAAAAGAGCATGCCGATCACGCGGCGGTTGGCATCGTACAGCGGTTCGTAAGCGGTGAGGCACCAGTCGTTGGCGACCTTGGCCCGGCCCGAGTAGGTCTTACCCTGCAACACAGAGGCCACGACCTGGTTGGGCGTGCCGTCGGCGCCGACGGCCGGGATGAAGCTGCCGACCGCGCGGTTGCCGTCCTTGCCCAGCACGCTCGTGCAGACGCGCAGCATGTCGCCTGCCTCATTCATCCGCTGGAAGATGGTGCAACTCGCACCACACAGCTTGGTCACCTCGTCCACCACCGGGGAGGGCTGTTGGGGATCGCGGTTCTGTCCCAACCACTGCGTGCCCAAAAACATCTTGGGCAGCTTCAGCTCCTGGCTCTGCTGCGTGAACTGGTTGGACGCTTGCCAGGCCACCGTCTCGTCGGCAAACCTGAGTTGACCCGTGCGGTTGAAGAGCTGGCGAGCCACACCCAAGTCGCCCTTGAGCTGCTGGTTCAAATGATAGTCGATCGTCGAGAGGAGGAGGTGCACGTCCTTGGCGGCGCGCTGGCACTCACGGCGCCCCAACTCCATGACTTCCGTGGAGACCTTGGCTCCCAGAGGCCCCTTCTGCAGGAATACGGTTCCGACAACGAAGGCGCCCGTCAAGGCAATCGACAACAGACACAGTCCGACGATCTTGGATTTGAAACTCATTTGTTAGCTCCCCAAACGCTGCTGAGTCCTGCACCATGAACGATCCCTCCGCAACCGTTAGAACCGCAGACTCCCGCCCATTTTGGCTGGAATCCGCCATGCACAAGCCTTCTCGTTGGCTGCGTCGGAATCAGCAAAGCCCCCTCGGGTCATGAGCGGCACTACCGGAACGGCCAAAATCGCCCTACGTTAGAGGGGGCTACCTGGTCAACATTAGGATTCTTGTTAGGCATTGGTGGCGGAAATGTGCCAATTTTGCCAGATCTTGCTGCGTGGCTCATGAAGCGGGGGCAACGAAAGAACGCACGTCTGTGCCGGATGGATCGCCTAGTCCGCTTATCCGGGCCCACTCCGCCACAGACTCCATGCCCCACCCAAGACCTGGCAAAGGCAGGAGGTGGAGATCATGCCGTGTGGGGAAGACGGCGCAAGTCGTGCGAGCGACAATGCGCCACGCCTGCGCGGATCTATGCCCCAAGCGTCATCGCCGGCAGGGAAGGCGGCCAGGGTCGGATCGGCGACGCGCGGAGAGAGGCCCTGTTACAGCCGGAAGTTGAAGGTGTGCATGGCGAAGCGCCACAAGCGGGTTCCCAGGGGCAACCAGGCGGCATAGATCTTGCCTCGGCCGCGCAGCCCGATCCGCAACACGCCCTCGGCATCGTCCAAGGGTACGCGCGCCTGGTACGAGGCGCTCATCGGACGTTCGGCGCCCGATTGGGGATCCGTCACGCTGGCCAGTTCCCCACCGGCCTTCTGAGAGAGGCGGCGCGGGGTGAACTTCAGTTCGCTGCTGGCGATTTCCTCGATGGAACCGCGCAGGGTGTCGGTGGGCAGTTGATCGAGTTTGATCGCCACCTCCTGGCCGACGGCCACATACTTCAGATCCCCCTGGTCGACGACCAGGACCGCTTCGTATTGCGATGGATTGCCGATCTGGCAGAAGAGGGTTCCCTGTTCCAAGAAGGCGCCGGTGTTTTCCGGTTCCAGGGGGATGCCGGACCAGGTGGGCAGGCGACCTTCCGGGTCTTCATGCTTGGGCTGCGGAGGGGGCGGCATGACCACGCCGTCGCAAGGCGCGCGAAGTTGCAGCCGCCGCTGGTCCTCTTGCTTGTCAGCCAATTGCTTGCCGAGCGCGTCGAGCATCTCGGCGACCTGAGGGATCTCGGCGCCGGCACGCGTGTCGCGGAACCGCTGTTGGCGAAGGTTGTGCAGTTGTTGCTGGTACTGGTCGCGATCGCCGACAACCTTGTTGATGTCCAGATCGAGATCCAGATTCTGGAGGGTGGCCAGAAGCTGGCCCTGGACCACACGCTCCCCGCTGCGCACGTGGAGCTGCCTGAGGATCCCGGGCACCTCGACATAGACGCTCTTGGCTTCGCGGGGTTGGAGCTCCAGCGTGCAGATCACGTGGTGCGGCAAGGGCACGGCGACAATCGCCGCGAGGATCAGCAGCACCGTTCCCAGACTGGCATAGAACCTAGGCAGCTTCACCTTGTCCAACCTCCCGGGGACGTAGAAGAACTTGCCGACCTTGTACAAGGGATAGACGAACAATCCGTAGAGGCTGGCCAGGGCGAGAGCCTGGCCGATCCGCTCCAGGCGGTAAGGCTCCCAGACTTTGTATAGGAACCACAGAATGGAGAGCACGACGACCCAGCGGTAGATGGCCGCCGCCACGGAGAACAGCGCGAAGAAGAGCTGATTCCGCTGGGGCAGGAAGGGATCTTCCGGCGGCTCCAATCCCAGAAACCACTCGCCCGCCTTGCGGCTGAGGATCGCCGTGGCCTTCTGCCGCAGGTTGGGGATCTCCATGATGTCGGCCAGGATGTAGTAGCCGTCGTAGCGCAGCAAGGGATTGGCGTTGAAGACGATCGTGCTGACGGAGGAGATGAACATCACATTCAAGCAGAGATGGTTCAGCATTCCCGGCTCGGTGAACCACCAGATGAAGGTGCAGATCGAGGCCAATACGACTTCCACGCACATGCCCGCGGCGCCGATGGCGGCCCGGTGCCACTTGTTGGGCAGCATCCAGGAATCGGAGACATTGCAGTACAGGCAGGGCGTGAGCACGAGGATCATGACCCCCATCTCGTGGCACTCGCCGCCATAGTGCTTGCAGGTCAGGCCGTGGCCGAATTCGTGGACGATCTTGGTCAGCCCCAGCACGACCGCCAACCACACGGCGTTGTGGGCGTTGAAGAACTGGTGGAAGGCGGGCAGTTTGGAGCGGAAGACGTCGAACTGGACCGTGACCAGCGTGGCCGCCGCCATGGCCAGCAGCAGACAGCAGCTCAAGCATAGCGGCGAGAAGATCCAGCGCAGCCGCGGCTCCAGCCAATTCAGTATCCGCTCCGGATCGAAGCCCTTGAAGCGGATGCAGAGGATGTTGGTCAGGGTGGCGATCCACTCCTGCCGCTTGCGCTCCGCGCGGCGTGTGAACAACTGCTGCCCCTGGCCCGGCACGCCCGAGAGGATCAGGCCGCTGCGATGCAGCATGCCCAGAAACTGGTGCAGTTCCTCCAGGGTGATCTTCTGGGGCGGAAATTCCTCTTCGAACCGCGCCTTGATCTCGTCCAGGCTCGTCTGCCCGTCGAGCATCTGGAGGATCGCGTACTCCTCCTCCTGAAAGCGGAAGTAGTTGAGGCCGATCGGGTCCTTGACCACCCAATAGGTCCGCCCCAGGTAGCTCTGCTTGCGCGCGGACAGATCGGGCCGCTTCCGGATGGGCAGTTTCCGGGCGGAACTGGAGACCAGGCTTTCGGCCAGACCAATCATGCCGGCTTACTTGAGGTGGATCGTCATCTCCGCCGTCAGCCCAGGGCGCAACAGCCAGTGCTCGTTCTCCTGGCGGTTGAAGACTTCGGCGCGCACGCGGTATTCGCCGCCCGTTTCGACCAAGGGGCTGACATATACGATCTTCCCCTGGAAGACCTCTTCGCGGCCCCGTGCCAGGGCCACGCGGACACTCACCGGGCGCGCATCGACTTCACCGGGGCTGTAGCTGCCTGTGTCCAAGAAGCCTTCGATCCACAGCCGGTCCATGCGCACCAGGTGCAGCACGGTGTCGCCCGGCTGGACCCATTCGCCGTCGTGCCGGCGGAGTTCGGTGACGATGCCGTCCAGGGGAGCGCGGATCTTGCGGTTCTCGATATTCTGCTGGGTCGCTTCGACTTCCGCCTCACGGACCTTGGCCTCCAGGCCGGCGATGCCCAGCTTGAACTCCGACTGGACAATCGCCAACTGGGTTTCCTTGGCCTTCAACTGGGCGCGGCGGACCTCGGTGCGCGACACCGTTCCGGGAACCGTCTTGTTGGCCTCTTCGTACTGGGCGACTTCCGCCTCGGCGACTCTGGCCGCGGCCTCGGAGTAGATCACATTGATGCGGTTGGTGGCCTCCTCGCGCGCCACGTCAAGCTTGTACTGGGCGGCCCGGTGTTCCATCATGGGACGCGAATCGTCGATCTGGGCCAATTGCTGACCGGCCACCACCTGCTGCCCGGCCACGACCATGACCTTCACCAGCGCACCGCCTTCCTTGGCGGGGACCTGCGCCTCTTCGGCCACCGAAATCAGGCAGTGCGAGAGGGTCAAGGCTCCGGGCGAGGCCTTGATCGCCGGCCGCCCATCGGCGCCCAAAGACACGACCGCGGCAAGGACGGCAAGGGATAACGACATGACTTCCTCGCAATCTGGCGTCTCAGATAGATAAGCTCGCAAGGCCGACCCACGGACGGCGGCTTTCACGAAACATCGGGTGACACGGCTCCCACACTGCTGTTCGGCTGGCCCGCAGGCTACCAGGGAAACAGAACCCGCGACTGGATGAAGGCCCACACGTCGTACAGCAGCACGTAGCCGATCGACCGCTGGCCACAGTGGACCTTGGCCGTGACGGTGGTGCCGGGCCGCAGCTGGGGCAGGTCTTCCTTGTCCACCGCGACCTTCATCAGCACACAACTGCCCTCCTCGTCGTGGACTTCGGCACTGAGGTGCATATCGCGCACGGAACCGTAGCGGCTCACTCCCGGTTCGCTGACGAGAATGTACTCCACGCTCAGCCGCGCGTCCGCGTCGTTTGCACGAAAAGCGCGTTCGGCCTGGGTGATGTGCCCCATGCGATCTTCGGGCATGCGCAATTCCAACTGCCACGGGCCGTCGGGATTCGCCACGCGCATCAGCACCTGGCCACGCACGACCGGACGCTGCATGAGCCGGTTCTCCAGGTCCCACGTGACGATCTTGCCCTTGGTCGGGCTGACGATCGTCAGCTCTTCCTGTTTCTTCAAGGCGAGGGCGAAGCGGGCATCCAACGTCTGCAGTCGCTGGCGGACCTCCATCAACTCGCCGGTCAAGCGATTCCGCTCTTCGACGCTGAGCCGGTTCTCGCCTTCCAGGATCGTGCGTTCCGTGGCCCGGGCGCGCTTCAACAAGGCCGCGCGTTGCCCGGTGACATCGTTGATTTCCACCTCCAACTCGGTGTTGCGGAGTCGGGCCAGTCTTTGCCCTTCCACCACGTCGTCGCCATGCTTGACCAGCAGTTCGGTCACCACCCCGTCGATGCCCGCAAACACGTCCCGCCGCTCCACGGGCTCCAGCGTTCCTTTGGCCTGCAGATCGAAGTCGTAGGGCACCAGCACCAGGGCCAGAATCAGCGCCACCACGGCCACGCCGATGGCGACGACCTTGGGCAGCGTGCGCGCGCGCAACACCCACCTGGCCTTGCCCAGAGTTCGCCAGACGGGCATCAGGAACAGGTTCTGATGCTCCAGGGCGTTGGCCAGGGCCGTGGTGCTGTGCCGCGCGACGACCTCAACCCTCTGAACCGTGATCTCCGACACCCGGCTGTCTTCGATCTGCTCGATGATCAGCGCGCCCAGGGCCGGTTCCCGGTCAGGGGCGGGCTGGGTGTCGTCCTCCGGCTCGGCGGGCCGCATCAAGGGCAGCACGGCCACCATCTTCGAATGCGTTTCGTCCACGTACTCCTGCACGGCGTCCTCGATCTGCGGAGCCAGATCCCGGGTATCGCCCGTGTACCACAAGGGATCGCCGGCGGCCACCACCTCGGTGGCCAGACGGTTCAACAAGCGGACCGTGTTGGAGCGCTTGTCGAACAGGTCCTGGCCGCTGATGGCCTCGATGCGGCAGGTGCGCCCGTAGCGAATCGCCACGCTCACCCGATCGCAATCGATCAACCGCCGGCCCTCATTGGCGATCGTGTAGCTCGTCTGTCGCGGGTCGAGGCTGGCGTGCGCGTTGCGCGTGAATTCCTCCAGTTGACTCCACATCAACTGCCGGTCGGAATACCGTCGCAGTTGATGGCTCTTGAAGAATTCGCCCGCCAGATCGCACATCTGCAGCACGAAGCGGAGATATCCCTGCTGCGTGCTGGGGCCCGTGTCGGGGCGTTGAAAGACCTCGACCACGCCGAGCACGGTCATATCGGCTTTGAGGGCCGCCAGCACCAGGAGGAAATCGGTCGGATTGGCCCCCTCGCCCCCTTCTTCGGCGCCGGAACGCGGCGGCACCAGCGTCGCCTTGCCCGTGGTCAGCACCTTGTGCAGCAACTGCCCGTGACGCCGCTGGTGCTCTTCGCTCTCGCGGAGCCGCGTCTCGTTGAGGTTGATCTGGTGCTGGAGGGCCAGACGCCCTTCGCTGTCCGTGGTCCAGATCGCGCCCCCGATGGCCGCCAACGCGGATACCACGCGACTCAAGAATTCGCCGTAATACTCTTCCGGCGACAGGTCCGATTTCGACAACTGCGCAATCTCGTTGACCAGCCCGCGAATCTGTTGCTTGGTCTGCTCGATCAACTGCGGGTCGAGGGATTGTTCAGAACTCATAGCGGGCCTGCCCAGCCAGCCGGCCGTTTTGCCGCCGGCCGGAGAGAGAAGAGGATTGGGAGCCGATCCCCGCATCGTTCCGCCGCGCCCTTCGGCCCGGCGGCGGCGATCTGGGGACAGATTCTGGTTACCGTCCCAACGGGTCGGTTCCACTACTGTGGTATTTACCCGTTTTTGCGCGCATGCTCAAGATTAGCTTGGACTTATTGCTAAGATTGGTGGGACATCACCCCCAGAGACGGGCAAATCTCGGCTGCTGGCCCGCCAGCCACCCCTCTATATGGTGATCGCACATCTACACCAGACCCCATCGCTTGCGGAGCCACCACTCCACCGACAGCAGACCGACGAAGGCCAGGAAGAAAGGCCACGTGTCCCAGAAGGTGCGTTTGGTCTCCTGGCGAATTTCCAGGTGTTCGGTGTTCTCGACCAGTTTCCGCACCAGATCGCCCAACTGTTCCGGCGCCAAGGCCTGGCCGCCGGTCGTGGTGGCCAGACTCTCCAGCATGGCCCCGTCGGCGGCGGGATTGTCCAGTTCCAGGTCCTGGGCAAAGGTCAGGAATCGGGCGCGCGCCGCGCCCAGCGTCTCCTCCTTGTCCTTGGCCGTGACTTCCACCCGATAGTCGCCGGCCGTGCCCGTATCGCGGAACGAGCCGATCAGCGATTCACCCTGGCGTGTGAGCGGCACGCGCCGCCGACTCTGATCGGGAAGCACAACCTCGGCCTCCGCGGTGAAATCGGTGCGCGACTCACCGATGGGAGATTGCACCCCGACGCTGAACTCCAGACGCTGCTCGATGGGCAGCCGGCGGTGCTGCAGGCGAACCCATACCTCGCCTTCGGTCGACTGGTCTTTTCGAGCCAGCCAAAGGACGACCTGCCGCCAGAATCGCTTGTGAGCCGACTGAAAGCCCTGCATCCACCAGTGCCAGGTGGAGTCGCCGGCAAAAGCCATCACGCGGCCCAGGCCGAATTGATGCGCCACGAGCATGGGCTGCTTGCCGGCCACGGCCAGGACTTCGGCGGCCGGCGCAAGTTGCACAAAGCGATTGGCCCCTTCCAGCGGAGGCAGCTTCTCCCAGGCCGACTGGTTATCCGTCTGCTTGCCGGCCAGATTCAACACGAAGTGCCGATCGCCCTGCGCGGTCGGCATCATCTTCAGGGGGCCGGGCAGATGCAGGTCGGCGCGCGTCTGGTCGTCCAGACGCTGCCGCTCCAGCCGGTCCATGCCCACGGGCAGGACATTGGCCAAGGGGCCATCGCCGTAGCCGCCCGGGCCGAAGCTGTGGAAGCCTCCCAGCATGATCAATCCCGCTCCCTGGCTGACCGTCTTGGCCAACTGATCGAGTTCGCCGGGACGAAACGCGCTCGAATCCAGGTCGCCCAGGATGTAGACATCGTAGGCCCCCGGCTTGAACTGCTCGATCAGGTCGCTGGGATGGGATTCCGGTTGGCGAGCGTTCAGCCGCAGGTAGTTCACGTTCACATCGGGCGAGGAGTCGAGGCTGCGGCGGAGGAATTTCTGCTCCACACGCGGATTGCCCTCCAGGTACAGCACCTTGAGGCCGCCCTTGAGCACGTTCACGAACGTGCTGCTCAGGTTGTTGGTCGTAACCAGTTCCCCCGGTTGGCCCACCGCCTCCAGACTGAGCTTGAACTCGCCGGCCGTCTGCGGCACGTAGGTGAAACGGACCTCGCGAAGCTGACCGTCTTCGTTGGCTTGAACCGTCTTCTGCGCCACGACCTCCATCTTGCCGGGCTCGGTCTCGAACAGCAGTTGCACGGGAATCTCGCGATTCAGATAACCGTCGATCCGCACCTGGCCCACGATCTCCAACTCGTTGTTGACGAACACCTGCTCGTTGACCAGGAGGTCTTTGACCGCCACGTCGCGCGCCTGGCCCAAGCCCCGCGACTGCCCGAAGGCGAAGGTATACAAGCGATATCCCAAGTGCTTCAGACGCGACGCGGCCGTTTGTGGCGGAACGTCGCGCGGAGCGTAGGCGCGCTGCGCCCCGTCGCTCAGCAGCAGCACGCCCAACAACCGCTTGCCGGCCTCGGCCCGCAGCACATCTTCCAGCACGGCGCCGATGGCGGTCTGGCGGCCTTCGGGCGCGGGCATCAACTGCACGGTTCCTTGCGAAGCGTCGACCGGCCGGGCCTCGGCATCGAAGGTATAGGCTTTGAGCTCGAAGTCCTTCGCCACCGCCGCCAACGCGGGACGCGCCTCCTCCAGCGATTGCCGGAGGATGTCGTAGCGCGTGCGGCCCCCTACCGCATCCGGCACCGACATGCTCCGCGATTGATCGGCCAACAGCACCAGGCTCGCCGGCTGCTTCTTGGTCTGCGTGTAGACCAGCGTCGGCCGCAGCATGGCCAGCAGCAGCAGCAAGAGGACCGCCAGTCGCAATCCCATCAACGCCATGCGCCGGCGGCGCGGAGTCTTGCTGCCGACGGGCACCAGCGCCAGCACGGTCAACAAGGCCGCAAAGGCCGCCAGCACCAGCCAGTAGCTGTCGCCGATGGGATAGAAGGACAGACGGAACATGGAAAAGGTCGGGAGTCCCTGGATGGAGTCTTAGGCTACTCTTTGTAAAAACGGTTGGCCAGGAGTTGTTCCAGGCACAGGACGATGGCCAGAAGGAGGATGGCCACAGGGAAGATCTCGCGGCCGACGCGCGCCGTGCTGATCGCCCGATCCAGTTGCCGCACATCGCGCACCAGGCGGAACTGCTTGGAAGGAAACTGGACTTCGATCTGGTCGGCGGGCGAGCGCTGCAGGTTCGTCTGCTCGGGCGCCAGATTGACGCTGAACCCGCGATCCAGGCCCCCCGCCTCTCCGCCCGCCTGGACCCGGTAGTTGCCGGCCTGCTCGGTGGCGGAGAAAGCCAACACGCGCCGCTGCTGGTCGGGCGACAAGGGGAACTTGGCCTCCTCGGGCGTCGTCACGACGTAGGTCGGATACAGGCTGCGGCGGTCCAGTTGCAGCACGGCCGTCTGGCCCGCGCTGTAGTTGAGCAACTCGTCGCCGGCCCCGACCAAATGGAGCGCCATCTGGTTGGCCAGCATCACAAACGGCCAGGCCTCGCCGACCGGCAACAGGTTCCAGGGCTCCTCGCTGGGCCGATCCGAGATGGGCGTCGTCATGGTCAACGCGCGTCCGGACCCCACCACCCGTTCCAGCAAGGCCGGCTGACCGTCGCTCAACGGCACCACGACCACGGCCCCCTCCCCCTTCTCGATCTGCCAATAACGGAACACCGGAAACAGATCCCAGGGAATGGAACCCGCGTGCCGAACCAGCAGCGTCAGGACGGGGTGCGCGAAATCCGCGGGGGCGAGGTGCACTTCCTGAGGACGCTCCACTTGCCGCAGCAGCTTGCCCGCCAGCACGGCCTGGGCCAGCGGTTCATTGAACGCATCGATCGGCTCGGCGTTGCGTCCCAGGAAGACCGCCACGCCGTGCCCTTCGGCCGCGTAGTCGGCCAGTTTGCGCCACAGATCGGCCGGCAGAGGCTTGGGGTCCAGCAGCCAGACGGCCGCATACTTGTCCAAGTCCTGACGAGGCAATTCCTCCAGATTCACGATCTGACACACGAAGCGCGCTCGACCTTGCTTGCGAAACGTCTCCGGCGCCAATGCCGCGTTGAGAAACAGGGCCGAACGGCGCGCCGGCGGCGGGGCGGCAATCAGCACCTCCCAGGCCGGCTTGACCTCGACCGTGAAGTACCGCACATCGTCCGCCGCCAGGCCGTCTTGCCCCAGAATCCGCACCAATCCCTGGTGCGTGCCCTGCTCCAGTCCTCCCACGCGAAAATCAACCGGTTGCGACTCTTCCTGGTCCAGACGTACGGCTTGCGCGCTGCGTTTCTGCGGCTGGCGGTCCTTGTCCAGCATGTACAGTTCCACGGTCCGCTCGCCGCTGCCCCCCAAATGCGAGAGTTCCGAGTGCAACTGCAAACTGCTGCGATCGGCCAGAATCTGCCCCGATAGCTGCACCGCACTGAGCGCGTAGTTGGTCGGCCGCGGCACGCCCACATCGACCAGATAGACTGCCACGTCGGGCAGTTCGGCCAGCCGATCACGCAGCCGGGCCGTGGCTTCCGCCGGCCACGCGGCCTGCGTCAGGTCGCTGAACACGTACAGTTCGCGGCGTGGCAGCTCGCTGCCGGCCAGCAGACGCAAAGCCTCTTCGATCACCGGCGGCAGCGGTTGACTGTGGGCCACGCTCTGCAAGCGCTCGATGCGTTCGCGCGCCGTGCCGCGATCGACCTGGAAGACGGCCGGGCCGCCGCGCGTGTCCTGCACCGCGATCTGGCTTTCCGGCGGCAGTTGCGTCAAGAGCCAGGCGCCGAATTCGGCCGCCGCCTCCAGCCGCGTCTGGTTCTCCTGCCGATAGTCCATGCGCGGCGCCGTGTCGAAGACCAACGCCGCCGCCACCGGCGCCTCCTGGCTCAGCGCCCCGTGCAGGCGAATGCTCGGCCGGGCCAGGGCCACGGCCAACAGCGCGATCGCCGCGGCGCGGAGCAACAGCAGCAGCAGGTGCCGCAGTTGCAGACGGCGCTGATTGACCTCGTGCCGCCGCTGGATGAAACGCATGGCCGGAAACTCGAAATGCCGCGACTTGCGCCGCATGATCAGGTGCAGCACGATGGGCACGACGATCAGCCCGGTTCCGGCCAGCAGTGAAAGATTAACAAATGTCACGGGGAGAGTCGCGATGGGGATTGGGGTCTTGGGCTTCGCTTTCCGGTTTCCGCATTCGTCCTATGCCCGGGCCTGCCGGTGGACCAGATATTCGATCAGGGCCTTGTCGAAGTGCATGCTCGTGTCGATGCCCACGTAGTCCACCCCGGCCTGGAAGCACTCGCGGCGATAGGTGTCGCAGAAGCGGCGAACCTCGGCGGTGTAGTCGCTGCGAAAGGCGTCGGCATCGAGTTCCAGCCGCTGGTTCGACTCGGGGTCCTCCAACTCGACCATGCCTTCGAAGGGGAAACGGGTCTCGGCCTCGTCCAGGACATGGAACAGAATCACGTCATGCCCCCGGTGCCGCAAGCGGTGCAGGGCCTGGAGCACCGGTTCCGGTTCGGTGAGCAGATCGGAGAAGATCATCACCAGGCTGGCATGCCGCAGCAAGGCCGACAGTTGGCCCAGGCTCGCGGCGATGTTGGTGCCGCCCTGGGGCTTCAGATTCGACAGCAGCGAGAGCACGTCGCCCAGGTGGCTGCGTTTGGACTTCGGCGGCAGGCTTTGCCGGATCTTCTCGTCGAAGGTCACCAGCCCCACCGGATCCTGCTGGTGGATCATCAGGTAGCACAGCGCGGCCGCCAGGCAGATCGAGTATTCGAACTTGGTCAGTTCCTGGCGGTAGGTGTAGCCCATCGAGCGGCTGAGGTCCATCGCCAAATAACCGGTGATGTTCGTCTCGGCCTCGAACTTCTTGACGTAGTACTTGTCGGTCTTGGCATACACCAGCCAGTCGATGTCCTTCGGATCGTCGCCGGCCGTGTACTTGCGGTGCTCGCTGAATTCGACCGAGAAGCCCTGGAACGGGCTGGCGTGCAGCCCCTGCAAGAAGCCCTTGACGATGAACTGCGCGCGCAGGTCCAGCCGCTTGATCTGGCGGATGACTTCCGGCTTGAGGTATTTCTCGGCGGTGGACATGGGCAAAGGATGGAGTTGGGAATCCGAGACCACCCGCAGCGCGGCACCGTGCACTTCCGGCGCCCGACGCTCATTCGTACTTGGGAATCATCGGCGGCGGAGTCTCGCGCACCAACCGCTCGATCACGGTGTCGTTGGTCATGCCTTCGGCCTGGGCCTGGAAGTTCGTGCTGATGCGGTGGCGGAGCACCGGCACGGCGATCTTCTGCACGTCCTCGATGGCCACGGAAAAACGCCCTTCCATGGCCGCCAGGGCCTTGCCTCCCTGGATCAAGAACTGGCCGGCGCGCGGGCCGGCCCCCCAGTCCACCAGATCGCGCACGAATTGCGGGGCCGTGGGGTCCTTGGGCCGCGTGGAGCGGACCAGTCGGGCCACGTACTGCACGATGTACTGACTCACCGCCACGCTCCCCACCAGCTTCTGCAGGCCCAAGATGTGCTTGCCCGACAAAACCTTATGGACCTCCACCTTCTCGCTGCGCGTGGTGCTGGACAGGATCCGCTCTTCCTCCTCGGGCGTGGGATAGTCGACCTTGATGTTGAACATGAAGCGGTCCAACTGCGCTTCAGGCAAGGGGTAGGTGCCTTCCTGCTCGATCGGATTCTGGGTGGCGATGGTGAAGAACGGTTCGGGCAGGCTGTAGGTGGTCTGCCCTACGGTGACTTCGCGTTCCTGCATCGCCTGCAGCAGGGCGGCTTGGGTCTTGGGCGGCGTGCGGTTGATTTCGTCGGCCAGGAGGATGTTGGTGAAGATCGGCCCTTCCACGAAGCGGAAGTTCCGCCGCCCCTTCTCGTCCTCTTCCAGCACGTTCGTGCCCGTGATGTCCGAAGGCATCAAGTCGGGCGTGAACTGGATGCGTTTGAAGTTGATGTCCAGGATGCGCGCCAAGGTGCTGACCATCAACGTCTTGGCCAGTCCCGGAACCCCGACCAGCAGGCAGTGGCCGCGCGTGAAGATGGCGGCGAAGATCTGCTCGATGACTTCGGTCTGGCCGACGATCACCTTCTGCAGCTCTTCGAGCATCAGCCGGCGATGCTGACTGAATTCCTGGAGGACATCTCCCAGACTACGAGGCTTGGTGGCCAAGGCAGCACCTTTGCAGTGAGAAGTGCGAGAAAGAGGGGGTCCAGTTCACGGTATTCTATCGTCGGCACTGCACGGCGCGTATCTTGCAGCGCGGACTTGTTGCTTTAACTATCGAATTCTAAGATACTTATGCAAGCGGTGCGGGGACCGGATGTCCAAGGAGATAATGCATGAGGCCCCTAGTGCTGGCCTCTCTGCTGGCAGTCATGCCGATTATGCCGATGCGCCCGGCGGTGGCCCAGGAAATCGAGGCCAGCCGCGTGGCCAAAGCCATCCAGCAGGGGGTCGACTATCTGAAGCGCCGGCAGCGAGCCGATGGCTCCTGGGAGGAGTGGATGAACGCCCCCGGGGGGGTCACCGCGCTCTGCACCCTCGCCTTGCTCAACTCCGGGGTGCCCCCGACCGATCCCTGCATTGCCAAGGCCCTGACCAGGATCCGCAAGTCGCAACTCGCCAGTACTTACGTGGCTTCGCTGGAGACCATGGTCCTCTGTCGCGCCGAACCGAGTCGCGATCTGGTTACCATCCGCCGCAACGTGGCTTGGCTGGAGCGGAAGCAGGTCCCCGACGGACCGGCCAAGGGCGCCTGGGCCTATCCGGTCGGCTCGGGCGACAACTCCAACGCCCAGTTCGCCCTCCTGGCCCTGCACGAAGCCGAACAGATCGGTGTGGAAGTCAGCGGACAAACCTGGCGCTGGGCCAAGGCCTATTGGGAGGACTGCCAGAACATCGACGGCTCGTGGGGCTATCAGAAGGGCAACCCAGGCACGGGCAGCATGACCTGCGCCGGCATTGCTTCGCTGGTGATCGTGCGCGATCGCGTCAATCCGGCCGACGCCCAGGTCGATGGCGACCGCATCCGTTGCTGCGGCGCCCAGCGCGAAAACATCAACGACCGCCTGCAGAACGGGCTGGCCTGGCTGGGGCGGAACTTCAGCGTCACCGCCAATCCCGGTTCGGCGCGGCAGTTGTGGACGTTCTATTACCTGTATGCCTTGGAACGCGTCGGCCGGATGACGGCCCAGCGGTTCATCGGCGGACACGACTGGTATCGAGAGGGAGCCGACTTCCTGGTGGGCAAGCAAGACGCCATGTCGGGCTTTTGGCGCGGCGCGGGCTCGGCCGAGATGGACGAGGAGATCGCCACCAGCCTGGTGCTGCTGTTTCTGGCCAAGGGCCGCCGGCCGGTGGTCTTGGCCAAACTCAAGCACACCACGCCCAGCGACTGGAACCAGCATCGCGGCGATGTGGCCAACCTCACGCGCTATATCGAGTCGCGATGGAAGCGGGAATTGACCTGGCAGGTGGTGGACTTGAAGGCCGCCACAAGCGAAGACCTGCAGCAAACGCCCGTCCTCTATCTGTGCGGCAGCCAAAGTCCCTTGCCCGAGGCGCCGGCCGAGCAGGACCGCCTGGCCCAGAAACTGCGCGATTACCTGGATCGCGGCGGATTTCTGCTGGCCGAGGCCTACTGCAACCCGATGGACTTCGACACAGGGTTCCGGCAGTTGATGACCAAGATCTTCCCGGAGCCGGAATACGCGCTGCGCATGCTGCCCGCCGAACACCCGGCCTGGTATGCCGAAGAGGCCGTGGACCCGAACCACCTGCGCCCCCTGTTGGGCGTGGACTTCGGCTGCCGCACGGCCGTAATCTATGTGCCGCCCGACCCGCCCGAGCAGCCCCGGCCTTCGCTCTCCTGCCTGTGGGAGTTGTATCGTTCGGGCCGCGACCAGAGCTACAGTCCGGCCGTCGCCGGGCAGATCCACGCGGCCATGGCCCTGGGCGCGAACATCGTGGCCTACGCCACCAACCGCGAAGTGCGCGGCAAGGACACCTTCTTTCCCACGGTCAGCACTCAACGCGCGATCGACCGCGTGGAGCGGGGCAAGCTGTATGTGGCCACGGTCCAGCACGCGGGCGGGTGCGGCGCGGCCCCGCGCGCCCTGGGCAATCTCCTGAATGCCGTCTCGCGCGAACTGCGGATCCGGGTCGACAGCCAGCAACGGATGTTGAGTCTCGACGATCCGGCGATCTTCAATCACGTCGTGCTGTTCATGCACGGGAGGAACAGCTTCCGCCTGAACGACACAGAACGCAAGCAGTTGAAGACCTATCTGGAGCGGGGCGGGGTTCTGTTCGCCGACTCGATCTGCGCCAGTGGGGCCTTTACCGAGTCCTTCCGCCGCGAGATGGCGGCGATCCTTCCCGAAGGGCCTCTGAAACCGATTCCGGCCGATCACGCGATGTGGACGCCGCTGTACGGCGGCTTCGATCTGAAGAGCGTGGCCCGTCGCGATCCCCAGGTGCGCGGCAGCGGCGATCCGCTCAAGGCGGCCGTACACCGCGTGCCGCCCAGCCTCGAAGGGATCACGCTGGAGGATCGCTACGCGGTGATCTTCTCGCCCTACGACCTGAGCTGCGCCCTGGAGAAGCAGGACTCGCTGGAGTGCCAGGGCTATACGCGCGAGGACGCGGCGCGCATCGGCATCAACGTACTGTTGTACGCGCTGCAGGAGTAGCCGCCGGCTCCGGCTCCGCACAACGGCCAGGCTTGAGGTCGTTCAAGGCGATCGGTTCGCCCGAGGAGGCCACGATCACCCGCGCCCAACGCCGGCGCAACTCGGCAGCGCGCGCCTGCAATTCCTCGGGTTCACCGTGCATGAGGATCACGGTCGAGGCGCGCGGCTCCTGGTTGGCGAGCCAGGCGTCGATGTCGGCCGCGTCGCCATGGCCCGTAAAACAACTCCAGTCGCGGATCGTGGCGGCCACGGGAATCGTGCGTCCTGCGACCTGCAACTCCCGGGCGCCGGCCTTGAGCAAGCCGGCCTCGCCCAACGGGTCCTGATAGCCGACCAGAAACACCGAGGTGCTGGCCTGCGGCAGTTGCTTGTCCAGCAGGCGCTGGGACCATTGGCTGACGGTCATGTCGCTGGGGCTGATCAGGATGCAAGGCCGGGGCAGGTAACTGGGCACTGTCTTGCGCAAGCCCGGCACCTGCCAGGGAGTCTCCTCGGTGGCCACTTCCGGCCGAAAACAGCCGGAACTGCGGTGACGCTGGTAGATGCCCGTCACCGCCATGGCGCTGGGCGAGGGGCAATACACCGGCAGAGCGGCGCGCAAGAGACCTTGCTGCTGCGCCAGGCGGATCTCGTAGAGGATCTTCTGCGTGCGATCCAGGGCAAAGGCCGGCACCCAGACCACGCCGTGTTCGGCCACGGCGGTCCCCAAGGCTTTGCGGAACTCCTCGCGCTGGTGCGCGACGGCCGGTTCGCGCCGCGCGGCGCCGTAGGTGGCCTCGATGAACACGGCATCGGCGCGCGGTCCCGGTTGCGGACCGCAGAACAAAGCCGACAAAGGGTTGCCCAGGTCGCCGGAAAACAACACGCGGCGCGAAGGGGTTCCCTGCACCTCCAACAGAATGCTGGCCGACCCCGGAATATGGCCGGCGTCGAAGAAGGTGGCCTGCACGCCCGGAGCCAAGGCGACGGGACGACCATAGGGCACGATGCGGTACTGCCGGCGGACGCGCGCCGCTTCCTCATCGGCGCAAGCACGGCAAAGCGAGATCTTGATTCCCTGCGGCGGCGCCTCGAATCGGGCTTGCAGTTCGCGCTGCGAACAGCGCACGGTTTCCGCATTCTCCAGACTCATACTCTGGCGATACGGACACGCTTGCCAGTGAACCAGCAGCGCCCGTTTGCTATTGCCGGCCTGCTCCAGCGATCGCTTGGACCAGGTCCAGGCACGAATGCGTTCCCGGTCGAAGCGGACTTGCATGGCCAACATCACGTCGGCCAGATCGGCCGTGATCTGCGTCAGGTAGATCGGCCCCGCGAATCCCGAGTCGACCAGCAGCGGCACGCGGCCGAGGTGATCCAGGTGCGCGTGGGTGATCAGCAGTCCGTCGATTTGCCGGGCGGCGGCGGGCAGTTGCGCTGTGGCCTGTTCGGCGCGCCCGATCCGCTGCTGGGCCGTGCCCGGCCCGCCCGGATACACGGCCCCGCAGTCGATCATCCAACGTCCCCGGCCCGTTTGGAGGATGGTCAGCGATCCCGAAACCTCGCCGGCGGCGCCGTAGACCGTGGCCTGCAGGTTGACGGAAGGGCTCGGCGCCGCGCTGGCCGGGGATCGTTCCTCGACAACCTGAGCGCGCAGGGCCTGGGGATTCCGCACGGCCGTGCCCGGGAGCAGCCCTAGCAGCATCAGGCCGGCGAGCAGCGGCGGCAGGCCAAGGACGCGGCACATGGCATGATCTCTAGGCAATTGCGGGATCGGAACGGACTTCAGACGCCATGACGGGTCGGCCCCAGGCGGCAAAGGCCGGGTCGTGGCTGACGAGGATCACTTGTCGGCCGCTGCACGCGGCCTCCAGGGTGGAGAGGAGTCGTTGACGCCGCTGGCCGTCCCAAGCCAGGAAGGCATCGTCGACCAGCAGCGGCAGCAGCACGTCGGCCCCCACCCGTTCCAACACCGCCAGGCGCGCCGCCAGTCCCAGTTGATCGCGCGCCCCTTGGCTGAGCGTGGCCGTGTCCTGCAATTCCTGCGTCCCATCGGGCAGGGTGACCTGGCATCCCAACTCGAAGCCGGCCCCCAAGGTGAAGCTGCGCCCGGCGCGTTGCGTCCAGGCGTTCATCCATTCGTTGATCCGCGCTTCGATGGCCGCCCGATGATGGGTGGAATACTGTTGCGCCGCCTGATCCAACAATTGATGGGCCTGGGCGATCGCCCGGCAACGCTCCTGAAGCCGTTGCACCTCGCCGTCGAGTTGGCGCAAGGCGAGTTCGCCTTCCGCCAGATTGACACCGATGCCCCGCTGGGCGATCTGCAGATCGGCGCCGGCTTCGAGCTGTTGCTGTTGGAGTTGCGACAGTTCGCGAGTCAGGGCCGCCTGTTCATGCTCCAACTGGGCGCGCCGCGCGTCGACTTGGGCCCCGTCGGCGGCGGCCAGTTCCTCGGCCAGGGCGTTCTGGCTCGCATGCTGGTCCACTTCGCGCCGGATCACGGCCCGGCGGTCCGTCCATTCCGCGAGTCGAGCGTCCAGGGCCACCAGGTCGGCACACTCCAGCGGGCCGAGCACCGACTGCAGTCGGCTCGCGGCCGAATCGCCTCGCGTACGGATCTGCTGGACCTGGCGGAGCATCTCGGCCGCGGCCTGCGGATCGCCCTGGCAGTGCGCGAGCAATTCGCCCAGCCCGGGCGAACAACGCTGCGGATCCAATTCCTGTCGCAGCGCGTTCTGCTCCGCCTGCCGCTGACGCAGGGCAGCCAATTCGCGCCGCAGGGCATTGCGACGCTCGGCAAGTTGAATCAAACGCGGCAAGTCGCGTTCGGTGGTCCAGCCCACGGCAGCCTGGGCCGCAGCCAGCGACCGCTGGGCCTGCTGAAGCTGGCTTTTGGCCGCGGCCAGATCCTGCGCGGCGGTCTGCCGATCGGGATGCGGCCTTTGCGGTCGGACGAAGGCCCACGTCAGGGCCGCGGCCACCGCCGCCAGAACCGCGCCGGCCATCGCGCCCCAAACGCCGGCCGCCCAGACGCCCAATGGCAGCAGAAGCAACACGCCCGCCAGACCGGCCCCGGCCGTCGCCAAGGCCCGGATGGCGACGTTCGCCTGCGGCAGCAGGCCATCCACTCGCGTTTGAGCCGCGGCGCGCTGCGACTGCGCCTGATCGTGCCGCTGCTGGGCCTGGCGCACCGCCTCCACCTTCTGGCCCGCGTCGTCGGGCCACGAAAGCACGTCGCGGTACTCGTCCTCCAGCCGCTGTTGCTCCGTGAGCAACCGCTGGGGATCGACCAGAACGGCGCGCCGCTCGCGATAGGCGGCCAATTCCTGCTCAACCTGTCCCAACACCGGCAGGCTCATCTCGCGGAGGAAAACGGGCAGTTGCTGGGCCTGGCTGCGCGCCGTCTCGGCGTCTTCGGCCGCCTTGCGCGCTTCGGCCTGGACGCGTGCGAGCTGCTCGGCTTGCTGAACGGCGCGATCCAGCTCCTGCTTGCGTTCGCGCAGAATCTTGATCGTGGCCAGCCCCTGCTGGATGGCAAGCAGCCGTTGCTCCATCGCCGTGCGGCGCGCCTCCAACTGCTCCTGCCGCGTGCGGAGCTGCTCGATCCGCGCAAACTCGCCCGCCCCGCGCGACATCTCTTGCGCCAGTTGTTCGCGTTGCGCCTGCAGGTTCTCCAGTTGCCCGTCGTTGCGCGCGTTGCGCGCGCCCAGGCCGGCCTGGGCGCTGAGCTTGGAGAGCTTGCGATAGCTTTCGACCAGCACTTGCTTGGCCCCATCCGCGGTGCCGGCGCTGCCGCTGGTCATTTCCTGGACGAGGGACGTTTGGAGCGGATCGGGCGCGGGCTGCAGGAGCATGGCCACGTTGCGAAAGGCCTCGCAGGAGACCGGCGCCCAAAGCCGCGGCAGGAAGTCCTGGGGCCAACGGCGATGGTCGGCCGTGCGCCCGTCGGGATTGTGCGCGCCGCGAAATAACTCCTTGCTCGGGCGACCCTCGTTGAGCTGCACGACCGTCAAGGCATGGGTCTCAAAGTCGCGTTGGATGCGCAGCCGTTGCGGGGCCCCGTCGCCGCGACGCAGCAGTTCCAAAGCCGCCCAGTGCGGTTCGCCGGCGCCGGCATGCCAGTGCTTGGTCAGATCGCTCCGGCCCCACAAGACCGCGCAGACGGCATCCAGAAGCGTGGTCTTCCCGCACTCATTCGGCTGCACGTAGACATTTAGGCCAGTCTCGGCAAACTGAAACCGCCGCGTGCCCCGGACGGGGCCGTGGTTCGTCAGTTCGATGGCCGTGATGGAGATTTGGAGCATCGTCGATGGAGGTCTTGGGGGTGCCAGAAAAGGGCTGTTGTCGCTGTCCGACCTGTTGCCCTGGAAAACCGGCCTCCCGATGGTCGGCCTTACGATACTGCTTGCCTGAGACGCAATAGAACCGTGCGGATCAACCTTCCTGCCTCAGGGCGTCCAGGCCTTCGTGCAGAACACGCGCGGCATAGTCGGCATGGGGCTTGTTTTCGCGCCGCCAATCACGCCAGGCGCGTGCGAACTCGCCGGCCAGGGTCTGCTCCTGCAGCAACGTCTCCAGATCCGGCGGAGGTGCGAGAATCACGTCCGCCATCTCGACCACCGCGGTGCGGCCCAGTTCCAACAGCCGCGCCTGCATCTGAGCGGCGAAGTCCTCCGAGTCCACGCTCCCCTCCAAGGAAAGCACGGCGATCTGCCGCGGATCGTCGGCTAGCAGGGGCAGGCAGCGCTGGGCCACCTGCGGCGGCTTCTCGCCCGGCGCGACCTGCACGGCCCGGCACAACCAGCGATGCCCCAGCAGCTCCGGTTCTTCCACGCGCTGAATGCGCAGCGCGTTGGGCCGCATCTCCACCAAAGCCAGGCTGCCGGAACCGGGATCCGAGGGCGAAGGACCGACCGGTGGACCCGGATAGAGGGCCTCGCAGTCGCCATGCCGCCAGCGCTGCGACTTGTGGATATGTCCGGCGGCCAAATAGCGGTAACCGGCGGTGGCCACCTGCTTGTGCTCCAACTGGAAACAACGATCCGCCAGTCCCGAAAAATGGTCGCTGAGCGTGGCGTGCGCCAAGGCCACGGCGCGCCGATCGACCGGTGGAAACACCAGACGCGATCCCGGCGGCACGGCGCCCGCCACGTAGGCCGCGGAGCAGACCCCCCACGAACCCGCCTCGTCCAACTCGCCACGCCACACTTCGTGCGGCTCCGCCTCCTTGACCAAGATCCCGGGCCATGCCCCCTGGCGATAGACGCCGTCCGCATAACTGTATTCGTCGTGATTGCCCGGCACGGTGACCACCGGCACCTGCGCCGCGATCTGGGCCAGGGCCGCACGAGCGCGCGAGGCCAGGTCGGCCTCCGGCCGATAGGTGTGGAACAAATCGCCGGCGATCAGCACTAACCCCACCCGGCTGAGTGGATCGGCGATCCACGCGGCCAGCCGCGACAACAGGCTATCGCGCGAGCGCTGCATGGCCTGGTGCAGACCGGGGTCCAGCAATTGCAGCCGTGCGGAGACGGGGGCCCCCAGATGTAGATCGGCCAGGTGTAGTAGGCAATCCCGCATGCTACGTGTGTCCTCTCCCAGGCAGTTGCCATCTTCACGCAGATTGCCCTTGGGATCAAGGGCCGCTGGATGCGGTCAGGTGCCGGGCCCTGGGCAGTGCTGCCGCGCTCTCCCACCCCCTTTGCTTGCACAGTCCGCATCCGGCAGTAAGAATAGGCTCTTGTGGTGTGAGTGATCGCAAGGCGTTGGCCCGGAGAGTCTTCGATGAGACGGCAGGCAGTTCGCGGAACCATGATCGTTTTGATGGTGGCCATCGGAGTCGCGGCGGTCCCCCCGCCGGCGCACGCCGTCAAGGAGTTCTTTGCGGAATTCGATGCCTACTACGTAAGGCGCAACAGCCGCAAGCGCAACGACGTGGCCTTGGCCAAGGCTGTCGAGAAGGCCAAGTGTACCATCTGCCACCCTGGCGACGACAAGCACAAACTCACGGCCTATGGCGCGCAGATTGCGCAGATCATCAACCACTTCGACAAGGCGAACAAGAAGAAGATCCATGCTGCCTTCAAGGAAGTGGCGGAGATGCGGTCCGACCGCCACGACAAGAAGTCACCGACCTTCGGCGTGCTGATCAAGCAGGGCAAGATCCCGCAGGCTGCTTGGGAGGCCGAAGGGGCCAAGTAGCATGGATCTGCAACTCCAGGACAAGGTGGCCCTGGTCACGGGCGCCTCGCGCGGCATTGGAGCGGCCACGGCGCGGTTGCTGGCCGCCGAAGGGGTGGATGTGGTCGCCTGCTATCATGCCCACCGCGCCGGGGCCGAACAGACCGCCGATGCGGTGCGCGGCCTGGGACGCCGGGCGTGGGTGCTGGGGATGGATGTGGCCGATGCCCAACAGGTGGCGGCCGCCTTTGCAGGTCTGCGCTCCCAGACGCCGCGTCTGGACATCCTCGTGCTCTGTTCAGGCCAGAGCACGGTCACGCCTTTCGACCAGATGACGCCCGAGGAATGGGCGCACATCGTGGCCATTAACCTGAACGGTCCCTTTCATGTGCTGCACGCCGCCCGGCCACTGTTGGCGCGCGGCGCCTCGGTGGTCACGGTGGCCTCGGTGGCGGGTCAGACGGGCGTGCCGCACCACGCGCATTACGCGGCAGCCAAGGCCGGCCTGATCAATCTGACCAAGAGCGCCGCGCGCGCCCTGGCGCCGGACGTGCGCGTGAACTGCGTCGCCCCGGGCATGACCTTGACGGAGATGGGCCGGCAGACCACCACCGCCTTGGCGCCGGACTATGCGCAAAAGAACCTGCTGGCGGGCCGTTTCGCCGAACCCGACGAGATTGCCCGGGTGATTGTCTTCGTGAGCAGCCCGGTGGCCGGATTCATGACCGGCGCGACGCTCGATATTAATGGGGGCCGATTGTTGCGCTGAGCCGCGCCCGTTACGGACGCCGGCCGGCATCCAAGACGGCCTTGGCGTGCCGCGCCAGGTGGCCGCGGAAATCGCGCGTATAGGCCTGCAGGGTCTTCTCCCCCAGTTTCTCGTGGTCGCCGCAGCGATACAGGGCGCGAGCCAGAATCAGTTCGCGGAGCGAGTCGCGGCGTACGGCCACGCCCACCGTGCTCTCGCCGGCCTCGCGTTGCCGCACCACGTCGATCGAGTCGTTCACGCGTCCGCCGATGCCCGCCGTGGCCAGCAACGCGGCCATCGGTTGGGCCGCTGCCTTGTCGCCGATCATCTCCAGGGCCAGAGCCACGGCCCGATAGTGCGAGAAGTCGCTTTCCGGCGTGAGCATCCGCAACTTGGCGAGGATCGGGGCGACGGCGCGCCGATCGCGCGTCCGGCCCAAGGCCACGATCAAGTTGTCCATCTCGCTGAGGGCTCCGCCGAACTGGCCCATGCCCCGGTAGTTCCAGCCCGAGTCCCAGGCGTCGGCCTGATTCAGCCTGGCTACCAACAGATCGAGGCCGGTGGCGTCGCCCAGCACGGCCAGGGCCTTGGCGTAGGCCAGCCTGGCGTCGCCTTCGGCCGATGCATAGGCCTTGCGGAGCAAAGGCAGCGCGGCTTCCGGATGGGCCATGACCACCGCCGCGCCCTTGAACTCGTCGGGCAATGAGGCCACGGCCTCGGCGATCTTCTCGGCCGGCAGGGGATAGGAATCCACGTCGCCCAGCACGCTTTCCGGCAGGTTGCCGATCTTGACCAGGTGCTGTTGCAGGGCGCGGATATCCAGTTGCCGCAACAGCGCGCCGGCGCGGCTGGTCATCGCCGCCGCCACGCCCAGGGCGTAGCCCTGGTTCTGCAGATCGGCCTGCATGCGCGTCAAGGGAACGGCGTCGCGGTGCATACTCGTGGCCAGTCCGCCCACGAGAATCCCCTCCAAACCCTTGGGCAGCACGCAGCGATAAGGCACGTTGACGTAGAAGCCCTTCTTGTGCGGGTGCTCCAGCAGCAGATAGGGATCGATCGTATAGCCGTGGCTGTCGAAATTGCTGTAGGCTACGACGATCGTGTCGGGATACGTGCGCAGGTTGACCTGGTCGATCAGCGACATGACGAAATCGCCTACGATCCGGCGTCGCTCGCGCGTATCGATGAGCCGACCCTGGTCGAAGGCCTTGGGATACTTGTCCTTGGCATACACGAAGGTGTGCCAGATGTCGACCATGTCGGTTTCGTCGGTGATGGTGAAATCGGTATTGGCGTAAGTCGCGCCCAGGTTGCGCGCCGGCAGGCCCGTACCCTGCATCCCGAATTCGGTCTCGTCGGTGTAGATGCAGCCGGCTCCGGCCGCGGCGGCGATGTCGGCGTTGCCGGTGGCATCGATGACCACCTTGGCCAGCACGGCCCCGCGTCCTTGGGGAGTGGCCACGATCGCGCCGACCACGCGCCCGTCGCGCACCAAGGCCCCACAGCCGATGACGCCGAACCAGATCTCGGCCTTGGCCTTGAGCAACTCCTGGCGATACCACTCCATCTTCTCTTCGATGACCCACTTGCGTTCGCCGGGGATCGTGGCCGTGAAGCCCACCCGGTTGCCCCAGTAATACGTCGAGATCGCGCCGGCCGTGCCCACGCCGCCCAGCCCGTGCAGATACTCGCAGACCAGGGTCTTGGCCCCCTGACGCGCGGCGCCAATCCCGGCCGGAGCGCCGGTCGTGCCGCCGCCGACGACCAGCACGTCATAGCTGCCCAGCACGGGCAGGGAGGTCGTGTCTTGCGCAATCCGCGCGGAAGGCAGCGCGGGCCGGATGCCATCGAGCACCTCGCGGACCTCGCCCGGCTGAGGATCGCCGCTGGCAATCGAAGCCGGCACGCGCGCGTCCTTGGGCGCCGGCGTGGCGCGCGCTTCTTCGGCCGCGGCCCGCCCCACGCGCTGACCCAGGCGGATCAAAGCCAAGGGGCGCAGCAGCATTTCGGCCTGCTGGCGCGACACATCCGCGCAAGCGCCGAGCACGTACAGTCCCGCGGTCTTCGCCGGGCGCAGGGCGCCCAAAGGCACCTTGTCCGCTCCGCCCCACGGGCCCGTTGCGCTCTGTCCCGACTGGATCGAATCGCCAAGCACGGCGAACATCGCGTCGGACGTGAATTGTTGCTGAGGGTGGTACGTCAGGCTGCGGAAATGTTGCTCGGCGGCCTCCCAGGCGGCATAGCTGTCGTCGGCCAAATCCAGAGCGGCAGTATACTCGATGACCTGGAACTCGCCGCTGGGGGTGTTCGCCGGATTGGGAAACGGCCCATGGAAAGGCGGGGCCACCACGCGCGCACTGAGCCCCTCCGCCTGCTGCACCTCGCCGCCGATCACCACGCGTTTCAAGACGTGCTTGCCGGGCACGAAGGGCCGAACCGCCGCACCGGCCTTGCGCGCCACAACGGCTCGATCCGTGGCGTCGATGATCGTGCGCGCCAGCACGACCTGGCGCCCCGCGCGGTTGCCGATG
This sequence comes from uncultured Planctomycetales bacterium, assembly GCA_937889015.1. Lineage (GTDB taxonomy): Bacteria > Planctomycetota > Planctomycetia > Pirellulales > Thermoguttaceae > CALARR01. Next base: position 3,138 of record CALARR010000134.1, on the reverse strand, counting down.
ACCACGCCGCACAGCCGTCCCGCCGGGTCGCGGACCACGTCCGTCGCATAGCAGCTATACAGATACTGCACGCCCGCCTTGAGCAAAGCCTCGTCCAGGGTCTTCTTCACGTGCAACGGACGCGGCGAGGGGAAAGAGGCCGCCGGCGGTGGCCCCGACGACGGGCCGAAAACCTGGATCTCGCCCAGCAACATGCGGTCGGCCGTGGGCGACTTCTGAATGGCGAACTTCAGATAGCGCGATCGGGTCTTCACCACCGCCGACAAAATCCCCAGCGGAATACTGGCGTCTTCGGCCTCGTTCTTGATGGTCGTCAGAGCCTGCCACTGCTGGCCGTCATTGCTGGCCAGCACGCTGACCTGCTGCACCTTGAACGCCGACTTGGGGTCGGCCGCGTCGCGGTGGTAGGCCATCACGCGCACGCCCGCCACATCCTGCGCCTCGCCCAAATCGGCCACCACCTCCACATCGCTTTCGTACTGCACGCTCTGCCTGGAGGCGTCGCCGAACTGGCCGTCGTTCAGCCGCGAGGGCGGATTGGTGTCACGATGCGCGGCCGCCTCCGGCTTGGAGGCCCGGTAGCTGAACGTCAGACGGTTGCCTTGGTCGATGCTCGCCGACGGGTCCGGCGGCAGAAAGATCTGCTTGGCCAGCGGCGTATCGGGCGTTTCGCCCGGCTCCAGCCACAGCCGCAGGGTGGCCGTCATGTCCTCGCCCAGATACGGATACGGAGCCGCCAGAAAAACCTTGGCCCCGGTCGCGGCCGCCTCGACCGCCGCGGCCACGGCGCCGGTACTTCCACCCACCACGACCACGTCCACCTCGTGGGCCACGGGCACGTCGCGCTTCGACTGACGGACGGTGGGCCCCGCCTGGGCCAGGGAAGCCAAGAACAACACCAGCACCGGCAACACCGTGGGACAACTTCGCAGCATCACAAGACTCCTCGTCGGTTGCGGAGGGAAGGCGGGAAGGATGGGGACCCCAGCCGGCCGCCGGGGCTTGCGTGAAATTCCACTCACACGCGCCGCGGTCGACAAACGACCGCGAAGACCCGGCTGTGGTCAGTCGCCGGCTTCGATGTCATTCGTGTAGGCCTCCTGCAGCAGCCGGTCCTCGCGCTGTTCGTGCAGGAGCAGCTCCTTGGTGAAGGCTTCAAAGCGTTTCGCGGTCTCGGCCCACCAATCCTCCGCCGAGGCGCCGAGCGGCACGATGGACTTGGCTTCGACCGCCATCTTGGGATGCTGGGCCATGAGGTCATTGGCTCGGCTGACCAGGCGCGGCGCGTGCAGCAGGGCTTCGCCAAAGTACCCGCCCGATTCCTCCAAGGCGAAGTGCTTCACCAGTTTGTCACCGAGTTCGCCCAGCATACGGCCCACCTGCTCCATGGTGGCCGAGCGCTCGCGCAGCGCCGTGTCGATCCGTCCCAGCAGGTCCTTCAGGGCGCGGTGCTGTTCGAGCATCGTCTGATAGGCTTGGTCGATGGGAGAACTCATCGGCTCTTCCTCCGGGAAAATGATTACCGCAATTCATTGTAAGGACCCAATCGAAAACTACCAGAGCGACTCCCATCCGACCTCCCAGCCGCAGCGGTCCCCGACCGAAGCCCGATAGACGCCCCCACCAAGCTTAAGCCAACAACCCACCCGATATAGGGGGCGAGGCTCCGGATACCCACTCCAACGGCCGCTACCGTCTCGTCATCAGATACATGAAGATCCCCGCCGCGACGCCCATGTTGAGCGAATCGACTCCGGGCTGCATGGGGATCGTCACGCGTTGGTCGCACAGGGCCAGGCTATCGGCCCTCAGACCCTCGAACTCGTTGCCGATCAACAGGCCTGCGCGCGCCGGCCAGAGAACCTCGTCCAGGCGTTGCGCCTGGGGGTCCAAGACACTGGCCCACAACTCCAGGCCGTAGTCCTCTTTCACGCGCGCCAGGTCGCAAAGCAGGTCGGCCGATTTGACCCAGGGCAGGTCGAACACCCCGCCCATCGAACAACGCAAACAGCGTCGCGAGAAGGGATCGCACGAGCGCTGCCCCAGCAGCACCGCGTCCAGGCCCAAGGCCCCGGCGCTGCGGAAGATCAGCCCCATATTCTCCGGCTTGGTGATCTCGGGACAGACGATCATCTTGAAGGGCGCCTGGCGATCGCGGCCGGCGAACAGGTCATCGAGGCTCCGGTCCGGCCCGCGCCGCCCCGCCCCCAACACGCCGCGATGGAATGGAAACCCGACCACCGCCAACAACAACTCCTGGTCGGCCACGTACCGTGGCACGTCGGGGGCCAACGCCGCGAACTCCTCGGCGAACTCGTCGGTCAGCAGCAGCGACTCGGCTTGGTAGCGACTGGCCAACAAGCGCCGCGTGAGTACCGCCCCTTCGGTAACGAAAATGCTCTCCCCGCGCAGCGTCCGATCGCGCAGATTGCGATAGGCAGCCACGCGCGGGTCGTCCAGGGAATCGATGCGTTGGATGGGCACAGGGCAGACCAAGGGCAGACAGAGGGGACTTCGAGTCGGTCCGAAAACCTGTCGGCAGTTCGGTCTTGCAGGGCCGCCCGACGTGGCCGGGGTAGTTCTGGGACAGGTTCTTTGTGGACAGAGAGGATCAGCGTAACATGTTGCCAGCCCCTAGGGAAGCATCGCCGGCAGAGCAGCCCTGTCGAAAGACCATAAACCCAGTACATCCGGCTCTTCGAGCACGCCTTCGACGGACCCCGTGGCGTCGCTCTTCTTGGCGATCCATTGGCGCGCGCCGCTCTGGAAAGGGGGCCTTGGGAATGGTGCCTTGACCGCCGAGACCCGAACACTCAAGTGACGAAGCCGGCCCGGCGACGGAATGGCTTCCGACACCGGGCCGGCGTGGATAGGGCGCCTGTTACGGCGCGAGGCGAACCTGCTGTCAGGTCGTGCCCGGATCTTCCACTTCGCACGGATCGCAGCCCTGGCATCCATCGCAATGAATGTCGCACGGGCACTCCGTGTTGGGATCGCACACCTCGCACGGATCGCAGCCCTGGCACTCATCGCAGGTGGTGTCGCACGGGCACTCCGTGTTGGGATCGCACCCCTCGCACGAGTCGCAGCCCTGGCACTCATCGCAGGTGGTGTCGCACGGGCACTCCGTGTTGGGAT
>CALARR010000133.1 GCA_937889015.1 uncultured Planctomycetales bacterium | reverse complement strand
CGCCGCTCCATCGTCGCCGGCGATCGGCTCATCGTCGCCAAATTGGCCCACCAGCTCGGCGTCAGCGCCTCGCCCGTGCGCGAGGCCCTCGTCGAACTGGCCGGCGTCGGGCTGGTCGAACTGCTCCCCAATCGCGGCGCGGTCTGCCTGGCCTTCGGCCCGCGCCAGTTGCGCGAGCTGTTCGATCTCCGCCGCGTGCTGGAAGCCGAGGCGGCCCGGCTCGCTTGTGGCCATATTCCCGAGGCGACCTTGCAGGAGCTTCGCCGGCGGTCGCAGGACCTGATTGCCGCCGCGTGCTCGGCTCCCCCCTGGTCCCAAGAGGCCTTGGACGTCGATATCGCCCTGCACGACCTGATCGTCGATCACTGCGATCACCAACGCCTCTGCCGCGAAATCCAACGCTATGCCGAAATGATGCGCTGCGTGCGCCGCGTGGCCGGCAATCGCCAGGATATCCAGGTCCGGGCCATCGAGGACCATCTGGCCCTGCTCGACGCCCTGCTGGCCGGCCAGCCCGAGCAGGCCGCGCAGCGCATGGCCGAACACATGGACCGCAGCGCCGCGCGCCTCGAGCAACTGATCTTCCAGACCGACGCCCCCAGCCCGCCGTAACCCCCGCCCTGAAAGCCGAACCGTTGTCCCGGTTGATTCCCCCTCCCTTGCCACCCTCGCGGTCGCGCACGGCGACCGCCGCCCCAGGCCATAGCCCAGCGTGCGCCGCGCGCTCAGCGACCGCCTTGCCCCCCGGCCAGCGAAGCGTATTTGCGGCGGTACTTCAAAGGCGTCAGGCCCGTGTGTTTGCGGAATTGCTGGGTGAACGCGCTCTGGTCGCAGAACCCAAATTGCAGCGCGATCTCGGAAATCGAGCCTTCGCCCGCCAGCAAGGCGTCGCTCGCCGCCTGGATCCGCGTCTTCAGCAGGAACTCGCGCACGCTCATGCCGAACACCTCGCGGAACTTGCGGTGCAGTTGCCGCGCCGACAGATGCGCCAACCCGGCCAGTTCCTGAATACTGAAGCGCCGTTGATGATGCGCCCGAATATGGTCCACCACGCGACTGATCTGCGAAAAGGGGAGGATCATCCGTTTCCGCTCGTCGTAGCTGTGGACCGTGCCCATCACCCCCACGATCGCCCCGGCCGCGTCGCGCAGCGGCAGCTTGTTGGTCACAAACCAGTCCAGCAGCCGCCGCTCGTTGTACCAGGTCTCCACCCGGCCGATCAGCGGTCGGCCGCTGCGCATCACCCAGCGATCGTCCTGCACAAAGTGCTCCGCCACGTGCGGCGGAAAGAAGTCGAAATCCGTGCGCCCGATCAGTTCCGACTCCTCGCGCGCCCCCAGCCGCTCCACGATCGCCGGGCTGGCGCAGATCATCCGGCTCTGCCGGTCCTTCACAAAGAAGGAGATCTCCGGCAGGTACTGAAACACCTCCCGAAAAGGCTGCTGCGGCCCCAATTTCGCCAGGAACGCCCCCTGCAGGCGCAGGGCCTCGCCCTGGTCCCAAAGCTTCTCCCGACGCTTGGCGGCTGGCCGTGGCATGTCCGAATTTTAACAAAAAGCGACCGATCGGCACAAGACGCCCCGCGAAAGCCGGGGCGACAATCTATTAGTCTCTGCATGCTGAATGGCCCCGGCCGAGGGAACGGAAGGCCGGGAAGACCGGGCTCCCGATGGTCCCCCTCGGTTCATTCGCTATGCAGGACCCGACAAAGACCAGTAACCAACCAGCCCACCCACCTCTACCACCCCCGGAGATTGCCATGAACGACCACACGACGCGCCGCGGCTTCCTCGGACACAGCGCCCTTGCCGCCGCCGGCACTTGGGCCGGAGCTCAGCTCTTCGCCACCGGCGCCGCCGCCCAATCCAGTCCCAATTCCACCATCACCATGGGCGTCATCGGCTGCGGCGCCCGCGCCCGCCAGGTCGTCAAGAACTTCCTCCCCCTGCCCGGCGTGCGCTTCGTCGCCGCCTGCGACGTGAACTCCAAGAACCTCGACAGCATGCAGAAGATGCTGGGCGGTTCTTCCATCGCCGCCCACCACGATTTCCGCAAGCTCCTGGACGACAAGTCCATCGACGCCGTGCTGGTAGGCACCAACGCCCATTGGCACGTGATCCCCACGATGATGGCCTGCCAGGCCGGCAAGGACGTGTACGTCGAGAAGCCCCTGGCCAACTCCATCGCCGAAGGCCGCTTCGCCGTGCGCGCCGCGCGCAAGTACAATCGCATCGTCCAGATCGGCACCCAGCAGCGCAGCCGCGAACACTACCGCAAGGCCTGCGAACTGATCCAAAGCGGCGCCCTGGGCACGATCTCCGAGGTCAAGGTCTGGGACTACGAGAACTGGACCCCCGGCCGCGGTTCGCCGGCCGACTGCGCGCCGCCGCCCGAATTGGATTGGGACTTCTACGTCGGCCCGGCCCCCATGCAGCCCTACAATCCCAACATCTACTACAACTACGGCTACGATTGGTTCAAGCTCTCCGGCGGCGGCCACCAGGTCGCCTGGGGCGTGCACCACCTCGACGTCGTGCAGTGGGCGATGGGCGTGCGTTGGCCCTCGGCCGTGGCCGCCGCCGGCGGCAAATACGCCTTTCCCGACGACAACCGCCAATGGCCCGACACCTTCTCCGCCGTCCTCGAGTACGGCCCCGGCCCCGTGGCCAAGAATGGTTTCCTGCTCCAATACTCCATGCGCATCGGCTGCCGCCGCGAGCAGCGTTCGCACGGCAAGTGCTTCTACGGCACCGACGCCGTACTGCAGCTCGATCGCAGCCGCTTCACGCTCATCCGCGAGACCGCCAAGGGGCGCAAGAAGGTCACCGTCGAGGAGGAGGAAACCTTGGCCGCCGAGGACGAACCCCGGCATGCCGAGGTCTTCCTGGAAAACGTCCGCAGCCGCAAGCAGCCCTTCGCCGACGTCGAGGTGGGCCACTGGTCGACCAACGCCTGCCACCTCATGAACGTCGCCTGGCAGGCCGGCCGCAAGATCCGCTGGGACGGCGAAAAGGAACAGGTCATCGACGATCCCCAGGCCAACGCCTTCGTCAGCAAGCCCTACCGCGCCCCGTGGAAGCTGGAACTGTAGCCCGCGGCGAGGGGCAGTCCCTTTCACCCCAACCCAGGACCCACCTATGTCACACCCCGAAATCACGCGTCGCCAGGCGATCCAAACCGCCGCCGCTGCCTTGCCCCTGCTGGCCGCCACCTCGGCTCCGGCCGCGTCCGAGCCCAAGCCGGCCACCGGCCTCACCATCGGCATCGCCACGCTCGGCTTCCGCGACCACACCAACCGCCAACTCGCCGAAGAGTTGGCCCGCGAAGGCATCCGCGTGGTGCAGTTGTTCCTCAACCAGAGCGACAGCCGCTACTGGAAGTTCAACGGCCGCTCCGACGTTTCCGACATGACGCCCCAGCGCGCGGCCGCCATCGCCGAGGACTACCGCGCGGCCGGCGTGTCCATCCACAGCATCGGCGTCTACACCAACCTCATCCATCCCGACGAGGCGGAGCGTAAGGCCAACCTGGCCTACTTCGAGGCCATGATCCGCATCGGCGCGGCCATGAACGTGCACACCTTCATCACCGAGGCCGGCCACTACCACTCCGACAAACCCGAGCCCCGTCTGCCCTACCACTACCAGGAAGACGTCTGGAAGTCGATGGTCGCCACCGGCAAGGAACTGGCCGCAATGGCCCAGCGGCATCAGGCCACCATCCTCTTCGAGCCCTACTTCAACGGTTTCCTGGCCGGCGCCAAACGCACGCGCGTCTTCCTCGAAGAGATCGGCTCGCCCCGCATCCGCGCCCTGCTCGACCCGGCCAACATCCTGGAACTCAACGACCTGGACGAGATGTTCGCACAGCTCACCCCCTGGATCGGTTGCCTGCACGCCAAGGACCGCAAGCTGCACGTCGAACGCGGCGTGGCGGCAGGGCAGGGGGATGTCGATTATCACCAATTCGTGACCCTGGCGGCCAAACATACCCCCAAGGTGCCGCTGATCCTTGAGTACGTCGGGCCCAAGGACTATAAACAAGCTTTGGCCCACCTGCGCGGCGCCATGCTCAAAGCGGGACTGAAACAGACCTGATCCCGCTCCGGTGCCGTGCTCCTCCACTCCCGTGGTTGCATACCGGAGACATCGCATCGTGAAAAACCCTTCGCTCTTCTGCGCGTGGCTGGCTTTGGGAACGATCCTCGCGGCGCTGCCTTCCCGTGCCGACGAAGCGCTCCGCTTCGAGGCCGAAGACTGTGTGGTCAACAAAGAGGCCGTGCTCAAGGACAAATCCACTCCCAACCACTGGATGTTTTGGACCACCGACACCGACGCCCAGCGCAAGTGGAGCGGCGGCTCTGTCCTCAAGAGCCCCGAGGTGAAAGCCGACCGCGACTCGGCCGAAGCCGGCGCGCCCCCGCTGCACCTGGTCGTCAAAGGCATTCCCAAGGGCGTTTACGACGTGCGCGTCAAACGCGGTCGCGAGCTGGCCGTCTCCCCCGACGGCCAACAGTGGCGGCGCATGGACAATGACGTCGTGGCACGCGATGTGCAAATCGACACCGGCGCCTATGAGTTCTGGGTCGACGACCGCTATGCCGCCGAAAAGCCGGAGCAACGCGGGGCGAGTTACCTCGATTGGATCGTCCTGGAACGAGCGGCCCCGCTGGTCCGCGGCGTGTGGAACGGCGACTTCGAAGCCCTCGCCGACGACAAGCCGCTGGGCTGGTCCCTTCCCCAATCCGAATCGGTCGCTGTGGCCGTCGCGCCGGCCGAGGGTCGCGCCGGCCGCTCCGCGCTGCGTCTGGCGGTCCAGCCCGGCGATGCCATCCGCTGCGAATGCCAATGCCGGCGCCCCATTCCAGTCACCGCCGGACAGTCGCTGCTGCTCAGCGCCTGGCTCAAAGGCCGCATCCAGCGCGCCGCCGCGGTCACCGTCGATGGACTCGCCTCCGGCAAGCTCGTCAAACGCCTGCTGGGCCAGGCCGTGCTGGAGGACGCGGACCAGTGGACCAAGTATTGCGGATCCTTCACCGTCCCCGAGGGCGTCACCGAGGTATTGCTGAGCGTTCGCGTCAGCGGTCCGGCCGATCTGCTCATCGACGACATCGCCCTGGAGCCCGGCACCGCCCCCGTTCGCCCAGGCGTCAAGGTCCAAGGCTGGGCCACGACGCGGGTGAAGGAAAAGGTCGATCGCGGAGTCATCGCCCTTCGCACCCCACAGGGCGTCTATGTCGGTTGGCGCCTGTTGGACTCCGACCCAACCGACGTAGCCTTCCAGGTCTTCCGCAGCGTGGACGGAGGCCAGCCCGTGCTCGTCCAGCCCGAGCCCATCACGCGGACCTGCGACCTGGTGGACCGTGCTGTGCCCCAGCAGGGCGAAGTCGTGTACCGCGTGGTGCCGCAAAACGGCGTGCAGCCCGCGGGCGAAGCACGTCTTGCCCCGGCGGTCGAAGGCACGCCCCATCTCAAGATCCGCCTCAAAGAGCCCGATCCGGTCGCCAATCGCGTCGCGGTGGCCGATCTCGACGGCGACGGGGCCTACGATTTCGTCATCAAGCACCCCAATCAGAGCATCGATCCGGCCGGCACATACTGGCGCCGTCCCACGGATACCTACAAGTTGGACGCCTACACCAGCCGCGGCGAGTTCCTTTGGCGGCGCGACCTGGGCTGGTCCATCGAGACCGGCGTCTGGTACGCCCCCTACATCGCCTGCGACCTGGACGGCGACGGCTGCGCCGAAGTCATCACCAAGACCGGCGAGGGCGATCCGCGCGACGAAGACGGCCGGGTCCGCACCGGCCCCGAGTGGCTCACCGTCATCGACGGCCGTACGGGGCGCGACGTATGCCGCGTGCCTTGGCCCTCGCGCAAGGGTTTCGCCGAGTACAGCCGCATCTCGCGCAACCAACTGGCCATGGCCTATCTCGACGGCAAGACCCCCTGCGTGCTGGCCCTCCGCGGCACCTACTGCCGCATGAAGGTCGACGCCTATCAGCTCGTCGGCGGCGCGCTGCAAAAGCTCTGGAGCTACGACAACGCCACGCAACCCACCAGCTATTGGGGCCAAGGGGCCCATACCACGCGCGTGGCCGACGTCGATGGCGACGGCCGTGACGAAATCCTCCTGGGCAGCGCCTGCCTCGACGACGATGGCACGCCCCTCTGGACCACCGGCCGCGGCCATCCCGATGGCGCCCACCTCGGCGACCTGCTCCCCAGCCGCCCCGGCCTGGAGGTCTTCTACTGCGTGGAAACGGCCCAAGCCGTCGATGGCGGTCTGTGCGCGGTCGACGCCGCCACCGGCAAGTCGCTTTGGGCCCTGCAAGGGCCCACGCGCCATGTGCACAGCGGCGGAATGTGCTCCGACCTGGATCCGGCCCTGCCCGGCTGCGAATGCTACGGCGCCGATATCGATAAGACCAAGCGCTCCGACCGCGGCTGGCTGTTCCACATCGACGGCACCCTGCTCGGCACGGGCTTGCGCTACGGTGCCACGGCCCCCACCGTCTTCTGGGACGCTGACCTGCAGCGCGAGGTCTTCCGCGGCCGGATCTTCAAACACGACGGCGGTGTGCTCGAAGCACGCCCCGAGTCGGGCAAGGTTGTCGATCTGCTCGGCGACTGGCGCGAAGAGATCATCAGCGCCGCCCCGGGCGAGTTGCGGATCTACTCCACCACGCTGCCGGCCATGGACCGCCGCGTCTGCCTCACCCAGGACCCCATCTACCGCGCCTGCGTCTGCATGTCGAGCATGGGCTACGAAACGCCCCCCACGATCTCCGTGCCCCCGGCCGCCCTGGCCCCCAATCTCAATCTCCGCCATGTGCGCGACGGCGATTCCCACGCCTGCCGCGTGGTCGTCTCCACGCCACCCGGCCGCGCCATTTCAGGCACACTCGCCCTGCGCGCCGAAGGGCCCTTCACCCTGGCCAGCGACCGCTTGTCTGTCGACGTCCAGCCCGGCCAGGTCTTCACACAGACCATCGCCCTGCAGGGTTTGCCGACCGGAAAACCGCTGACCGGTCGAATTCTCGCGGAACTCAAGACGCAGCAGGGCGTCCTCCGCGGCGAAACCTGGTTCGAACTGCCCGGCCTGGCCCCGCCGGTCGCTGCCCTCACCCAGGCCGAGGCCTTCTCCACCCAGGGCGGCGGCCAGGTCCAGGTGCGAGCGCTGGACTCTACCGCCAAGGTGAAGGTCATCTCCCACTGGGACCAGAAAGGCCACTTCCTCCAATGGTCCGTCGACGTGCCCGCAAACGGCCGCTATGACCTGCTGTTGCGGTACCATGCCGCCGACAAGGTGACTCGCCGCCTGTGCGTCGACGACGCGGAAGTCGGCGAGATCAGCTTCTTCGCCACGCGCGGCACGGGCGATCGGCCGCAGGACTGGGACGAAATGACGTTCGTCAACAGCGACGGCAAGCCTTTTACGCTGAAGTCCGGCAAGCACACCATCCGCCTGGAAAACACCGACGGACACGCCTTGGACCTCGACTACCTCGGCTTCTCCCGCGGCCGATAGCCGCGCGGCCTACTGCGTTGTGCTGTGGAAAGCCGCATTGAGATCGGTCATTCTGAGCGCGAAGAATCCGTCCGCTTCGAGATCCTTCGCAGCGCTCACGATGCCCCGGCGTGGAATTTCCGCAACAGAAACTACTCCAGCGACCACCGGGCTTGGCGCAGCACGGCGCGCGGCGACTCCTTCAGCCGCTCGTACCATACCGTCAGCAGCGAGCCGTCCGCCAGTTGCGCCGTGGACGGATAGCCCAGGTCACCGCCGGGGCCGTCGCCCGAAAGGATCATCGCCTCGGACCAGGTCGCGCCTTCGTCCGCGCTGATCCGCGCCTGGTTGCCGAACGGGGCGCGGCGATGTCCGTAGCTCATCAGCAATCGCCCGTCGCGCAGCCGCAGCAGGTGCGAGGGCAATCCCCACACGCCGATCGTGTGCGGCACCGACCAGGTCTTGCCGCCGTCGGTGGATTCGCTCTGCAAGGTCTCGCCCGCATTCGGCTTGTTGTGGTTGCGGATCTGCAGCACCAACCGGCCGCTCGTCGCCTCCACCGCGTGCAGCTCGTGATAGTTCTTCGCGTCATCGCCGGGCCGCACGGGCAGATCCGCCAGCCAGGCCCACGTCAGCCCGTCGTCGGCCGACTGCACCACGCCCACCCGGCCGCCGCGCCACAGGTCCTTGCCCGCGTACAACAGCCGGCCGTCGCCTAGTTGCGCCGGCCCGTGGGGGCTGCTCACCAGGCAGTCGTACGGCTTGCTCCAGGTCTTCCCGCCGTCGCTGGATCGCATGATCCACGCGCCCAGTTCCTTCTTGCGGTCCTCCGCCGACAGCCGGTCGCGGATCTCCAGCCAGCGCCGCAGGCGCGTCTCGTCCCAGGCGCCCTTCTCGCCCGGCTTCAACTTCTCGGCCGCCGCCAGCGACTTCTCGTAGGCCAGCGAGGTGAAAGTCGTCACCAGGATCGTCCCCTTGGCCGTCTCCATCACCCCCGAATCGCGATCGTCGATCGGGCCGTCGAACAGCACCTGCGCATCGCTCCAGGTCGCCCCGTTGTCGGTGGAACGGATCATCTCCACGCGGCCAAAGGGGCACACGTGCGCCTCGCGGCCGCCGGAATAGCTCACCAGCAGTTCGCCGCACTGGCGCCGGGCCAGGGTCGCCCAACCGTGATACAGCTCCGGCTGGCGAGAAATCACCTTCAGCTCGTGGATCTTAGCGCTGGGCGCCGCCGCTCCATAGGCCCGACGGCAACCCGCCGCCACGGTCGCCGCGCAAGCCGCCTGCAACATCTGCCGCCGCGTAATGCCCTGTGCCATGCTCGTCTCTCCGCTGCTTGAGGGAAGGGTCTGTGTGCAATGGTTAATTGGTTGGACCAATAGCCCGCATGCTAACCGCCCCCGCCGCTCTTGTCAACCAGGTCCCGCACCGCGCGTGCGTTTCCGTATCCGCGCCCCCACACGCGGAAGCCGAACAGGAGGAAACCCAGCCGATGGCTGGACCCAGTCCGTCTCCTCATGCTTCCTTGCGACTTGGCGCCCTGGCGTCTTGGCGCGATCCTTGGGCGAATCGGGGACGTCTTGGCGCAAGGAACCCTTCAGAGGCTCCGGGAGGGTCCTAGGGAATCCACGCCGATCCTGGAGTCTTCACCGCCAAGCCGCAGGAGACGAGTCGCAACTGAAACGACTGCCTTCGTCCCCGGTTCCCCCTTTTTCCCCTTCTTACACAAACAGCGATCTCAGCCCCTCAGTTTCCGCACCTATTCCGCCAAATCGGCCCCGCGGCAGCTCAGCTCATCGAAGCGGTACGGCGACTCGCGCGCCGCCCAGGCCATGCCGCGCAACAGCAAGAGGCGAAACAGGGGATCGTCGAACGTCCAATTGAAATGCCCCGGCACGCAGCCGAACACGCGCCCCTTTCCCTTCGCGTAGGTCCAGAACATGGGCTGTGGCTTCCGCTCCTCGGCCCCCTTGGCCACCGCTTCCTCCGAGGTCGCCAGCACCTCCACCGCCTGCACGTCGCCCACCGGCGGCCAATACGGCTCGTCGGTCCACTCGATCGTTGCCGGCAAGCCGCGGCAGATCGGATGCTCCGGCGCGGCGATCCGCACCGTCATCGGGCCGTGGCGCACAAGGATCGACTTGTCGAACACCAGCCCCGTCAACCCGACCGTCTGCTGCGCCTCCGGCCGCGACATATCGCCCGGCGTGTAGGTCGCCGAGTGGATCGCCACAAACCCGCCCCCGCGCGACAGGTACGCGTCCAGGTCCTTGATCCGCTCCTCGCTCCACGTCCTCCGCTCCGCGCCCGAACGATAGCAGAACATCACCAGCAGATCGGCCGATTGCATCTGCTCCGCGCTGGGCCACTGCCAGGCCGTGCTCAGCTTGACCTGCGGCGCCCCTTTCAAGGCCTTCCCCGTCGGATCAGCGGCCGGCGGCCCGCACAGGTTGACCTGCGCGCCGGCCGCCTCTTCCGGACTTGCCCCGCCCAGCAGGATCTTCCACCGCTGCTGCCACAGCGGATAGTCGTGTTCGCCCGGGCCGTGGTCCTTCTTGTCGGCGATCAGCACCACGTGCAGGGGTCGCAAAGGACCGGCCGGTGCGGCCGCGCGCACCTGGTCCAGCACCGCCTGCACCTCGGCCCGCTTGCGCGCCGGCGGCGCCTCGGCCGAAAACAGGTTCCCGCCTCCCAGCAAAACCACGGCCAGCGGCAACAACCACCTACCACCGCGCGTCATCTTGGCTTCTCCTGCAACCGTGGGGCAGGTTATCAACCTGCC
>CALARR010000132.1 GCA_937889015.1 uncultured Planctomycetales bacterium | reverse complement strand
AGATGGTGCCGGAGCAGCGCGTGAAGACCTGCACCTACCAGGTCTGCAAGATGGTTCCCGAGCAGTGCGTGAAGACCTGCACCTACCAGGTCTGCAAGATGGTTCCCGAACAGCGCGTCAAGACCTGCACCTACACCGTCTGCAAGATGGTGCCGGAGCAGCGGGTGAAGACCTGCACCTACACCGTCTGCAAGATGGTGCCGGAGCAGCGGGTCAAGACCTGCACCTACCAGGTTTGCCGCATGGTTCGCGAGACCTGCTCGAAGCAGGTGTGCTACAAGGTGTGCAAGATGGTTCCGCAGACCTGCACGAAGATGGTGCCCTACACCGTCTGCAAGCCGGTTTGCTATCAACAGACGATCAACTGCGTGCGGATGGTTCCGAAGCAAGTTCCTTACACGGTGACCCGTTGCGTGCCCAAGGTGGTGTGCAAGCAGGTTCCGGTGAAGGTTTGCTGCCCGGTTCCTTGCTGCCCGGCTCCGACTTGTTGCGAGAAGCCGAAGGCCTGCGCCCCGGTCGAAGGGTGCAGCACCTGAAGTTGAGCGTTTGATAAGCCGCCTCCCTTCTCGACCGAAGGAGGAAGGCCTGGTCCGTACTGCACGGCGGCCCGTCCGGTGAAAACTGGATGGGCCGCCTGTTTTTCTTGGCCAGCGAGCGGGACTACGCCGCCTTGCGGCCGGACCGTTGGGCAGCGGAACATCCGGAGCACATCCGCGAGTACCGGGTGGAAGAGCGTCGGGACCGGGCCGACGCCAAGCAAGCGCGTCGCGCCACCCGCCGCCGAGCCGCCGCCCGCTGATGCCGGCCCGCGGCCCTATGGGACTGATGCGCGCTTACAGATATGAAACGGCCGACGGGAGGGTTGGCAACGGAGCGTCTTCTTGAGAAAGGGAGCTCCTTCTCCCGCCGGCGGTTGGATCAGTCGCCCAGCACGCGTAGAAACTGCTCGTGGTTCAAAGGCGGAAACCGCTGGCCGCACTTCGGGCAGCGGCGGACCCGAGGGCCCACGGCTCGCCAGGCCTCCGGCACAGCGTACACGCGGACCTGATTCTCGGGGTCGCGCTGGATCCGCAACGGGTACCCGCAGCGACAGGCGACGTCCCACCAAGTCGACTCGGCACAGCGCAAGGTCATGCGATCAAGTGTACACACGATCACGAAAGGAGACTATGGGGGAAGTGGGCCAGATGGGCAGGGGTCACAGGAATGTCGCGACTTCCTGCATGGCTGATCTCTGTCTCACCTTTGCCGGCATTCGACGCAGATCGACCTAATCGGTGCGTGTAGCCATCCGGGTTCAGTGTACTGCGGCGCGTCGTTGCGCTGTATCTGACGGCTGTGGCTTCCATCGCCCGAACCCGCGATGAAACCGCTATAATGCGGAAGGCTTGCTGTACCGAACGGGGAGAAAGACCACGCCAAGAGAACCAGACGTCGGGAGGAAGTTGATGGGACGACCCAATGTGCCGACGCTGAAGCGTCTATTTGCGGTTTCGGGCAATCGCTGCGCCTTCCGACAATGCCCTCAGTCGCTGGTCGATGAGTCTACCGGCAAGGTCACGGCCCGCATCTGTCACATCAAGGGGAACAAGCCCACGTCGAAACGACACGACCCGTTGCAGTCCGAAGAGGAACGGCAAGGGTTCGACAACCTGATTTTGATGTGTCCGATTCACCATGATGTTATCGACGCCGATGATGTGGTGTACACCGTGGAAGTTCTCCGGGCCCTCAAGTCGGAACACGCGGCAAAGTACCATGATCAGTCGCCGCCCGGTACGCGAGCCGAGGAGCTATTCCTTGCGAATGTCGTCCTGGATGTGAACCACGGTGCAATCATCCTCTCGGCCAATCAGTCCGGCGGGCAGATTGCCCAGGTCATCCACAACAACTACGGCACCGCTCCTCAGTCTCCGTCGAAATTCCGTACCGAGTTGTCCAGACGACACCTCGCCAATGTTGAGGATCCCGAGTTCGCCACGACGACGTACCACAAGAAGATGGGGCTCTTGTGGGGCGACAGGATTGAACCTCTAAGAACGACGGCGATCGTGTTCGCCAACTCACCTCGGCCCTGGATGAACTCATCGGATGAACGGGCATTCCTGGCTTGGGCGGAGTGCGCTAAGTTCCGCTACCGCCCCTGTCGGTCCTACCCGTTCCTCCCCGGCGTCTCCCCTGACCGGATCGGCTCTGCACTTGTTTGGAGCGATGGGTCGATGAATCACAGTGGGCCGGGCTACCTGTGTTACACTCGCTACGTGGCACTTGAGCGTTCGGGCTGGATTGAGTTAGGCCTGTGCCCTCTCAATACAACCAGAGACGATCACGAGGTCTTTTACGCACAACTGATTGCCAACGTGGTCGGTTTCCTCGGGCTGCTTCGGCAATTATGCGAGCACTGGACCATCGATCCCGCAACGTTGTCCCTGGGTGTCGGACTTCGCGGCATCAAGAGAACTCACCTGAGCTGCGTCACCAAGCGATTGATGCGAGAGCCTGCCGTGAGCACGCCGCCGAACGGGGACGCCATGCTCTTCTTACGCTCGTCAGAGGACGGGCCATGGGAAGTGGATGGGCTTGCCCAAGAGTATGCGAGTGCAGTGCTTGAGCACTGGGAGTTCGCTCGTCCGGGTTGGATGGCTGATCTGCCAGAGTTTCGGGACGGGCGGTACGAGGGAGAGTATTTCTGCGAACACTTTCCGGAGTGGTGAGGCGACGCCCCGTTTCTCGCTGAGTGAAAAGGTGGAGACTCGCGCCAGTCGATGTGAGCGAAGCTCGCAGGCAATATGCGTTTGGGGGCGTCACCCGCGGGGACGGTCTCTGCGGCACCCTCACAACTTCCAGAGTGCGCTCACTGCCGGGTTACTCGTGCTCCCGATCACAGAACCGGCGACCTATTCGCGAGCGACGGCAAGCGATTGACGTGGTTTGCCCCACCGGCGAAGATGGACCTTATTGCGTTGCGCCCAGAAGTGCCTCAGCAAGCGGAAGGCGAGCAAATGCTGGTGCTCCTTGCGCGTCCATAGCGGTTTCGCTCTCTCGAAAGCTGTCGAAGGTTTGGCCGGAGAGAACTCATGGAATACAAGGCTTTCGTTTCCTCAACGTATCTGGATCTGAAGGCCCACAGAGCCCACGTCATCTCGGAACTCCGGAGGGCCGGCTTCTTCGTCGATCCGATGGAGGACTGGACCGCAGATGCTGAAGAGCCCAAGCGGCTCTCCACGCGGAGGCTTGAAGGCTGCCACCTATGCATACTACTCATTGCGCGCCGCCGCGGACATGTGCCGACTGGGGACGTACTTAGTATCACCCAGCAGGAGTTTGAAGAGGCCCGGCGACGTGGGATAGACGTGTTGGTTTACCTTCTGGATGATGATGTAGCCGACTGGCCACCTAAATTCGACGAACGTACTAGCGATACAAATGTCACGACCTGGCGCGCCTCCATTGGGTCGACATCCGGCAAGTTCACATCGGACCCGGTGTCGATCCAGCTTGCGCCCGCACTTACGCGCTGGGTGAAGGAAGACGGGCCAAAAGTCGCGATGCGGCTCTACCTTGAGAGCGTCCAGCAAGACCATGGCATAATTCGATTTGTAAGCCTTCCGCGTCTTGAGGATCTCCAGAACGCCCCAATTCAACGGCTTTATGTCGAACCCGCGATCGCCGATCGGTGGCTTTCCCCCGATGTCACTCCTGCGGACTGGTCGCATACCAGGCCGATGATGGATTGGGTAGCAAGGCACCCGTGCGCCGTCTTGCTCGGGGATCCTGGAAGCGGGAAAAGCACATTGGTGAGTTGGATTTCCTGGCAACTCGCGAGGTACCACGGGGCGACGTCTCGATGGACGGAGAAGCTTGGCTCCCTCATCCCAATACCAATGATCCTGCGCGAGCTAGGTATTGGGCCAGGTGTGACGTGGGATTCGTTGCTCGACGCATTCTTGAAGCAGCCTATGGGGCGGCTCCTAACCCTGACGAATCTACAGCGACTTCTCGATGACGGCCAAGTGCTTATAATGCTCGACGGCCTTGATGAGATTGGCGACCCCTCGTCGCGCCGCGAATTGAAGGAGGTGTTTGAGGAAGCGCGCCTGAAGTACAACAAGTGCCGATGGTTGCTGACCTCCCGAGTAGTTGGCTACAGCAGCGTACCGTTCCATGTTTCCACTTTCCAGAAGACCTCACGCGTAACGAAGGTCGGCCACCAGCAGATCGCCGCGATCGGATACGTAGCGCCCTTTGACGATGCTAGAGTCGAGCAGTTCTCTCTAAACTGGAACGTGTTGCGCGAGGCTTCCGAAACGCGTGCGCAGATCGCAGCAGATGAACTTGTGAAGGCAGTTCGCGGCGACACTGCAACAACAAAGCTGGGGCGAATTCCTAACTTACTCACAATGATGGCGCTGGTTTTCCGAATTCGCGCCAGATTGCCGCACGGACGAGCACTCCTTTACAACGAAATCACGCAGGCTTACCTCGAGACGATTGATTCCTATCGCCGAATCTACGGAAGAGCAGAGACGTTGGCCGAAAAGAAACGCTGGCTCGCACGCGTCGGCTTCGAAATTCAGCGCCAACGTAAGGAGTCTTGTGGTGGAGCGAGACAGTCCAGGGGCGATAGCACCGAGGTCTTCGCATCCGGGGAGCAAGTCCGACAATGGATTTCTCTCGCTATGAGCGACTCTGGAAAGGAAGGCAGCGACCCGGACGCCACGGCTGTCTTGGACCACTTGACACGACGGAGCGGACTTCTGGTGCCGCGCGGCGATGATCAATTTGCGTTTCTGCACCTCTCCTTCCAGGAGTACTTTGCGGCGACCTTTCTCCAGCAGCAGATTGTCTCTCCCAACTGGATTACTGACGCGGTCGAGGAGATCGCGCCCGGAGCCAATAAGTCAGAGTTACAGACCGCCGCAGCCGCTATCCTATGGCGTGAGACCTTGGTTTTTCTGTTTGAACTCCTCGCATCGGAGCAACCGCGATGGCTAAAGCCGCTAGAACAGTGTCTGTTCGGGGAAGGGTTCTGCAACGTATCGAATGGAGGTAAAGACGTCCGCAACTTGGCTGTGTTGTTGGCTCGTTTGGTGATCGATCCCCACTCCGGCCTAACCTTGGGGGCGAGAGATTCGGCGATCGACGCCTGCTGGGAATGGGTGCTCCGATCCGTCGCTGCTGGGTCTCACGGCAGGGAGGTTGCCAGGACCCTCGCGGCATCTGACGTCGCAGAATGGCGTCAGATCGCGCCGCGGCTTCTCGGCATCACTAAGCGCCGTGGCATCAGCAGCATTAGGTTAGCGCGCCTGCCGATCAAGGACCTCACCTTTTTGTCCGAGGCAGGTGAGTTGGAGACCCTCGATCTTTCAGGAACGCCGGCACGCGACATTAGTGTACTGTCCTTGCTGACGAGTCTCCTGAATCTAGACCTAAGTCGTTCTTCGGTTGTCTCGGTTGCGGCGTTAGCTCCGCTAAAACAACTGCGCTACCTTAACCTTACTGCTACGCGGGTGGAGGATATATCGCCTTTGCATGGACTGAGGTGCCTGAGGACTCTGATGCTCCGTACGACGAAAGTCCAGGACCTGCGTCCACTATCTGGGCTTGATCATCTTGACGTTTTGGATATCCGCAATACGCCGGTCGTTGACTTATCCCCCCTCGCCGGCATGCGGTCGCTGAGGCGGATAAGCGCGAGAAGTTTGCCAATAGCCAGCCTTGCTCCGCTTTCTGACCTCCGTGGCCTTGAGGATTTGAGTATCGGCGGGACTCAACTCGTCGACATAAGCGCGATTGCAGGACTAGTGGGGCTCAAACGACTCGCCCTTCGGGGAACGCAACTTACAGCTTTCGACGCTCTTTCAAACCTACGGGGCCTCGAATTCCTTTCCCTCAGTGGCTGTCCAATTTCGGACCTCCGGCCAGTCGGTGAGCCGGCCATGCTGCAGGAGATCATCTTGTTTGATACCGGCGTGCGCGATTTGAGTCCCCTTCTGGGACTCAAGAGCCTGCGTCGAGTCTATCTCAGAAGGTCGCAGCAAGATATTCCGGTTCCGACGGAGTTGAAGGCGGCTGTGCGTTATGTGTGAGACGGCAGAGGTCCGCTGAGCGACAGGTAGATTGGCTCGGTGAGGATCGAGCACGCTCCTGGGAGCAAGATTGGCGTCGATACTCGCCTGATTTCTGGTCTTGCCTCGCTGCCGGTGCCCCGCCGCTTTGCGTGAGAATTCCCCACTCGTTGCCGCGCGAAGGTGCCTTGCGTGCCTCGGTGCCGCCCTCCGAATCGCCTCAGTTCAACACAGTACCGCTAAGCTCCGTGGCCCGAGGCTCTCGGGGGCGGAGGAAAGGGCGTTCGGTTCGTGGCCTGAGATTAGCTGGACTGAACTGAAACGCAAAGGAAGCGGTGGCAGAGTGCCGGCTTACGGGCCAAATCTCCGAGCAAATCGGTCAGATGGCGTCCAATATCTGCTGTTTCTTCGTGTTGAACTCCTGCTCGGTAATCAAGCCAGCATCGAACATCTGCTTGATCTGCTGCAATCTCGCCACCACATTATCGGCGGGGTTGGGTTGTCCCTGAGGCGTGAGATTGAGGGCGCTGCCGAGTTGTTGACCAGCAGACACTCCGCCTGCCAGACCCATTCCTAACCCGACACCTCCCGCTAGCAAGCCGCCCGCAGCTCCGCCACTATTCTCCGCCGCCTTTTCGAGAACATCGAAGCTCCGCATGGCGACATAAGCCTGCCCGACCTCCGCCTCGCTGATCTGCTCTATTTCCATTCGTCGCCCAAGGACTTCCTGAAACTTCCGTTTCTCGTCATCGGGGAGGCTGATGTTCTCCACGTTGAAGCTGACGATCTCGATCCCGAAACGGGCAAACTCCGGGCTGATTTGCCCAGCGGTGAAACGTGACAGTTCGTTCAGCTTCGCGTTCGCCTCGAAGATCGAAACATTTTGCTCCACGAAAAACCGTGCGAGTGCATCCGAAAGGCGTTGCACGATCTCGCCACCGAAATACTCGTCAATCCTCGATGAATCCGCACGGAGTTGTGAACCCACGATCTGCCCAACGAAGGTTCGGGAATCGGCAACCCGCAATCCCCACTTGCCGTATGCCCGCACGCTGACTGGAAACTTGTACTTCGGGTCGATCACCGGAATCGGTGCCTTGGTTCCCCATTTCAGACCGCCCTTGACCGTCTTGTTGACGTACCAGATCTCGGCAGAGAAGGGAGTCTGACCGCCAAACGGCAGGTTGACGAGCTTCCGAAGAAGCGGGATGTTGGCGGTCGTCAGGGTATGGGTACCGGGGCCGAACAGGTCGAGCGTCTGACCTCCCTTCACGAAGACTGCCTCCTGGCTCTGGTTCACGATCAACTGGCTGCCGATGCGGATGTCCTCGCTGGGGTACTTCCAGACAAGCAGGTCGTCCATCGGGGCATCGTGCTTGATTCTGTCGATCAACGCCATGCTTGATCTCCTTGATCTCTGCGGGTTTGCGGTCGCGCCTGGGGGCGTTGACGACCCGCGACCCTCTCTGGTGCCGGGAACTCGGAACCGACAGCCTCATTATAGACGGTCGCCCCCTCCACCAGTAGAATGGCCGACACTCGGTGGAACAGCCACCGACGGGGTGCTCGTCGGGTGACGGCCATCCCGTCCGCAGAGGTATACGCTATGCCCAATGAACCCGTTCAATGCCCGAACTGTGGGTCTGGCGACGTTCGCCAACTCGCCGCCGATTCCTATCGCTGCGAGCACTGCCAGACCAGCTTTCACTGGGTAGATCCGACGAAGAAGACGGTTGTCCAGAAGCCGAGCGTGTGCAAATGTGGCAGGGTTGCGGTCGCTTTCTGCTCCCGTTGCGGACAGGGCGTGTGTCAAGAGCACGGCGGTACCGGTTTCACCAAGCCGGCGACAATGTCTTCGGATCACCTTGCCTATTGCATGGCCAGGTTACGGGCCACGTTTTGCAATTCTAGCCTGTACAAGGCGTGTATGGAAAAACACCGCATACCCGCAGATGAGGAAGCCGTCGTGTGTAGGAGATGCGCTGGTGATTGTGCCAGAGCCCTCGAAGCCATTGAGCAATCACTTCACCGGGCGGCGGAAGAAAGACATGTGTGCGCGAAATGCTTCTCAGACCATGTTCAGGGACAGTGCGTCAACTGCGGCGTAGCGGTTTGCTCGCAGCACGGTGCCATATGCAGAAGGTGTCATCAGCTAGTCTGCGAGCAGCACATCAACGATACGGGGTGGTGTCACAAGTGTAGCAAGGCTCCTGCAAAGCCGTGGATTCTGCGGGTGCTGTTCGGAGATTAGCTCACTGGCAGTCAGACAGGTACACATCATGCCCATCGAACAAGTCCGCTGCAACAACTGTGGGTCTGGCGATGTTCACCAACTCGCCCCTGATTCCTATCGTTGCGAGCACTGCCATACCGGGTTTCGGTGGGTCGATCCGACGAAGATCACGGTTGCCCACAATATCACCGTGTCACATAATCGGGACTTGTGTTCCTGCGGAATGAAATCTGTAGGATTCTGCTCTCGGTGTCGAGAACCTTTCTGCAAGAGACATTTTGCATATGGATCCACAGCATATCGACTATTGCTATATAGATGGGCATCTACCGCAAACCCTTGGGGTGCTACGAAGGAACAACTAATAGGTCTTTTCTACAGAATGGTGATACTAGATGATTGGCCGCGCCCGCTCGGACCTGCGATAGAAGAGTGGGAAGAGTGGCCGTTACCAGACTCGCTGCGTCAAATGCTTGACGATCATCGCATACCTCGGGACATTGAAGCCATCTTGTGTGGAAACTGCAAGGCGGAATGCGACAGAGGTGTTGAGTCTGTTGAAGAGTTGCTTCGACAGAGAGTGGAGCGCGGCCAAGCCTGCGAGATATGCTGGTCGGATCACGTCGCGGGAAGGTGTGGTATCTGCGGTAAAGGTGTGTGCACAGATCATGGAACCGTATGCGAAAGGTGTCACCAACAGGCTTGCAGGACGCACGTCGTGGAAGGGAGGCTTTGCACAAGGTGTAGCAGTCCGGCGGAGAAGCCTGCTGTAAAAGGGGCGCGCTGTGCTCGCATTCTCGTAGCGGCAGTCCTCCGCTCATTCTTCTGCCAGTTCGACTCACGACTGCGACAATGGCTAGACGCGGAGGATAGTCACATTCTGTATCGGTTTGCACAAATCATGTTGTACGCGGTGCTTCCTCTCGGCGTTACTGTGCTGATCGTGACTAAAATCGCAGTTTGGCTCCGCCTCTAAGTTCGACTTTCGCACCAGCAATGCAGGCACTGCTAGTGATTTGACATAAACGACGAGCCTCGCTCTAGAGGACTGTAGACGCCAATCCGCAGTCTCTCCAAAGAAAGGCTCGCCATGACTCTTCTTAACTCGTTCGTCCTGGTTCTGCAACCCTTGGCCGCTGTTATGACCTGTCCTTCGTTCGAGAACTTTCAGGTTCTGGTGGCGGGCTGGATCTTTGCCAGTCGGCGGACGGTGACGCGAATGATCATGGCGGCCGGGGCGATGGAATTGAAGCATCACTCCGCATACCACCGGCTTTTCGCCGCGGCACGCTGGTCGCGTGATCGGCTCGGTCTGGCGGTGTTCGACCTGCTGGAGCCTTGGCTGGGCGACGTGGTCTTTCTGGCGGTGGATGACACGCTGGCACGCAAACGCGGCTTGAAGATGTTTGGCACCGGGATGCATCACGACCCGATTCTCTCCAGCCGAGGCAAGGTGATCACCAACTGGGGGCACAGTTGGGTGGTGTTGGGGGTGATTATCCACTTCCCTCTCTGGCCCGACCGGCCCCTCTGCCTGCCGATCCTTTTCCGCTTGTACCTCAATCACAAAACCGCGGCCAAGGAGCGACGGGCCTGCCGTCCCCGCCCCGAACTGGCCGTGGAGATGCTTCACTTGCTCGCGCGATCGCACAAAACACGGCGGTTTCACGTCGTGGCGGACTCGGCCTACGGCGGCCGGAGTGTCCTGGCGCACCTGCCCGAGAACTGGGATCTTACGAGTCGACTGACCCTGAAGGCGCGGCTGTACGAGGCCGCGCCGGCGCGGTACCCCGGCCAGAAGGGAAGGGCTCGCAAGCGTGGCGACCGCCTGCCCACTCCTCAAGAGATGCTCGCCTCCCGCGCGCATCGACTCGTCTTGCAGATCTATGGGCGGCAAGAACACGCCCGCGTTTGCGAAGCCGAGGGGCGGGTCTTTTTCGTGCCGGAGCGGCCGCTGAAGATCGTGGCCGTGGAGGCCCTTCGGGGCGGCCGCGGTCGAGAAGCCTTCTACTCGACGTGCCATACCGCCAAGGCGGAGGACGTGCTGACCTGGTACGCCTGGCGTTGGAGCGTGGAGGTCGCGTTTCACGAGAGCAAGCAGCACCTGGGGTTCCAAGAGCCGCAAGGCTGGACCCGCCAGGCGGTGGAACGAACGGCACCGGTCGCGATGCTGCTGTATAGCCTGATCGTGCTGTGGTTCGTTCGCGAAGGACATCGGCATTACCGTCCCGACGAATGCCCGTGGTACCGCACTAAGACCCGCGCGTCGTTCCTGGACATGCTCACAACGCTCCGGCGGGAAAGCGTCCGAAACCAATTTTTAGCGCTAGGGCTTTCCGGCGAGGGTAGCAGAAAAGCCCTGCAGACCCTGGAAAACGCCATTTCCTTGGCCATATAACTGCGAAAGTCGAACTAAGTTCATGCTCGAGTAGACGTTGCCGCGGTCTAGAAAGCGTTCTCCATGCCCAATGAACCCGTCCAATGTCCGAACTGCGGGTCTGGCGACGTTCGCCAACTTGCCGCCAACTCGTATTCGTGCGAACACTGCCACACCGAGTTTCGGTGGGTTGATCCGACGAAGAGAACGGTCGTCCGTGACCTGCGATCTTGCAGATCTGGCCGTGCTGTCGGTGGGCGCTGCGTCGAGTGCGGAGAGCCACTGTGCAAGGCCCATGTGCAGTGGGATGAGCAGCCCATCAGCGAGATGACGGAGATGCAAAAAGAGCGCTAGGTACGGTGGCGTCGGGAATCGAACGGTGTAGGCGCATCACCGGGGGTACCGGTGCTATGCGGAAAATGCAAGTCGAAACGTGATGCAGCAAAGGCTGCATCGCGGAAATCGCTTCGTGAGGAGTTGGAGGGAGCAGCAAGGGAAGGGCGTGAGCTTTGCGCAAAATGCCTCTCAGACCAGACTGTCCAGCAATGCACAATTTGCGGAAACAGTTTCTGTTCAGTACACCGACGCACATGGACTGACTGCGTTTGGAGGCTGAGAGCAGAAACGCCGATTGAGAAACCAGTTAAAGCGACGACGCAGAGGAAGCGGGACGATGAAAAGGCGTCGGAAGTCGATTCGATTGCCAACTCATCTCCCGACATCGAGACGGCTCCGCCTTGAAAGCCGGGGAGGAAAACGGGACAGGTCCAGTATTGAAAAGATAGACAAGGCTCGTTGGTCTCCGGCCGTGCCACGAACTGCAAGAGTAGCACCGGGAGGAATCGTCTTTCATGTGCTCAAGCGGGGTGTTGGAACGACGCAAACGGGACGTGAAGTGCTCCCAACCAGCCACGCGGAGCCGCGGAGTCGCGGAGTGACGAGGTTGAGCCCGGCGCAGCCTTTGGCCGCGATCGGACAGGAAGAATACCACGAGCCAAAAGCGGAAAGCCGAGAGCGGAAAACGGAAGGGTGACCGTCGCGTCCCTTTGTCCCTCTGTCCCTTGCCCCTTTGTGCCTTGTGCCTATGCCAGCATTCGGCGTACCGTTCGCCCGGTCGTCCGCGCGTCGCGAAGGTCGAGATCACTTTCGGGAACCATGACGCGAGAAGGCTCTCTTTCTGTTTTACCAATATCGGACCTGTCCCGTTTTCTGTCCCGAATAGTCCGTCCTGGGGCCTCTTGTCGTCCCATTCATGAAAGGATGTGCAATGGACTCCATGGATAGCATGCCACTACAGCGTCGAGGTATGGGTGTCCGCCGCGCGTTTGGATGCGGTGGCGTCCTGCTGGTTCTCCTGCTTATCCTGATCGTGGCCCGACCCTTAGCGAGGTTCGTGAGTGCCCACGGCGACGGTCAACGGCAGACTCGCCTAGCCAATCTAGTCGACGAGATTGCAGGAGGTGGATCGATTGAGCAGTTGCCCATTCACGAAGCAGAATTCGTCGAGAGAATCTGGCAGACACCAGGGTGCGCAGCCAAGGTCAAGAGTATCGTCGTTTGGGCCGGCGACTTGGCGGACCCTCGATGGGCACACCTGGCCCAGTTTCCCAATCTGACCGAGATCGTGATTTACAGTTGCCCAGATGTAGATTCGTTGCTTGGGCAACTTCAAGGCGGCCTCGCCGGGCTACAAAGGCTCGACTTCGTGACAAGTCAGGTGTCGCCCACGGGGATGCGGCTCATCCGAGGATTCCCCTCGCTCAGGAAGGTTGCGTTTTGCCCTGCATTCCGCGCCGTGGACCCATCACCCCTGAAAGGCCACGCAGCCATTGAGGCAGTCCGTCTTGACGGGGTTCCTGTGACCGACGAGTGGGTAAACGTACTGCGAAGCCTTCCAAGGCTTCGCAATCTGGATTTGTGGGGGGAGGTGACAAAGGGCATATCTGTTCAGGACTTGAAGACGGCCCTACCGAACTGCACGATCCAGGTGAGCCAGAGATAGTGGCCTGGTGTCCTATTGATTCCGTTGTTGATTGTGGAACACTACGATGCGTTCAGCCCCGGAAAGCCGGGCTCCCGTCGGTCGCCCTTGTTCCGTTAGCAGTGCAAGGCCCAATAGACCATCGACTCTTGGGCCGGAAAAGGTGACATCCACCAAGGAGGAAAACGGAGGAGGAAGACGGGACAGGTCCAGTATTGAAAAGATAGACAAGGCTCGTTGGTATCCGGCCGTGCCACGAACTGCAAGAGTATCGCCGGGAGGAATGGTCTTTCTTGTACTCAAGCGGGGTGTTGGAACGACGCAAACGGGACGTGAAGTGCTCCCAACCAGCAACGCGGAGCCGCAGAGCCGCAGGGCGGCGAGGTTGAGCCCGGCGCAGCCTTTGGCCGCGATCGGACAGGAAGAATACCACGAGCCAAAAGCGGAAAGCCGAGAGCGGAAAACGGAAGGGTGACCGTCGCGTCCCTTTGTCCCTCTGCCCCTTTGCCCCTCTGACCCTCTGCCCTCTCCTCGCTACGGGCCAAGGCGATACAGGGCGCCCGAGGGGCTGCGGCCTACACACTGCCACCGATCCTTCGATGCCGAGGCCGGGTTGCGCTGGGCCGCGGAACGCTTTGCCAGCCAGGCGTCCAGGGGCGTGTCGGGCACGACCAGGGCCCAGCGAAAACCGTATTGCCGCTGCCAGTCGGCCAGCATTTCCGGGCGCTCGGTCCGGGCCTTCTCATACTCCAGCAGCATCGTCCGGCCGTAGAAATCGCAGCGATCGTCGATAAAAACCTTCAACCGCGGGGCGTGGTAGATCACAAATCCGCCCAGGCGCAGGTCGTTGAAGATCCGGCCTCCGGCCGAAACGTCCTGTTGGGCCTCTTGAAGCTGCGGCACCAGTTCCAGCGGCCAGTAGGCCGAATCCCAGCGCGCCCAACCGCTGCCAACCAGGGGCACGCGCACGCCGGCCGCCTGAATGCCCAGGAAGAGTACCAGGAGCATCGCGGGCGAACAGCGCAGCAGGGTCTCGCCCCAGCTTCGGCGTCCCGCACCGCTCGAAGGGGCATTTTCGACGGCCTCGGCCTGGAAAAATCCCCGCGCGGCCAGCCAGCCTGACCAGCGGCAATAGGGCAACATGTCGGCCAGCCCCACAATGGCGGTCAGGGCCATCAAGGGCGCATTGCGGACGCGCATCAGGGCCAGCCCGAACCAGACCAGCGGCAGCAGCCACGTCGCGCGCAGCCGGCGGCCCAAGGTGCCCAGCAGTACGATCAGGTACACTGCGGCCAAGGCCAGCGTGTACCAGGCATAGGGTTCGGAGAAATCCAGCGGAAAATGCTCCTGGATCAACTGCGGCAAGGGCAGGGCCAGGATCTCCATCCAGATGCGGGGCATGGCCAGGCCAAAGGGGTTGACCAGCACCGTGGCCAGGCAGGCCAGGGCCAGCAACGGGGCCAGCCACACGGCCTGAACGCGCATGGGCTGCAACTGCAATCGCCGCGCCAGCGAAGGCCAGAGGGCCGCTGCGGCCCAACCGCCGCACACCAGCCCCACCGTGCCGATGCCGGCCAGAACGCCGCCATGGCAATTGACCCAGAGCACGAACACGACCACCAGCCAGCCCAGGCGGCGCGGCGGCACGCGCCCGGCCTCCACGTCGACCAGCAGGCCGTAGCTCCAGACTAGCAAGGCCATGGAGATCACCAGCGGGCGCACGTGGAACTGGTGGCTGCTGGCCGCCAGGGCCAGGCCCAGCAGGAGTCCCGCCGGCAGCGCGTGCAAGCCGGCCTGCAACAACCGCCCGAACACCCGGCCGAACGTCCAGGCCAGGACCAGCGACGTGACCAACAGCAGGGCGTCCCAGCCGCCCAGCCGATACAGCGCGCCCATGGCCAACTCGGCCAGCCATTCGTAGTCGACATAAGGCGCGGCGGGCCGGGTGAAGCTGAACGGGTCGACGCGCACCGGACCGCCCTGGTCGAGGATCTGCTCGCCGAGGACCGTGTGCCAGAACGTGCCCGGATCGCGCAGCAACTGGCTGCGGCCGAACCCCAGCAGCGCCAGCCACAAGGCCAGCGTCACGGCCGTTTCGATTGCCACAGCCCGACGAATCGGCATAAGCGTTCCAGTCGCCGGGCGCCATGCCACGCCCACGCTCGGCGTGGGCCCGCTCGTCGTGGGCATGCCAAAGCTTGACACCGCATGGCCACGCAAGCGTGGCCATGGCACCCCACAATGTCCCATATGGGTGATGCACCACACTATCGCTGGTCAATTGTAGTATGGTTTGGTGTGACAATCGCACCAATTTCCGAACGTTCGATCCCCACCGCGGCGTCCCCACGGCGTACGCCGCGTGTGGTCTGCGCGCGGCGCGTGGTGCGCTGGTCGTTGGCGGCAGCGGCCGGACTGCTGCTGGTGATGGCCTGGCCGCTTGTGGCCGGCCGTTTCTACACGTGCGACGATCTGGGCAATCTGCACCTCTCGGTGCGCGCGTTCTATGCAGGCCAACTGGCTTGCGGCGAACCGTATGATTGGATGCCCGGCCTGCAGTGTGGTTATCACCTGACGGGCGAGGGCGAGGCGGGCACCTATCATCCCTGGCACCAACTGCTGTACCGTCTGCTGCCTCTGCAGACGGCGATGGGCCTGGAACTGCTGGCCAGCTATCCCTGGCTGCTGGCCGGCGCCTACCTGTTCTTGCGGCGGCGATTGCGGCGGAGCGACGCGGCCTTGGTGGGCGCCTTGGCGCTCAGCTTCGGCAGTTTTGCCCTGCTGCGCTTCGTCCATCCGCAGGCCATCGCCGTGTTTGCCCACATTCCGTGGTTGTTGTGGGCCCTGGAGTGCTTGCTGACCGCCGAGAGCGCTGGCGCGCGGCTGCTGGCCATGGCGGCGGTGGGCGCCCTGACCGGCAGCCAGGTGCTGCTGGGTTATCCGCAATTTCTCTGGTTCTCGCTGCTGGCCGAGAGCCTGTACGCCCTGTACCGATCGGTGGAATTGGCCTTTTTGCGGCCAGCGCAGCCGCTGGCGCTGGCTAACGGTCGCTGTCCGTTCAGGATTCTGGCGTGGGCCGGCATGTGGATTGGCGGCAAGGCGTTGGGCCTGCTGCTGGGCGCGGTTCAACTCCTGCCCACGTTGGAAGAGCTCCCTCGGGCCGCGCGGCTGGCCGCCGGGAGCGACTTCTTCAATGCCGGCGCGCTGCATCCGTTGAACCTCGTGCAGTGGATCGCCCCGTACCTGTTTGCCCAGCGCGCGATCGACGGCACCACGATCGAGTCGGGCTGCTACTTGGGCGCTGTGCCGCTGCTGCTGATCGTGTGGCTGCGTGCCAATCCGCCGCGCAACCGCGGTCTGCGCCGGCTGGCGATCGCGTCGGCCGTCCTCGGCCTGCTGGCCCTGCTGTTGGCCCTGGGGCCGGCAGGGCACATCTACAGCCTGTTGCGCATGCTGCCGGGCGTGGGGTGTTTTCGCTTCCCTTGCCGGTACATCGGACTGGTGCAACTGGCGGGCGCGGTGCTGGCCGCCTTGGGCTTTGCGGCCCTGATGCGGCGGCAAGCGCAAGTTACGGCGGCCCGTGCTCGGCCCTTGCTGCTGGTCGTGCTGGCCGGCGTGTTGGTGGCGCTGGCGGGCCCGTGGGTCTGGCCCCAGCATGTCACGGCATCGCCGTGGGCGATTTGGGCTGGGCCGGCCCTGCTGGCGATGGCTGCCGGACTGATCTGGCTGGCGGCGCGCGGTGCACGCTGGGCCCCGGCGGCCCTGATCGTGCTGGCAATTGTTGACCAGGGTTACTATGGGCTGAGCGTCACGGTCCTGCCTCAGACCGAGCGACTGGAGGACTATCTGGCCACGGCCGTGGCTCCGCCGGGCCAGCCAGCAGGCCGGATTGCCGTCGACCTGGTGCTCAATGGCGATCCCCGGCCACGCATCGGCAATCAGTTGACGCTGCGCGGCTGGCAACGCGTCGACGGATTCGTAGGCGGCCTGGAGCCGGGGCGGCAGTTGGATTATCACACCCTGCCGGCGCTGCGCGTTGCCGGGGTGCAGTGGGTTCGCCGCAAAGGGGAACTGGCCCAGATTGCCGGTCTCGGCGAATTCGACGAGGACTGGCTGGCCGTGCCCCAGCCTCTGCCCCGAGCGCGATTGCTGGGTGACGCGTGTGTGTCGCTCCATCCGGCGGCCGACCTGGCCAGGCTGGATATCGAGAAGACGGCTCTGGTCCAGCAGCCGATCGGGCTTGATCCGGGCGCATCGGGCCAGGTGCTGATCCAGCGCGATCGGCCCGGACGCGTGGAGTTGCGCGTCGAGGCCCCGGGCCGGAAACTGGTGACGCTCAGCGAAAGCTACCATCCAGGTTGGCAGGCGCGCATCGACGGCCAGCCGGCCGAAGTGCTTCGCGTCAACGGCGACTTTCTGGGATGCGCGGTGGGCCCGGGCGCGCACGAAATCCACTTCGAGTTCCGTCCCCGCAGCCTGCAAGCAGGAGCGGCCCTGAGCGCCACGGGCCTGATCGTGCTGTTTTCGCTAAGCTGCGTGCTGCTGGCGCACGCTCGGCGCCGTGCGTGACGCGCGCCACACGTCGGCCAACGAGGCAGGCACTCGGGCCACCGCCAGGCACCACAGTGGGGCGACCACGCAGCCCCAATAGGCATTGAACTGCTGGCCGGCCACGGCAAAGGCCAGCATGTACAGGCACGCGGTCAATCCCACGCGTTGGCCCCACGGCGTGTTCCAGCCCGCCAGGCCGAACAAGGCCGCCGCCAGATACAGCCCCGTGG